>JAYTDA010000410.1:0-45158 GCA_043736155.1 Paracoccaceae bacterium | reverse complement strand
CCCCGCGCAGGCGGGGGCCTCACCCCGAAAGCCCGCTCGGCAGAATCGAGGCCCCGGCTCGGAGGCCGGGGCGGCGCGGGGTTTGAGGCATGATTTGGGTGCCAGACGCGGGGAGCGCTATCCTGCCCGCACCGCTTCGGCCAGCGCCAGGGTGCGGCCCTCGTCATCGTGAAAGAAACACATCCATTCCTCGGTGCCATCGGGATGGCGGTGGATCATGTGGGGATCGCTGATGAAGGTCACATGGCCGTGGCCAAGTGCGGCGCGGCGCTCCTTGATGCCGGTGACGGTGAAATACAGGATGTCCGCCTCGTCCTTGCTGCCGGTTTCGCGCAGCATCAGCCGGGTATCGCCGAGGGCAAGGAACGCGATGCCGGGAAAGCTGTATAGTTCGGTCAACCCCAGCGCATCACGGTAAAACGCCCGGGCCCGGTCCAGCTTTTCCACCCGGCGCTGGATCTGGGTCAGCGGTCCGAGTGGGGGGCGCAGGGCAATCGGCATCTTTGTACCTCCGTCAGCGCAGGATAGCATTTCGCCGGGTCAGAGGCTAGATTGCCCGGATGTGCGGCAGGATCGTGATCACCACCCCAATGGCGGCGCTGGCGGCGCTGTTTGATGCCGTGCCCGACAATGATCTGCCAGTCGGGACCTTGCCCGGGGGCGAGCGATTCAACGTCTGCCCGACCCAGTCGATTGCCACCGTGACCTCCGGAGGTGGCATACGGCGGTTGCGCCCGATGCGGTGGGGGTTCGTGCCCTCGTGGTACAAGACACCGACCGATGGCCCGTTGCTGATCAATGCCCGGTCGGAGACCGTGACGGAAAAGCCGGCCTTTCGCGCGGCGGTCCGGGAACGGCGCTGCCTGATCCCGGTATCGGGTTTTTACGAATGGTCAGCCGGGCAGGGCGGGGCGCGGTTGCCCTGGTACATCACCCGCGCCGATGGCGGGGTGATGGCGCTGGCCGGGATCTGGCAGCAGTGGGAACGCGATGGCGCGGCGCTGACCACCTGCGCCGTGGTGTCAACCGGGGCGGGGCCGCAGATGGCGGCGGTGCACAACCGTGAACCGGTGATCGTGGAACAGGCCTTCTGGGGACTGTGGCTGGGAGAGGCGGGCAAGGGGGCGGCGCTGCTGATGCACCACCGCGATCCGGGCACCTTGGCGCTGCACCGGGTTGATCCCCGGGTCAATTCCAACCGGGCCAGCGGGTCCGATCTGATCGTGCCGGTTGCGGCCTGAGACAGCACCCGGCTGCGACCGGGGCTTGCCTTTCGCCCTGCCTCGCTCCTATATCAACCCCGATGCGGGTGTAGCTCAATGGTAGAGCAGAAGCCTTCCAAGCTTATGACGAGGGTTCGATTCCCTTCACCCGCTCCAGCTGTTTCGCGCGCGAAACATCGCCTCTACAGCCCCGCAAACGGATCGCGCCAGGTGTCGATGGCCAGCAACCGGTCATGCCAGCGCCGGATTTGTGGAAATTCATCCAGCGGCAATCCGGCAGCCGCCGCAAAGGGCAGCGCAGAGGCGACGCGGAAATCGGCATAGGACAGCCGGTTGCCGACCAGCCAGTCGCGGCCAGCCAAAAGCTGATTCAGCACGGCGGCGTGGCTGCGGAAATCGGCGAGGCCCTGTTCGACCTCGGCCTCGTTGCCTGGCCCCTCGGCAAAGGTCGGCCACACCACCCGGTAGAAATACACCGGATCGGCGGCGCGGTTCAGATGATGGGTGGCCCAGCTGATCCACATCATCATTTCCGGCTGTTCTGCGCCAACGCGCCAGAAATCCGATCCTGCCAGCGCCGACAGGCGGCAGACGATGGCATCGGTTTCCCACAGGCTTTTGCCGTTCTCCACCAGCACCGGTGCCAGGCGGTTCGGGTTGAGGGCGCGGAATGCCTCGGTATGGGCGGGGTGGCGCGGTTGGGCTGCGATATAGGTTAGCGGCACGCCAAGATGGCGGGCGGCGGCAACCGCGACCCGGGGATTGAGGTTGCGGGTGTAGTGGAGTTCCATGGGTGCCCCGGCGCGGTTGGAAGATCTCGGTCGCTTGATGTCTGTATAGGTCGCGAGGCCAGGTCCGCAAAGGCCCAATTGCCCGATACCAAGCCAACAACGGCCCCCAAAGCGCCGGGTGTCGCACCTTGCCCTTGTGCGGCAGAATGCCTACACCCACCTGCCAGTTCAGATTGGCCAGCAAAAGGCGGCACCATGTCTCAGAACCCCGATCCTACCGCCGACCGCCCGAAATCGAAGCGGGTCGGGGCGATGCTGGGGCTGTGGCCGTTTGTCCGGCCCTACCGAGCGATGGTCATTGCCGCCGCAGCGGCGCTGGTGCTGACAGCCGTCGTGTCGCTGGTGCTGCCGATTGCGGCGCGGCGGGTGGTGGACGGGTTTTCCGCCGGCAACCTGGCGCTGCTTGACAGCTATTTCGGCGCAGCCATCGCCATCGCTGCGGTTTTGGCGCTGGGCACCGGCTTGCGCTACTATCTGGTGACGCGGCTCGGCGAACGGGTGGTGGCTGACATCCGGATGGCGCTGTTTCAGCGGGTGATCGGCATGTCACCGGCGTTCTTTGAAAAGATCATGACCGGTGAAGTGCTCAGCCGCATCACCACCGATACCACCCTGATCCTGTCGGTCATCGGGTCTTCGGTGTCGGTGGCGCTGCGCAATCTGCTGATGCTGGCGGGTGGCATTGCGCTGCTCTTGATCACCAATGCCAAGCTGACCGGGCTGGTGCTGCTGCTGGTGCCGGCGGTGGTGGTACCGATCATCGTGCTGGGCCGCCGGTTGCGCAGTCTCAGCCGCGAAAATCAGGACCTGATCGCCGCCAGTTCCGGCAATGCCTCCGAGGCGCTGTCATCGGTGCAAACCCTGCAGGCCTTTACCCACGAGCCGCAAAGCCGTGCCGCGTTCGACAAGGTGACGGAGGCGAGCTTTCATTCTGCCGCCCGCCGCATCCTGACCCGGGCAGTGATGACGGTGATCGTGATCTTTCTGGTGTTTGCCGGGGTCGTCGGTGTGCTGTGGATTGGCGCGCGCGATGTGCAATCGGGGGTCATTACACCCGGGCAACTGGTGCAGTTCCTGATCTATGCCGTCATTGTCGCCGGGGCCGTGGGGGCGCTGAGCGAGATCTGGGGCGAATTGCAGCGCGCAGCCGGTGCCACCGAACGGCTGGTGGACCTGTTGCAGATCGAGGATGCGGTGCTGGACCCGGTGGCACCGGTTGCGGTTCCGGCCCGGCTGACCGGGGCAATCCGGTTCGACCATGTGTCGTTTCGCTATCCGGCGCGGCCGGAAACCCTGGCAATGGAGGATGTGGTGCTGGATGTGCGCCCCGGTGAAACCGTGGCGCTGGTTGGCCCGTCGGGTGCGGGTAAAACCACGATGATCCAGCTGATCCAGCGGTTCTATGATCCGGATCAGGGGGCGATCCTGCTGGATGGCATCGACCTGCGCCAGATGAATCGCAGTGATTTCCGCCGTCAGGTCGCGCTGGTGCCGCAGGACCCGGTGATCTTTGCCGCCTCGGCGCGCGACAATATCCGGTTTGGCCGCCCCGGTGCCTCTGATTCCGAGGTCGAGGCGGCGGCAGAGGCTGCGGCGGCGCATGGCTTTCTGGCGGCGCTGCCACAGGGCTACGATACCTATGTCGGCGAGCGCGGGGTAATGCTGTCGGGCGGGCAGAAACAACGGATCGCCATCGCCCGCGCCATTCTGCGCGATGCCCCGATATTGCTGCTGGATGAGGCGACCTCGGCGCTGGATGCCGAAAGCGAGCGGGCGGTGCAGCTGGCGGTGGAGCGGCTTTCCAGGGGGCGGACCACGCTGATTGTGGCGCACCGGCTGGCCACGGTGAAAAAGGCCGACCGGATTCTGGTGCTGGAAGCGGGGCGGATCGTGGCACAGGGCAGCCATGACGCCCTGGTGGCGCAAGGCGGGCTTTATGCGAGGTTGGCTCGGCTGCAATTCACCGACGGGATGGCGGCGGAATAGGGGGCGTCCCGGTGCGGGACATTTTTAGGGTGTGTGAAATCAAGGGGTTGGTGTGGTTGGATTAGGGGAATTTTAACCCTTTGCGCGGAGTGGTCGGGGACGCCGGGGCTTTGAAGCGCGGCTTCGGCGGGGTGGCGGGGGGGTGGGTAAAACCCCACCCCACGGGTGTAGGGGGCTTTATCCAAGCCTTGCACGGCTGCAGGTCCCCGATGGGATGGCGGCGGAGTTGGGGGAGTGATCTCCGGGGGGGTCGCATTTGGCAGGTTCCTCTGCCCCGGCCCCACTCCTCCTCTCCCCTGACCCCTCTTCGAAGCCGGAGAGGGGAAGGCTGGCGGTGCCGTTTCGCCCCCTTTGCGTCTTCGGAGAGGGGCCGGGGGGAGAGGTTATCGCGGCATCTGCGGTCCGGCCGGCAGCCATAGGCGATAGCCCCGAGGTGGTCCCGGTGGCGAGGGAATGCAGGGGCCAGTGACCTTGCCCCGCGATGGCCGCCCCTACATCGTGTAGCGTCCCAGCAGCCGCCGCATGTCAAGCTCGCTTTGGAACGCTTCGCCGTCGCAGCCCATCAGGTCCTTCATGATCTCGCAGCTTGCGCGGGCGTCTTCGGCATCGGCTTCGGTCCGGGGTTCGGGTTGAGGACGGGGAGATGGCTTGGCGGTGGCGGGTCGGCGCAGCAGCGTGATCAGCATGGAAAGGCTGAGACCGGGGAATGTCAGTGTCATCTGTTTCACCTCCGATTGTTCGTGGGATCAGGTTAGGCGGCCCAAGATAATGCTGGTATCCGCGCTGACGTTGTGCTGCTCTGCAAAAATGAAGAGCGCGTTTCGCGACTGGTCAGATGTCCGGGTGTTTCTGGCGGTGGTGCGCGCCGGATCGACGCTGGCGGCATCCAAGACCCTTGGCATCGCCCAACCAACCGTCGCGCGGCGGATCGAGGCGCTGGAACATGCGCTGGGGCTGGTGCTGTTTGATCGCAACACAAGGGGGTTTCAGCCGACGGCTGAGGCGCAGGAGCTGATTGCGAAGGCTGAGGCGCTGGAGACTGCTGCCACCGACTTTGCCGAACAAGCCGTACAACTGATCGTCGGCAAATCGCGTACCATCCGGGTCACCGGCTACACCGCCGCGTTCAACCATCGCTTTGCGTCCGTGATCGAGGCCTTTGTCAGCAGCTATGGCGACGTCAAGTTCGAGTTTCTTCCCAGCAATGAAGTTCTTGATCTTGCCGGTGGAGAGGCCGACGTCGCCCTGCGCATTTGCTCCGGGCTCGAAGATCCGACGCTGATCTGCCGCAAGGTTCGCGATATCGGCTTTTCGCTGTTTGCGTCAAAGAGCTATGCGGCAATGCATCCCTTGCCTGCGTCGGAAACCGACTTCGCGGGCCATCGGTTCATCGTGCAGGAGGGACGGTCTTACAGCAATCCTTTCAACACGTGGTTGCTTGACCGTATCGGTCCCGACCAGATTGCCATGGCCTGCGAACGCGTGGCCGCCATGGAGACCGCGGTTCTGATGGGACTGGGGATCGGGCCCTTGCCGACAAACCTCAGGCACACCAACGACAATTTCATTGAGTGTTTTGCGATGCCGCCGGAAGCGTCACTTCAGGTCTGGTTGCTGGTGAACCATGCCGCGTACCGCAGGCCGGAGGTCAAGGCTTTTGCCAGCTTTTTCGTGCCGCGCTACCGGGCGTTGTTCAAGCACGGCTGAGGGCGTGCCCCAATCCTCTTTCCCTGCGACGTCACAGGGCGGCGCATGACCGCCGGGTGGGCGCAGCAACGCCCGTTCTAGGCGCTTTATGGCTCCGCTCTCCCCACGGCTGTTCTACGCACTGACGGTTGAAAAGCGCCCGCGTCGTGCCGCAGGCACGCCTGCGGCGTGACGGGGCGGTCGGGCGCTGCCCGGCGGGCTACGCCCTTGATTCCGGGCAAAAAAGGGAACCTTCTGCTTTGGTCTGGTCAAGCCTCATCTTGCCTTAGGGCATTCCACCCGATCACCGCCAGGCCCTTGCATCCGCCAGCAACCGCGCCACCTCGGGATCGTCGATCCCCAGCACGGCAAACTGTGCCGCGATGCTTTCCAGATAGTCCATGCTGGTGCCGTGGTTGCCCTTGCCGGTGGCCAGCAGGCGGACCTGTTCGGCGTGGGTCAGGTGGGGCGCGATTTCCGGGACCGCCCCGGTGTGGAAGCGCGCAGGTCAGGCGCGCCGCCGCAGATATGGACGCGCAAAATGCCGAAAAAAGTTGCACCGAAGGCACTTCCCTTTCATCCTTGGCCAAAGCCCGGCACAGGGCATTGGGAGGACACCATGGGCCGTTTCACCAACATCGCCGACCGCGACGCGCTGCACAATGCGATGCCATGGGCGGATCGCCAGCAACCGGTGACTATGTATCAGTTCATCACCCGTACCCGCGACCGCTTTGCCGCCCGCCCCGCCATCAGTTTCCAACTGACCTCTGGCCCCGAGGATCGCGCAGAAACCCTGACATGGGGCGCGTTTCATGCCGAGGTGACGCGCTGCGCCAACATGCTGCGCGGCTTGGGCATCGGGGAAAACGATGTCGTCGCCTATCTGATGCCCAACGCGCTGGAAACCGCGATCACCCTGATCGGCGGCGCTGTTGCCGGGATCGTCAACCCGATCAACCCCTTGCTGGAACCCGAACAGATCGCCGCCATCCTGCGCGAAACCGGGGCCAAGGTGGTGGTGACGCTGAAGGCCTTTCCGAAAACCGATCTGCCGCAAAAGGTGGCAGAGGCTTTGCGCCATGCCCCCGGGGTCAAGACCGTGCTGGAGGTTGATCTGAACCACTATCTCGGGGTTCCCAAGCGCTGGATCGTGCCATTCATCCGGCCCAAAAACCCGTTGCGCCACAATGCCCGCATCCTCGATTTTGCCGCTGAAATGGCCAAGGCGCAGGCGCGGGGGCTGGATTTCGCCGACAGCACCGGTGACCGGGTCGCCGCCTATTTCCACACCGGCGGCACCACCGGGATGCCCAAGGTGGCACAGCACAAATATTCCGGGATGATCTACAACGGCTGGCTGGGCGAGGTGCTGCTGTTCGATGCCGATGATGTGCTGATCTGCCCGTTGCCGCTGTTTCACGTCTTTGCCGCCTATCCGGTGCTGATGACGGTGATCGCCTCCGGCGCGCATGTGGTGTTTCCCACCCCGCAAGGCTACCGGGGCGAAGGCGTGTTCGACAATTTCTGGAAACTGATCGAACGCTGGCACGTCACCTTTCTGATCGGGGTTCCCACCGCGCTGTCAGCGCTGATGCAGCGCCCGGTCAATGCCGATATTTCCAGCCTGAAAACCGCCATTTCCGGCTCTGCCCCGCTGCCGGTAGAGTTGTACAACCGGTTTCTGGCCGCCACCGGGGTCGAGGTCGCCGAAGGCTATGGCCTGACCGAGGCGACCTGTCTGGTGTCGTGCAACCCGGTCAGCGGGATGAAGAAAGTCGGTTCCGTCGGGGTGCCCTTGCCCTATACCGAGGTGCGCATCCTGAACTGCGACGGCACAGGTGCGATCAACCGCGAATGCGACAGGGATGAAGTGGGGGAAATCTGCATTTCGTCCCCGGGGGTGTTTGAAGGGTCAACCTATACCGAGGTCGACAAGAACAAGGGTCTGTTTGCCGGTGGCCGCTATCTGCGCACCGGCGATCTGGGCCGGATCGATCCTGACGGCTATCTGTGGATCACCGGCCGCGCCAAGGATCTGATCATCCGGGGTGGCCACAACATCGACCCCGGCATCATCGAAGATGCGCTGTCGAGCCATGCCGCCGTTGCAGTGGTGGCAGCCATCGGTCAACCCGATGCCTTTGCCGGCGAATTGCCCTGTGCCTATGTCGAACTGGTCAAAGGCGCCACTGTCACCCCCGGCGAGTTGCTGACCCATGCTGCCGAGCACATCACCGAACGCGCAGCGATCCCCAAGCATGTCGAGATACTGGCGGAACTGCCGAAAACCGCGGTGGGCAAGGTGCTGAAAAACGAATTGCGCAAACGGGCGATTACCCGGGTTTACAACGAGGCACTGGCCAAGGCCGGGGTCGCTGCCACGGTGGCGGAGGTGGTTGAGGACCGCAAACGCGGGTTGATCGCGCGGCTAAGCCGCACCGGCCCGGTGGATGATGCCGCGGTGCAGCGGGTGCTGGGCGAATTTGCCACCGGCTGGGAATGGCAGCCGACCGGTGCCGCCGGCAGCACTTGATTTGGTCCCGGGGAACTGGGCAAGGTTTCGCCATGACAGCAGAAGGGACGGGGAAATGAAACGGTTTGCAGTGGGGATGGCGCTGGGCCTGGCCGCTACCTCGGCCCATGCGGAAACCCAGTATGAAACCCTGTACCAGCACAAGGCGTGGGAAGTGCAGGTTGTCGGTTTTGACGATGGCAGTTTCAGTTGTCTGGCGCAGGTGTCCGAAGGCGATGAAAGCTTTACGCTCTGGGCCGGTGCCGACGGTCTGGTCAAGTTGCAGTTTTATTCCACCGACTGGGATTTTGGCGAAGGCGACACGGCCGATCTGGAAGTGGAGGTCGACCGCCGCACCCCCTGGACGCTGAATGCCGCCGAACTTTATCTGCAATCGGTGCTGTTCACCTTGCCAGACAGTGATATAGGCACCAAATTCCTGCTGGAGGTGGTCAAAGGCAACACGCTGTATCTGCGCGACGCTGACGGCAATGATGTCCGCAGCTATACGCTGGCCGGGTCCAGTGCCTCGATAAAGGCACTGGTGGAATGCGTCGATGGGATATCGTCGGGCGGCCCCGATACCAATCCGTTCAAGTAATCCGCCAAAGCCTGGCATTGGCGGCGGCGTCTGCAGAATGAGGCCCCATGCCACCGCCTGAAAAAACCGATCCGGGGATCGCCTTTGCCGCCATCCTGCAGGGCCTTGCCAGCGATGAAACCAAAGACCGCCTGACCATCGGCGATATTGTCGAAGCGATGGGAGAGCGGGCATTTGGCCCGCTGCTGGTGGTGTTTGCCTTGCCCAACATCCTGCCGACACCGCCCGGCACTGCCGGGGTCATGGCGGTCCCGCTGATCTTTCTGACGGTGCAGATGATCCTGGCGCAGCGGCCCTGGTTGCCGGGGTTTCTGGCGCGCCGGTCGATCTCGCGCGAAAGCTTTGCCAAGTTTGCCACCCGGGCAACCGGATTGCTGGCGCGGGTGTCGCGGTTTCTGCGGCCAAGGCTGGGGCTGTTTGTGCGGCCTTTGCCGGAACGGCTGATTGGCGGGTTCTGCCTGATGCTGGCGCTGGTGCTGCTGATGCCGATCCCGTTTGCCAATTCCACCCCGGCTTTGGCCATTTGCCTGTTCGGGCTTGGGTTGCTGGAACGCGACGGCGTTTGGATTCTGGCCGGGATGGTGGCCAGTGTCGGTGCGGTGCTGTTGGCGCTGTGGCTTGGCACCACCCTGTTTCAGGCGGCGGTGGCATTATTGGCCTGACCCGGCGATTGATCCGAGCTTGGTCTGAACCGGCATCGGACCTGCCTCCGGATTGACCGGATCACGGCTGAAGCAAAGGCTGGCAGCGCCACGCGGTATCCCCTGCTGACTTTGTCGCGACAGGTGTGGCTGGTGCGCATGGGTCGGTTGTCGGCGTGGCAACGGCATCGCCATCACCGCTGGCGATCCGTCCGGGTTCCGATCAGGCGCGTGATCCGCACCCAGATCGGCCCGCAGCCTCTGTCCCGTCGCTGCGGGTCGCTTTCCCGCCGCATCGCGGCACGGCAACCGGTAGCCATTGGCCAAGTCACTGATTTTGCACGTTTAAGGGGGGGTGGTGCTGTGAGAGAGGATTGAACTCTCGACCTCACCCTTACCAAGGGTGTGCTCTACCACTGAGCTACCACAGCCTGCGTCGTCGCGGCGATTTAGACGGATTGGCAAAGGCATGCAAGCCCAAACTGGACCCTGTCGCATTGCTGCGCTAGACAGGGCGGGATGGATCAGGCAGCAGGCGACAAACAGGCGAAAGTGCCCGGAAACTCCGCTGCAGAGGCACCGGTTTCCCGGCAGATGACCCGTGCCGAACGCAAGGCCGAACGGCTGCGGGCGGCGTTGCGCGCCAATCTGGCACGGCGCAAGGCGCAGGCGCGGGGTCGGGCCGGTGCAGAGGCTGATCGGGAGGCTGACGGGGAGGCAGGCGGGGAGGCTGATGGGGAGGCTGATGGGGAGGCTGACGGGGAGGAAGGCGCCGGCGCTGGCAATGGCACTGGTGCCAAAGCGGGCACAAAGATGGGTGAGGACAGCGGCGACTGAGCAGGCGCTGGCTGGGCAGGCGCTGGCTGGGCAGATGGCAAAAAGGCAAGGGGTCAACCCGAACCGCAACAAAGGGGCAAATTCATGGATTCGATACTGATCAGAGGCAACGGCGCGTTGCAGGGCACCATTCCGATTGCCGGGGCCAAGAACGCCTGTCTGACCCTGATGCCTGCCACATTGCTGAGCCATGAGCCGCTGACCCTGACCAACGCGCCCCGGCTGTCGGACATCGCCACCATGACCACACTGTTGCAGTCGCTGGGGGCAGAGGTGACGCAGATGCAGGGCGGCCAGGTGCTGGCGCTGTCGTCGCACGACATTTCCAACCATACCGCCGATTACGACATTGTGCGCAAGATGCGCGCCTCGATCCTGGTGCTGGGGCCGATGCTGGCGCGCGATGGCCATGCCGTGGTGTCGCTGCCGGGGGGCTGTGCCATTGGCGCGCGGCCGGTCGATCTGCATCTGAAGGCGCTGGAGGCTTTGGGGGCAACCCTCGACCTGCGCGACGGTTATATCCACGCCGAGGCACGCGGCGGGCTGAAAGGCGCTGTCATCGCGTTTCCGTTCGTGTCGGTTGGTGCCACCGAAAACGCCCTGATGGCGGCGACTTTGGCGAAAGGCACCACCGAAATCAGGAATGCGGCGCGGGAACCCGAGATTGTCGATCTGGCGCAGTGTCTGCGCAAGATGGGGGCCCAGATCGAAGGCGAAGGCACCGGCACCATCATTGTGCAGGGGGTGACCAGCCTACATGGGGCCACCCACCCGGTGGTCGCCGACCGGATCGAACTGGGTACCTATATGCTGGCACCGGCGATTGCCGGCGGCGATGTCGAACTGCTGGGCGGGCGGCTGGATCTGGTCGGGGCTTTTGCCGCCAAGCTGCAGGAAACCGGGGTTGAAGTCAGCGAAACCGCGCGCGGCCTGCGGGTGCGGCGGGGCGGCAACCGGGTGCGCGCCGTGGATGTGGTGACAGAGCCGTTCCCCGGTTTTCCCACCGATCTGCAGGCGCAGATGATGGCGTTGCTCTGTACCGCCGAGGGCACTTCGGTGCTGGAAGAAAAGATCTTTGAAAACCGCTTCATGCATGCGCCGGAACTGACCCGGATGGGGGCAAGGATCGAGGTGCATGGCGGCCATGCCACCGTGACCGGGGTGGCAAAGTTGCGTGGCGCCCCGGTGATGGCGACCGACCTGCGCGCCTCGGTGTCGCTGATCCTGGCGGCGCTGGCGGCGGAAGGCGAAACATTGGTTTCGCGCGTGTACCATCTGGACCGGGGCTATGAGCGGGTTGAAGAAAAGCTGCGGGCTTGCGGGGCCCATATCGAACGGATCAGCGGGTCATGAGTGACGCACGGTTTGAAGACGGGCGGTTTGAACCGGGTGCCGAGGGGCCGCTGTTTCTGTCGGCGCAGGACAGCGACGATCTGGCGGTGATCTCTGCGCTGGTGCAGGATGCGGTGTTTCCCGCCACTGAAATGAAATATCTGGCGAAACGGCGGCAATTCGCGCTGTTGCTGAACCGGTTCCGCTGGGAAGACCGCGACGCCGCCGCCCGCGCGGGCCGAGGGGTCGAACGGGTGCAGTCGGTGCTCAGCTTTGCCGATGTGCGCCGGGTGGCGTCACAGGCGGTGCCCACAGGCGATGCCGACCGGGTGCTGTCGCTGCTGTCGCTGGCTTTTGAACCGGGGACCGACGGCATGGGCCGGGTGGTGCTGGTGCTGGCAGGCGGCGGCACCCTGGCGCTGGAGGTGGAATGTCTGGATGCCACCTTGCGCGATGTGACACGGCCCTATCTGGCCCCGTCCGGCAAGGTTCCGGACCACCGGCCATGATCCGGCGGCTGACCGGGGCCGACGCTGCCGCCTTTCGCGCCCTGCGGCTGGAAGCGTTGCGGCTGGCACCCGGGGCCTATGGCAGCACCTTGGCCGATTGGCAGCATGAAGGGATCGACCGGTTTGCGGCGCGGATTGCCGATGGCTGGATCGCCGGTGCGTTTGACGATGGCAGAGATGAGGCTTTTGGCGGTGAACTGGTCGGTGTTGCCGCACTGGACCGCGAGCCGGGCACCAATGTGCGCCACCGCGCCGGGATCAGTGCGGTTTACGTCACTCCGGCAGCGCGCAGGTGCGGTTTTGCCCGGCGGCTGCTGGAACGGCTGGCGCAGGAAGCTGCGGATCAGGGCGTGGTGCAGCTGGAACTGCAGGTGGCGGCGGAGAACCGCGCCGCCATGGCGCTGTATGAAAAAGCCGGGTTTCAGCGCCACGGGCTGATCCCGCGCGCCTTGCTGGTGCAGGGCCGGTTCATCGACGAGGTGCTGATGATCCGGCGGCTGGACGGTGTTGATCCAAAGCCCTGATCCAATTGAGGCCCTGCGGGCCGCATGATGGGTGGCGCCCTTGCGGGCGCGATGCCTCCGGCGGGAGTATTTTCGCGAAAGAAAAGCCCGGGGCGCAGGCAGGGGTATGCCGGTGCTTGAGGTGCCACGGCAGGTTCGCTATGGGGGGGCAAGGAGAGCCGCCATGCCAGTCGTCCTTGACAGTGCCGAGCCAGGGTTCGAGGCCGCATTGCGGGCCGTGCTGGCAGCCCGGCGCGCAGCGGCTGGCGATGTCGATGCCGCCGTGGCGTCGATCATCGAGGATGTGCGGCGGCGCGGCGATGCGGCGGTGCTGGAGCTGACAGCGCGGTTGGACCGGGTGCAGCTGACGCCTGCGACGATGGCGTTTTCGGCCGCCGAGATCGATGCCGAATGTGTCAGGGTCAGCGCCGAGGACCGCGCGGCGCTGGAGCTGGCGGCGGCGCGGATCCGGGCCTATCATCAGCGCCAGCGGCCTGAGGATGCCGACTGGAGCGACGCCGACGGGGTCCGGCTGGGCTGGCGCTGGACGGCGGTCGACCGGGCCGGCCTTTATGTGCCGGGGGGGCAGGCGTCTTATCCGTCTTCGGTCTTGATGAATGCGATCGCCGCCCAGGTGGCGGGAGTGCGCGATCTGGTGATCACCGCCCCGACACCGGGGGGGGTCTGCAACCCGATGGTGCTTTTTGCCGCACGGCTGGCGGGGGTCGGGCGGGTCTACCGCATTGGCGGCGCCCAGGCGATTGCGGCACTGGCCTATGGCACCGAAACCATTGCGGCGGTCGACAAGATCACCGGACCGGGCAACGATTATGTGGCAGCGGCCAAGCGGCGGGTGTTTGGCCAGGTGGGGATCGACATGATTGCCGGCCCTTCCGAGGTGCTGGTGATTGCCGATGCCGCCAATGACCCAACTTGGGTGGCGCTGGATTTGCTGAGCCAGGCCGAGCATGACGCCAGCGCACAGGCCATTCTGGTGACCGACGATGCGGCGTTTGGTCTGGCTGTGGTTGCGGCGGTGGACCGGCGGTTGCTGACGCTGGAGCGGCGGGCAATTGCCGGGGCCAGCTGGCGGCAGAATGGTGCGGTGATCGTGGTACGCGATCTGGCCGAGGCTGCCGCTGTCAGTGACCGCTTTGCTCCGGAGCATCTGCAACTGTGTGTTGCCGACCCTGACGCGCTGCTGGCACAGGTGCGCCATGCCGGGGCGGTGTTTCTGGGGCGCTGGATGCCGGAGGCGATCGGCGACTATGTCGGCGGGCCGAACCATGTGCTGCCAACCGCGCGCTCGGCCCGGTATGCATCGGGGCTGTCGGTGCTGGATTTCATGAAGCGCACCACGATTGCCGGCGGCAGCCCGCAGGCTTTGGCGCGGATCGGCCCTGCGGCGGCACGGCTGGCCCGCGCCGAAGGGCTGGAGGCGCATGCGCTGTCGGTCGAGGCGCGGCTGGCGCAATTGAACCGGGCCATCGACAGGGGTGCGGGCTGAGATGCGGATTGCCCGGATCGAGATCGATGACCGTGGATTGCCGGCACCGACGCCGCAGATCGAACAGGAGCGGCGGGTGGCGGTGTTTGACCTGTTGGAAGACAACAGTTTTGCCCTGCCGCTGCGCGACGGCCGCGCCATCGCCCCCGGCCCCTATGCGCTGAACCTGGGCATCCGCGACGGGCGGCTGGTGGTTGGCGTCGCCACCGAATCGGGTGAACGGGTGGCGGAGTTTCACCTGTCGCTGGGGCCGTTCCGCCAGGTGGCAAAGGACTATTTCCAGATCTGTGAAAGCTATTTCGAGGCGGTCAAACGCCTGCCTCCGAGCCAGATCGAAGCCATCGACATGGCGCGGCGCGGCATTCACAACGAAGGCGCACGGGTGTTGCAGGAGCGACTGGAAGGCAAGGCGGTGGTCGATGCCGACACGGCGCGGCGGCTGTTTACCCTGATCTGCGTCCTGCACTGGGGATGATGTGACCCAAAAGCTGCCCAGCTCGGTGCTGTTTTGTTGCGACCATAATGCGGTGCGGTCCCCGATGGCTGAGGGGTTGATGAAAAAGTTCCACGGCACCGGTTGCTATATCCAGTCTGCCGGGGTGCATAATGACATGGAGATTGACGGCTTTTCGATCGCGGTTTGCCGCGAACTGGGGATCGAACTGTCGCGCCACCGGTCGCGGTCGTTTCAGGAAATGCAGCAATGGGGCGATGATCTGGGGCAGTTCGATCTGATCGTTGCGCTGTCGCCCGCCAGTCAGCGCCTGGCGCTGGACCTGACGCAGGTGCACCATCTGGAGGTGGAATACTGGCCGATCCTTGATCCGACCGGTCTGGGCGAAGGGCGCGACGCCAAGCTGGCGGCCTATCGCCAGTCGCGCGATCAGATCCGCGACCGCATATTGGCGCGGTTCGGGCCACCGACCGAGGGTTGAATGCGCATCATCCCGGTGCCCGGATTTGGCGCATGACGGCACCTATCGTTTTTCGCTTGAAAAACTGCGCTACCGGGCGCATGGAAGCCGCGCACCCGTGAAGCAGCGGGCAAACCCTGTTGGAGTGACCATGGCCAAAGAAGAAACGCTCGAATTTCCCGGCGTCGTCAAGGAACTCCTGCCGAATGCGACGTTTCGGGTCGAGCTGGAAAATGGCCACGAACTGATTGCGACCATGGCAGGAAAAATGCGCAAGAACCGGATCAGGGTTCTGGCAGGCGACCGGGTTCAGGTCGACATGACCCCCTATGATCTGTCCAAGGGCCGGATCAGCTATCGTTTCAAGTAAGTGCTGATCCTTGGTTCTGCCAGCCCGCGCCGGAAGGAGCTTCTGGCGCAGATCGGCATTGTACCCGACCTGGTGTCGCCGCCGGAGATCGATGAAACCCCGTTGGCCCGCGAACTGCCGCGCGCCTATGTGGAGCGCATCGCCCGCGCCAAGCTGGCAGCGGTGCTGGCGGGGCCGGACGATCTGGTGTTGTGTGCCGATACCACCGTGGCACTCGGCCGCCGTATCGTGGGCAAACCGGCAGATGCGGGTGAGGCCGCGCGGTTCCTGACCCTGCTGGGTGGGCGGCGGCATCAGGTGATTACCGCTGTTGCCCTGCGGTGTGGCGAGAGCCAGTGGTTTCGCAGCGTGGTGTCGGATGTGAAATTCAAGCGGCTGTCGGACGCGGAACTGCGGCTGTATCTGGCCAGTGGCGAATGGCTCGGCAAAGCCGGTGCCTATGCGATTCAGGGCAGGGCAGGGGCGTTTGTGACCTGGTTGCAGGGCAGCTTTAGCGGAATTGTCGGATTGCCGCTGGCGGAAACCGCCGGGATGTTGCGCGCAGCAGGCTACCCGGTGGGAGAACTGTGATGAAGGGTGTGGTGATTGCGCTGGACCAGATCGGCGGCCGCGATGCGGCGGCGCTGATCGTTGATGGCGTATTGCAGGATTTCGCGATTGATCCGCCTGAAGGTGCCCCACCGCAGGCCGGGGCGATTTTCCGCGCCGTGGCAGACCGGCAGATGAAGGGGCAGGGCGGGATCTTCCTGAAACTGCCGGGGGGCGGCAGTGCATTCCTGAAACAGACCGGTGGCATTGCGCCTGGCCAGTGCCTGCTGGTGCAGGTGACCGGCCATGCCGAAGCAGGCAAGGCGGTGCCGGTGACCACGCGGCTGCTGTTCAAAAGCCGCTTTGCCATCGTGACCCCGGATGCCCCGGGGCTGAACATCTCGCGCCGGATCAAGGATGAGGGTCGGCGCGCAGCGCTGGAGGCGCTGGCGCTGCACGGCATGGCCGGGGCTGATGAGCGGTTTGGTCTGATCCTGCGCTCCGCCGCCGAAAGCGACGATGATGCGGTGATCGCCGATGATCTGCGCGCCATGCGCGATCTGGCGCAAAAGGTGATGGCCGATGGCGCAGGTGCGCCGGAACTGCTGGTGGATGCCGCAGGGGCGCATGAACTGGCGTGGCGCGACTGGGTCGACCCGGCCCCCGATGAGGTTGCCGATGGCAAGGATGCCTTTGCCGATCTGGGGGTGCTGGACCTGCTGGATGCGCTGCGCCGCCCGGTGGTGGCGCTGGGCGGCGGTGCCTCGATGGTGGTGGAACCGACCCGGGCGCTGGTGGCGGTGGATGTGAATACCGGGGCCGATACCAGCCCCGCCGCCGCGCTGAAGGCCAACATTGCCGCAGCCCGCGATCTGCCGCGGCAGTTGAAGCTGCGCGGCCTTGGCGGCCAGGTGGTGGTGGATTTCGCCCCGATGCCGAAACGCGACCGTGCCGTGCTGGATCAGGTGCTGAAAGCCGCCTTTCGCCATGAGGGTGCCGAAACCACGCTTGCCGGCTGGACCCTGCTGGGCAATTATGAATTGCAGCGCAAACGCGAGCGGATGCCGCTGGCGACAAGCCTGCCGGACTAGCGAGGGAGCATGGCCTGCCCGATCTGTCAGCGTGACACCGAACGACAGTACCGCCCGTTCTGCTCACGCCGCTGCGCCGATGTGGATCTGGGCCGCTGGCTGACCGGTGCCTATGTCATCCCGGTTGACACGGGCGATGAGGACGAAGAACCGCCGCCGGCGCCACCCCCCGCGCCACCCTTGCAACAATGATCGCCGCACCTGCGTTCAGGTTTGTTTTCCGAAAAAATACTCACCCTTCCGGCCCCGAATTTTCTGCGAAAATTCATTCCGCAGCATGGAATTGGTCGCGGAATTTTCGCAGAAAATTCGGAGCCCGGGCAAACCCGCAACGTCAGGGTCTGGCGCAGGTCCTCCCGGCAATCGCCGCCAGCGCCTGATCTCCCAGGGCCTGATCGATCACCCGGCTCCAGCCCAGATGGAACACCTTGCCGGTATCCGCCTTGTTGGCATATTCGGCCTGCACCGCGCCATCCGGCCCAATCAGCACCAGCCGCGCCGTGGTGACATCTTCGATCAGGCTGAAGCCACCGGGCAACGCGGTATAAAGCCCGGCGTACAGCGTCTTGATATCGGCCTTTGCCATCGCATCGGCCAGCAATGTCGTCACCTGATCCGTGGCGAAATCATAGACCAGCACATCGGAATGGGTTTCGACATATTCGCCCAGTCCCCGGTCTTCGGCGCGGTTGTCATACACGGCAATCCGGCTGTCATCCAGAATATCGACATCGTGCTGCGACAGCCACGGCCCTTCCTTGATCCAGACAATCTCGTCGGTCGAGGGGCGGTACAACATGATCGCTGAAATGTTGCGCAGGCTCAAAAACAGATCGCCCTGTTTCCAATAAGGACCATCCTTCAGCACCGGTTGAATGTCGTTGAGGTGAATCGGGTCATCGACATAGGCGCCATTGGTGAACAGCCGGTGGGTCCAGCCGTTTTCGAGCATCACCTGGGCAATCGAACGGGCAAACAGCACCTTGCCGTCGGCGGGGTCCACCTGCGCCACTTCATCATCCATGAAGTCGGGCGAGGCATTCGCCACCTTGGCCGGTTCGGCGCGCGACGGCAGCCACAGCATCCCTGTCGCATCCATTTCGGTTGAATGATGAAAGGTGGTGGCATCCTGCATCCACACCCCGGCGGCGCAGGCATCAATGCGCAACAGCGGCGAATCGTGGTCTTTGGTGATCAGATCGCCATTGGGCATCAACAGCGGGTGGATGGCGCGGAAATGGTTGGTGTTCCAATCCTCGAACGGCGCAAAATGCGAGGTGCGTGCGGCATCTTTCAGCAGCAGGTCGGCATCGGGTTCCCAGGCATGCTTCACCGCCCAGTCGGTCATCGACACCAGTTCCGTCACATGCCGCCGCCGGGTGCCGTCATAGCGGCTCAAGAGCAGATAGCCGGGAAACTGCGGCATGGCGGCACCGGTCGGGTTCCAGCCGGCTTGCATGTCGGCAAAGTGGCTGCTGTCGGCGACCTGAATCTGGGTATCTTCGCGCAGCAACTGCCGGGCGGTGTCGGGAATTTCCGCCATGGCAATTGCTGTTTGCGCCAGCCTCCCCTTTGGCCCCTGGTGCCGTTCCCCCCGCAACACCACCGACCCGAACAGGATCGTTGCCAGAAACCCGACCAACAGGACCAAGAGCACCAGCCAGAACTCGATCTTGGCAAAAAGCAGTCGTTGCATGAGTGACCTACTATGTTTTTCCCTCGGACGGTACCATGTGGGATGGCCCAAGGCAAATCGGCAGCCCCGCCGGGTGAGTTGACCGCCAACTGTCGGCAAGAAGCTGAATTCCAGCCGCATTTCGCCTCTGGACAGTGCGGTGCCCCTCCCCTAAGAAGCCACCACCCAAGGTCTAGCGCCTTCCCGTGCCCGGGTAGCTCAGGGGTAGAGCAGTGGACTGAAAATCCTCGTGTCGGTGGTTCGATTCCGCCCCCGGGCACCATTTTTCCCTGATGAAACCACGGGTTGGCCGGCCGCTCTTTGCATCCTTCGGGCAGGGTGGCCATTGAAGACTTCTTGTACCTGCAGGCATTCGGCGGCTCCGGCAGTTGCAGGCAGCACAGGGACGGCGCAGCCCGGGCTGCGTGACCCCGCGCCAACAAGGGAGCACCCGCACAGCCGCCCGTTGCCCCTCTGGCGCTCGGCCATCCTTTCGGCCAGACTGACACCACCAAAACCGGAGGCACCATGACCCGTTTCAACCAGCCGCTGGGCGGCAACGAGATGCCGCGGTTTGGCGGGCCTGCGACGATGATGCGGCTGCCCAGCCAGCCGACCGCGCAGGGGCTGGATGTCTGCTTTGTCGGCATCCCGCTGGATATCGGCACCTCGAACCGGCCCGGCACCCGCTTCGGCCCGCGTCAGATCAGGGCCGAAAGCTGCATGATCCGGCCCTACAACATGGCGACACGGGCAGCGCCGTTTGAAAGTCTGCAGGTGGCCGATATCGGCGACGTGGCGATCAACACCTTTAACCTCGCCGCCAGCATCGGCATCATCGAGGCCGCCTATGACGGGATTCTGGCAGAGCGGTGCAAGCCGATTACTCTGGGCGGTGACCATACCATCCCGTTGCCGATCCTGCGGGCGCTGCACCGGGTGCATGGGCCGGTGGGGGTGATCCATGTCGATGCCCATGCCGATGTGAATGACCAGATGTTCGGCGAACGCATCGCTCACGGCACCCCGTTCCGTCGCGCCATTGAAGAGGGGTTGATCGACCCGAAGCGGATGGCACAGATCGGGCTGCGCGGTTCCGGCTATGCCGCCGATGATTTCGACTGGGCGGCGGGCTTGGGGGTGCGGGTGGTGCCTGCCGAGGCGTGCTGGCACCGGTCGCTGGTGCCGCTGATGGCAGAGGTCAGGGCGCAAATCGGGGCAGGGCCGGTCTATCTGACCTTTGACATCGATGCGCTTGACCCCGGCTTTGCCCCCGGCACCGGTACACCCGAAATCGGCGGGCTGACCACCATTCAAGCGCTTGAAATCATTCGCGGCTGTCGGGGGCTGACCCTGGTGGGTGCCGATTGTGTTGAAGTGTCACCGCCCTATGATCCCAGCGGCAACACCGCGATCACCGCCGCCAATCTGCTGTTTGAAATGCTGTGCGTGATGCCCGGTGTTGAGTACCGGACCTGAGGGGGGGCCATGCGCATAGCCCTTGACCAATGCAAGCCCGCCTTGTCAGCCGATGCCGGGCTTGCCCGCATCGCCACCGCCGCGCGGTTGGCCAAAGCGCAAGGAGCGGACCTGCTGATCGCCCCGGAAATGGCGATGACCGGCTACAATATCGGCGCAGACCGGGTGGCGGCGGCGGCACAAGATGGCCTCGCCGAAGCCCTGCAAACCATTGCCCGCACCACCGGGATCGCCATCCTTGCCGGGTTCCCGGAACGTGCCGCCGATGGACGCATCTACAACGCCGCCCACCTGGCTGACCGCAGCGGCCAACCGCTGGCGACCTGCCGCAAGACCCATCTGTACGGCGCTGTTGACCGCTCGCAGTTCAGCCCCGGCACTGCCCCGTTTCAACCTGTTCAATTCATGGGTTGGCGCATCGGCATCGCCATCTGTTACGACATCGAATTCCCCGAACTGGCCCGTGCCATGGTGCTGAAGGGTGCCGAAGTCCTGTTGGTGCCGACCGCCAACATGGAACCTTTCCGCTCCATCCCTCAACGGATGGTGCCGACGCGTGCCGAGGAGAATGAGTGTTACCTCGCCTATGCCAATTTCACCGGTGCCGAACCGCCGTTCGACTATTGCGGCCTGTCGTGCATCTGTGGCCCGGATGGCAACGATCTGGCGCGGGCGGGGCAGGGCGAGGAGATGATTTTCGCTACCCTGTCGAAAGACCATCTGACCCGCACCCGCGCCACCTCCACCCATCTGCAAGACCGTCGCCCCGAACTTTACGGGGGGCATTTGGGGGGGATTCACGCAGGCCCGGTCAAAGGCGCAAAGCCTTGACCCGGCCCGGCAAAGTCACCCTGTTCGGCCCCGATTTCCCGTTTGCCTATGATGACTGGATCAGCCACCCGTCGGGCCTTGGCACCATACCTGTCGCGAAACACGGCACCCGCGTCGCCATCATCGGCGCAGGCATCGCCGGAGTCGTCGCAGGCCATGAGCTGATGAAGATGGGTCTGCACCCGATCCTGTACGAATCCGGCCAATTCGGTGGCCGCCTGCGGTCCCAGCCGTTTGAGGGGGCCGACGGGGTGATTGCCGAACTGGGGGGCATGCGGTTTCCGGTCTCCTCCACCGGGTTTTACAGTTACGTCGACCGGCTGGGGCTGGAAAGCCGGCCGTTTCCCAACCCCTTGACCGCCGCTGCCGGGTCCACCGTGATCCACCTGGGCGGCGAAACCCATTATGCCGAAACCCTGGCCGACCTGCCGCCGATCTTTACCGACGCCGCCACCGCCTACAACGCGGCGCTGGAGGAAGGCGCGCGGTTTTCCGACCTGAAAGCGGCGATTGCCGCGCGTGACCCGGCGCGGATCAAGGAGATCTGGAACCCGATTGTCAAAGCCTGGGATGAGCGGACGTTTTACGATTTTGTCACCTCGTCCGCCGCGTTTCAAAAGCTCAGCTTTCGCCACCGCGAACTGTTCGGCCAGGTCGGCTTTGGCACCGGTGGCTGGGACAGCGATTTCCCCAATTCGATGCTGGAGATATTGCGGGTCAATGTCACCGAATGCGACGATCATCAGCGCTTTATCCTGGGTGGCGCGGAACAGGTGCCGCAGGGCCTGTGGCGGCTGGCACCGGACCGCATCACCCATTGGCCGCAAGGCACCACCCTGTCAGCGCTGAACGGCGGATCGACCCGCCCCGGGGTCCGCCGCCTGTTTCGCGATGACAATGGCGCGCTGACCCTCACCGACCGCTGGGGCCGCACCGAATGCTTCGACGCCGTCATCGCCACCTGTCAAAGCTGGCTGTTGACCACCGCGATTGATACCGATGAACGGCTGTTCAGCCATGATACCTGGATGGCGCTGGACCGCACCCGCTACATGCAATCATCGAAAACCTTTGTGATGGTCGACCGCCCGTTCTGGAAGGACAAGGATCCGGCGACCGGGCGCGATGTGATGTCGATGACGCTGACCGACCGGCTGACCCGCGGCACCTATCTGTTCGACCTTGGCCCCGGGCGGCCGGGGGTGATCTGTCTGACCTATTCCTGGATGTCGGATGCGTTAAAGATGCTGCCACAGCCCCTGGAACGCCGGGTGGAACTGGCGCTGGATGCGCTGGCCAAGATCTATCCCGGTGTCGATATCGCCCGCCATATCATCGGCGACCCGATCACCGTCAGCTGGGAGTCCGACCCCAACTTCCTTGGTGCCTTCAAAGGCGCGCTGCCCGGCCATTACCGCTACACCCACCGGATGTTCGGCCATTTCCGGCAGAATGACCTGCCCGCGATGGAGCGTGGGGTGTTTCTGGCCGGTGACGATGTCAGCTGGACCCCAGCCTGGGTCGAAGGTGCGGTGCAAACCGCGCTGAATGCGGTGTGGGGGGTGATGGTGCATCTGGGGGGCCAAAGTTCGGGCGACAATCCGGGGCCGGGCGATTTGTATGATGCCTGGGGACCGGTAAAACTGCCGGAGTGACTTTTGCCGGTTTTCCGGCATCATGGCGGGGCTTTGGGGCCCCGGCCTTTTCTGCGCCACCCGGTGACGGAACCACAAACCCCGCCGGTTAGAAATGCCACCATGCGGCAACCGATCCAGCACGTCAGGACAGACCTTGGTACAAGATGATCTCGACTACTTTCCGGATGACCAGGACAAGGGTCTGAAACAGGATTTGCCCCGGCTGCTCAGCCGCCGCAGGGTAATGGGTACGCTGGCGGTGACCGGTCTGGGGGCCACGGCGCTGATCTATGGTTTTGGCGGTGCCCCTGGCACTGCCGAGGCGAACCAGACGGCGACTGCCGCCGATGGCTCGGTCTGCCTGAAGGATCCGGCGGAAACCAGTGGCCCGTTCCCCGCCGATGGCACCAATGCAAAGGGTGGCCAGACCGTCAACGCCCTGACCGAAAGCGGGGTGGTGCGCCCCGATATCCGCGCCAGCTTTGGCGACCGGACCGGGGCAGCCGATGGGGTGCAACTGGATCTGGTGCTGACGCTGGTCGATGTCGGTGCCGCCTGTGCGCCGCTGGCAGGCCATGCGATCTATCTCTGGCACGCCGATCAGAACGGCGCCTATTCGCTGTATGACCTGCCCGATGCCAACTATCTGCGCGGCGTCGCCGTGGCCGATGCCAACGGGCAGGTGCGGTTCACCACCATTCTGCCTGGCTGTTACGCTGGCCGCTGGCCGCATATCCATTTCGAGGTGTTTGCCAGCCTGGAACAGGCGGTATCCGGCGCTGCCAGCCTGTTGATCAGTCAGTTCGCCCTGCCCGGCGACATCTGCGCCGCCGCCTTTGCCGCCGATCCGCGCTATTTGCAAAGTGCCGCCAACCTTGGCGCTGTGACACTGGGTTCTGACATGGTCTTTGCCGACAATACCGCCGAACAGATCGCAGCGCAGACCCTGGCGGTGACCGGCGATCCCGTGGCCGGTTATCTGGCAATCGCCACGGTCGGCATCGTCAAGGGCTGAACACCGGCCTGGCAGCGCACCCGTCGTTGCGCTTGTCTTTCGCACAAATACTCATCTTCCTGCGCTATCCGGCAGCTGCCGCCCGGCAACCAGGGTGTGCAGCAGGATGCTGAAATCCGGTGGTGTGCCAAACACCTGCCGTTCGCGCGGCAAGCTGGAGAACCCCAGTGTGGCATAGCCATGCACCAGCGACCAGACGGCGGTTTCCAGCACCGGATCCTCCTGCGCTCCGGCAGGGGCAAAGGGCAGGCAGGCTTCGCGCAGCAGCAGATAAGACCGCTGCGAATGCGGTGTCAGACCGGGGTCACCACGCATAACCTGGGGAGAGGCGAACATCACGTGGAACAGACCGTGGTTGATCCGGGCAAAGTCGAGGTAGCCCTGACAGATCCCGGTCAGCCGCCCGAACGGGTCGCTGCCCGCCGCGTCGCGGGCCGTCTGCATCCGGTCGGAAAAATCGGCAAAGGCGCGGGCGGCGATAGCGGTCAGCAGGCCGGGCAATCCGTCGAAATGATAGGCAGGGGCGGCGTGCGAAACCCCGGCACGGGCAGCGGCGCGGCGCAGCGTCAGCGCCGCCATGCCGCCTTCGTTCAACAGGGCAATTCCGGCCTCGATCAGGCCGTCGCGCAGCGACGGGGCGGGGGTGGCATCTTGCATGGGCCGGGTTTTGCCGATCTGCTTGACAGTGTCAAGCTCCTGTGGAAGGCTGCGGCAACTTTACAGTGTCAAGGAGATTGAAATGCGCCTTTCACGTCCCGGTTTCATCGGTTTCATCGGGTTTGCACTGGGCAGCCTGCTGGTTGCCGTTGCGTCGCTGCGGATCCTGCTGGCACCCTTTGACCTGGTCATGCCCGACATGGCCCATTTCGTGTCCGAAGCGCCCTGGCGGCTGTGGGGCCATATCCTGGGCGGGCCGCTGGCCCTGGCGCTGGCACCGCTGCAGCTTTGGTCGGGGTTGCAGATGCGCCGCCCTGCGCTGCACCGCTGGTCTGGCAGGCTTTATGCGCTGGCGGTGCTGGTGGCGGGGTTGGCCGGGTTGACGCTGGCCCCGACCTCAGACGCTTCAAACTTCGCCCGGCTGGGATTCATGGTTCTGGCGGTGCTGTGGGTCGCCACCACCTGGGGTGGCATCACCCTTGCAATGCGGGGCCAGATGGCGCGGCACCGGCGCTGGATGCAATGGTCGCTGGCGCTGACCTTTTCGGCAGTGACACTTCGGGTCATCATGGCACCCTTGATGGCGAACGGCTGGACGGTTGCCGAAACCTACGACATCACCGCATGGGGGGCCTGGACCTTCAATCTGGCGCTGCTGGAGCTGTGGCGCTGGGGGCAAAAGCGCAGACAGGTGCGCATGGCCTGACCGCAAAAGCGAAAGGGCACCCGCAAAGGTGCCCTTTTGGCTGTCCCACTGGAGCGGGCGAAGAGATTCGAACTCTCGACCCTAACCTTGGCAAGGTTATGCTCTACCCCTGAGCTACGCCCGCGTCCTTGGGTGAGCGGTGATGTAGTAAGTCCCGGTCCGGCCTGCAAGCAGAAAATTGCGGGCCGGGGTGGAAAAACCGCGTTCAATGGCCAGAGGTTGGCGACCGCGCCTGCCGCCGTTTCTGCCGCCACAGGTTCAGCCCTTCGACCGCCCCGGCAAACACCATTGCCGAATAGATGAAGCCGCGCTCGATATGGTGGTTCAGGCCGTCTGCAAGCAGCGACATCCCGACCATCACCAGAAACGCCAGTGCCAGCATCTTGGTCGAGGGATGGGCATGAACGAAATCGGCGATCGGTCTTGATGCCGCCAGCATCACAAAGGAGGAAATCACCACCGCCGCCGCCATCACTTCGATCAGATCGGCGATACCGATCGCGGTAATGATGCTGTCGACCGAAAAGACGATGTTCAGCAGCATGATCTGGATGATGGCGCTGGTCAGCGACAGGCGGGACACGCCTTCAGGGCCATGCTGATCGCCCTCGACTTCGGCAAAGATCTCGGTTGATGCCTTGTACAGCAGGAAAAGGCCGCCACCAAGCATCGCCATGTCGCGCCACGACAGGCCAAAGCCCCATATCGTGATCACCGGCTCTTCCAGCTGGGCGATCCAGGTAATGCCGAGCAACAGCACCAGCCGCAGCACCAGCGCCCCCATCAACCCGATGAACTGCGCCCGGTTGCGCTCTGCCGGGTCAACCCGGCCAGCCAGAATCGAGATGAAGATGACGTTATCGACCCCCAGCACGATTTCCAGCACCGTCAGGGTCAGGAACGAGGCCCAGACGGCGGGGTCAGACAAAAGTTCCAGCATCTTGCACCTGTGCGATGGATCGGGGCCGTGCCCGTAGAACCAGCGATAGCAAGTCCTGCCCGGTCCCGGCAACTTGAAACCGGCGGTGTCGTGAACAAGCCGGGTCGCAGGCGAATCGACCGGCGCGGGGGATGGTCAAAAACTTATCATCAGGGCGACAGATGCCACAAATCTTTACATTCCGCCGCAGGTCCCTTGCGCTGCGATGCAGCATCCCTAAAGTGCCGGGCTGAACCGATGTTCCGGGAGACAAGACCCATGGCCGATTTCCGCAAGATATTGATCGCCAACCGGGGCGAGATCGCCATTCGCGTCATGCGCGCCGCCAATGAACTGGGCAAAAAGACGGTTGCCGTCTATGCCGAAGAGGACAAGCTGAGCCTGCACCGCTTCAAGGCGGATGAGGCTTACAAGATCGGCGAGGGACTGTCGCCGGTCGGGGCTTACCTCTCGATCCCCGAGATCATCCGGGTGGCCAAAATGGCCGGAGCCGATGCCATTCATCCGGGCTATGGCCTGCTGAGCGAAAATCCCGATTTCGTCGAGGCCTGCGACGCCGCCGGCATCAGCTTTATCGGGCCGAAAGCCGCCACCATGCGGGCGCTGGGCGACAAGGCATCGGCGCGGCGGGTGGCGATGGCGGCCGGTGTTCCGGTGATCCCCGCCACCGAGGTGCTGGGCGACGATATGGCAGAGGTCAAGCGGCAGGCGGCTGCCGTCGGCTATCCGCTGATGCTGAAAGCGTCCTGGGGCGGCGGCGGTCGTGGCATGCGGCCGATCAACGGGCCGGATGCGCTGGCCGACAAGGTCCGCGAAGGGCGGCGCGAAGCCGAAGCGGCGTTCGGCAATGGCGAAGGCTATCTGGAAAAGATGATCCTGCGCGCCCGCCATGTCGAAGTGCAGATATTGGGCGACAAGCACGGGCAGATCTATCACCTGTATGAACGCGATTGTTCGGTGCAGCGCCGCAACCAAAAGGTGGTTGAACGCGCCCCCGCCCCCTATCTGACCGAGGCGCAGCGCGCCGAGGTTTGCGAACTGGGCCGCCGCATCTGCGCCCATGTCGGTTATGAATGCGCCGGAACCGTCGAATTCCTGATGGATATGGACGACCAGCAGTTCTATTTCATCGAGGTCAATCCGCGGGTGCAGGTCGAACATACCGTCACCGAAGCGGTGACCGGCATCGACATCGTGCAGGCGCAGATCAAGATCGCCGAAGGCAAGACCCTGGCCGAGGCGACCGGGGTTCCGTCCCAAGCCGAGGTGCGGCTTTATGGCCATGCGTTGCAGTGCCGGGTCACCACCGAAGACCCGCAAAACAACTTCATCCCCGATTATGGCCGCATCACCGCCTATCGCTCTGCCACCGGCATGGGGATCCGGCTGGACGGCGGCACCGCCTATTCGGGGTCGGTGATCACCCGCTATTACGACTCGCTGCTGGTCAAGGTCACGGCCTGGGCGCAGACCCCGGATCAGGCGATTGCAAGGATGGACCGGGCGTTGCGCGAGTTTCGCATCAGGGGGGTATCGACCAACATCGCCTTTGTCGAAAACCTGCTGAAACACCCGACATTCCTGAACAATACCTATACCACCAAATTCATCGACACCACACCGGACCTGTTCAGCTTCAAGAAACCGCAGGACCGCGCCACCAAGATCCTGACCTATATCGCCGACATCACGGTGAACGGGCATCCTGAGACAGCGGGCCGACCGAAACCCGCCGCCGATCTGCGCCCGCCGAAACCGCCGTTGCCCAAAGGCCCGGTGCCGGATGGCACCCGCACCCTGCTCGACACCAAAGGGCCAAAGGCGGTGGCCGACTGGATGCTGGCGCAGAAAAAGCTGCTGTTGACCGACACCACGATGCGCGATGGCCACCAGTCGCTGCTCGCCACCCGGATGCGCTCGATCGACATGATCCGCGCCACCCCGGCCTACGGTGCCAATCTGGGCGATCTGTTTTCGGTGGAATGCTGGGGCGGTGCCACCTTTGATGTCGCCTATCGGTTCCTGCAGGAATGCCCGTGGCAGCGCCTGCGTGACATCCGCGCCGCTTTGCCCAATGTGATGACCCAGATGCTGCTGCGCGCCTCGAACGGCGTCGGCTATACCAACTATCCCGACAATGTGGTGCAGGCCTTTGTGGCCCAGGCGGCCAGGACCGGGGTCGATGTGTTCCGGGTGTTTGACTCGTTGAACTGGGTCGAAAACATGCGGGTGGCGATGGATGCGGTGCTGGCATCGGGCAAGCTCTGTGAAGCCGCGATCTGCTATACCGGCGACATTCTCGACCCGGCGCGGGCGAAGTATGACCTGAAATACTACGTCAGCATGGCGCGGGAGCTGGAAGCTGCCGGGGCGCATGTGCTGGGGCTGAAAGACATGGCGGGGCTGTTGAAACCTGCTGCGGCCACGGCTTTGGTCAAGGCACTGAAAGCGGAAGTGGGTCTGCCGATCCATTTCCACACCCATGACACCAGCGGCATCAGTGCCGCCACCATCCTTGCCGCCGCCGATGCCGGGGTGGATGCGGTGGATGCGGCGATGGATGCGTTTTCCGGCGGCACCTCGCAGCCCTGCCTTGGCTCGATTGTCGAGGCGTTGCGCAACACCCCGCGCGATACCGGGTTGAACATGGCGGCGATCCGCGAAATGTCGAACTATTGGGAAGCGGTGCGCGGGCAATATGCCGCGTTTGAATCCGGTATTCCGGCCCCGGCGTCCGAGGTCTATCTGCATGAAATGCCCGGTGGTCAGTTCACCAACCTGAAAGCACAGGCGCGCTCGATCGGGCTGGAAGACCGCTGGCATGAAGTGGCACAGGCCTATGCCGACGCCAACCGGATGTTCGGCGACATCGTCAAGGTCACACCGTCGTCGAAGGTGGTGGGCGACATGGCGCTGATGATGGTGGCGCAGGGGCTGAACCGGGCGCAGGTTGAAGATCCCGGGGTTGAAGTGGCATTCCCGGAGTCGGTGGTGGATATGTTGCGCGGCAATCTGGGCCAGCCACCGGGGGGATGGCCCGCAGGTATCCTGCAAAAGGTGCTGAAGGGCGAAAAGCCATCGACCGACCGCCCCGGCAAGCATCTGAAGCCGATCGATCTGGAAGCCGCGCGCGCTGCGGTGGTGAAAGAGATGAAAGGGTCATCCTCGGATGATGATGACATCAAGGGCTTTGCCGTCGATGACGAGGATCTGAACGGCTATCTGATGTATCCAAAGGTCTTCATCGATTATATGACCCGCCACCGCATCTATGGCCCGGTACGGGTATTGCCGACCCGGACGTTTTTCTATGGCATGGAAGCGGGCGAAGAGATCTCTGCCGAGATCGACCCTGGCAAGACGCTGGAGATCCGGCTGCAAGCCGTGGGGGAAACCACCGACGAAGGCGATGCGCGGGTGTTCTTTGAACTGAACGGCCAGCCAAGGGTGGTCAGGGTGCCCAACCGGTCAGTCAAGGCCGCCACCGCGCGGCGGCCCAAGGCGGCAGAGGGCAATCCAGGCCATATCGGTGCCCCGATGCCGGGATCCATCGCCTCGGTCGCGGTGCAAGTCGGACAAAAGGTCAATGCAGGCGATCTGTTGTTGACCATCGAAGCGATGAAGATGGAAACCGGCATCCACGCCGACCGCGCCGGTGCGGTCAAGGCGCTGCATGTGCAGCCGGGGGCGCAGATCGACGCCAAGGATCTGCTGGTGGAACTGGAGTAGTTGTCTGGAAAGGGGATTCCCCTGACTGGCTTGCGAAAGAACATTCAACGAACAAACCTTCCCCTTTGCGCCGAACCGCGTTAAGCTGGCCGCCATGAGCCATTTCGATGAACAGGACGCGTTTGAGGCTGCCAGCCTGCCGCTGAGCCAGCGGGCGATGGCGGCGCGGCCGATGCCTTATCTGGATGGGTTGAACCCGGAACAGCGCGCTGCGGTAATGGCCACCGAAGGGCCGGTCTTGATGCTGGCAGGCGCCGGTACCGGCAAGACAAGGGCACTGACGGCGCGGATTGCGCATCTGCTGATGACCGGCACCGCGCGGCCGAATGAAGTGCTGGCGGTGACCTTCACCAACAAGGCGGCGCGCGCGATGAAGGAGCGGGTCGGCCATCTGCTTGGCCATGCCGCCGAAGGGATGCCGTGGCTTGGCACCTTTCACGCGATTTCGGTCAAGCTGCTGCGCCGCCATGCCGAACTGGCGGGGCTGAAATCGAACTTCACCATTCTGGATACCGATGACCAGATCCGGCTGCTGAAACAGGTGATTTCCGCCGCCAACATCGATGAAAAGCGCTGGCCCGCCCGGCTGTTGGCCAGCCTGATCGATGGCTGGAAAAACCGGGCCTGGTTGCCGGAAAAGGTGCCATCGTCCGAAGCATCGGCCTATAACCACCGGGGAACCGAGCTTTATTCTGCCTATCAGGACCGGCTCAAGGTGCTGAACGCGGTGGATTTCGGCGATATCCTTTTGCATGTCGTCACCATCTTTCAGACCCACCCCGATGTGCTGGCGCAATACCAGCGCTGGTTTCGCTACATCCTGGTCGATGAATATCAGGATACCAACGTCGCCCAATATCTGTGGTTGCGGCTGCTGGCGCAGAGCCACAAGAACATCTGCTGTGTCGGCGATGACGACCAGTCGATCTATGGCTGGCGCGGAGCCGAAGTGGGCAACATCCTGCGGTTCGAGGCGGATTTTCCCGGCGCGCACGTGGTGCGGCTGGAACAGAATTACCGCTCCACCCCGCATATCCTTGCCGCTGCCTCGGCGGTGATCGCCGCCAATCAGGGGCGGTTGGGCAAAACGCTGTGGACCGAGGTGGAACAGGGCGAAAAGCTGCGGCTGATCCGCCATTGGGATGGTGAAGAAGAGGCGCGCTGGATCGGCGAGGAGGTCGAGGCGCTGCAACGCGGCCATCGCGCGCTGGACCCGGTGAGCCTCGATGACATCGCAATACTGGTCCGGGCCTCGCATCAGATGCGGGCGTTCGAGGACCGGTTTCTGACCATCGGCCTGCCCTACCGGGTGATCGGTGGCCCGCGGTTTTACGAACGGCTGGAAATTCGCGACGCCATGGCCTATTTCCGGCTGGCGGTGTCACCCGACGATGATCTGGCGTTTGAGCGGGTGATCAATACCCCCAAACGCGGCCTTGGCGACCGCGCCCAGCAAACCATCCAGAAAACCGCCCGCGAAAACGGCGTGTCTTTGCTGGAAGGCGCGCGCTATCTGGTATCCTCCGGCGGCATCGGTGGCAAAGGCGGCGCTGAGTTGCGGCATTTTGTCGAAAACATCAGCCGCTGGCACCGCGAAACCCTGAAACCCGACAATGAGCTTGGCCGTGCCCATATCGATCTGGCCGAAATGATCCTGGACGAATCCGGCTATACCGGCATGTGGCTGGCCGACAAGACGCCGGAGGGGCCGGGGCGGCTGGAAAACCTGAAGGAACTGGTCAAGGCACTGGAACAGTTCGACAATCTGCAAGGTTTCCTCGAACATGTCGCGCTGATCATGGATAATGAAAGCGAAGAGGCAGAGGCAAAGGTCACGATCATGACCCTGCATGCCGCCAAGGGGCTGGAGTTTCCGGCGGTGTTCCTGCCGGGGTGGGAAGATGGGCTGTTCCCCAGCCAGCGCAGCATGGACGAGTCCGGGCAAAAGGGGCTGGAGGAGGAGCGGCGGCTGGCTTACGTGGGCATCACACGGGCGGAACAGCTGGCCACCATCTCGTTCGCCGCCAACCGCCGGGTCTATGGCCAATGGCAATCGGCGCTGCCGTCGCGGTTTATTGATGAACTGCCTGCGGATCACGTCGATGTGCTGACGCCGCCGGGGCTTTATGGCGGTGGCTATGGTGCTGCGGGGATGACGGCATCATTCGACAAAAGGGTGTCACAAGCCGATGTCTACAATTCCCCTGGCTGGAAACGGATGCAGGACCGCGCCACCAGCCGTCCCACGGCGCAGCCGCGCGAAAGCCGCACCCCGGTGATCGATCCCGACGGTGTCTCGGGTTTTTTCGAAGGTGACCGGGTGTTTCACCAGAAGTTCGGCTATGGCACGGTGGAAGCCACCGATGGCGACAAGCTGGATGTGGCGTTCGACAAGGCCGGGCAGAAAAAACTGGTGGCGCGGTTTGTAGTTGCCGCCGATCTGGCGACCAATCTGGTCGATGATGTGCCGTTCTAGGGCCTGTCTGACTTAGACGGATACGTATCCTACATGGCTGAGGGCAGCAGCAGAACGGGGTTTCCCGCTGTCAGGTGCGGCACCGCCAGGCAAAAGGGCGGCAGCACACCCGCCAGCATCCCCGCTGCAACCGACGCCGAAATCCGGCTGATCAGACCGGTTACCGGGCGCACCACGCCGGTCAGCAGGATCAGCCCTGCCGCCAGCAAAAACGCCCCGACCGCTTCGGCCATGCTGATCCCGGCAGAGCCTGCGATCAGCGCCGCCCCGGGGGTGGACCAGGCCAGCACCACGGGTATCCGGGTCCAGCGGCTCAGCCCCGCCGACCCCGCCGCCTTGACGAGGCAAATCGCAAACACCCAGCTGGCGGTCTGCGCCGCCGTCGCCCCCAGCGCCGCCGTCGCCCCCAGCGCCGCCGCTGCCGCCAGCACCAGCGCAATCGTCGAGCCATAGCCGACCAGTGCCGCCACCAGCGCCGCCGAAATCACCGATATCCGCATGGCCCCCGGCCCCTGTCATCAGGTTCTGGTCGTCAGGTTCTGGTTGTCAGGGTCCGGCCGTCAGGCTCCGGCCGCTGCCAAAGCCTCGATCTGGGCACGCAATCCTTCCAGCTGATAGCCGAATTTCGCACCGGCCCCGATCAGATCATCGGCGCTGCGGCTACCGGCCTGACTGAGCGCCCAGACGATCGACGACCGGTTGCCCGAGGCGCAATAGGCAAAGACCGGCCCGGTGGCTGCCGCAATCGCCGCCCCCTGCGCCGCCACATTCGCCGTGGTCAGCGCGCCGCCAATCACCGGATTGACCACAAACACCATCCCCGCCGCTTCGACCACAGGGCCGATCACGGCGGCTCGGATGTCCGGCGGAATCTCCGGATCCGGCCGGTTGCAGATCACCGTGGCAAAGCCCCGGGCCTTCAGCGTGGCGATATCTTCAGCGGCGATCTGCGGAGACACCGCATAATCTGCGGTCAGGTGGCGGATATCCATGGTTCCTCCCGGGTTGTTCAGGCGATCATAGCGCCGGGTTGGTGCAGGCGAAAGCCGCCTTTGGGGTTGACCTGCATCAAGGCGCTGGCGGCTGGGCCAGGGTAAGGTCAGGCTTTGCGGGGACGAGGTGAGGAAAATGACAGAACATGCACAGCGCGAAACAACTTTGCGGACCCGGCTGGACCAGTTGCAGGCCCGGCTGGGGCAGATCGGCGGTGCCCTGTCCGAACCGCGATCCCCGGACTGGGAAGAACAGGCCACCGAACGCGAAGGTGACGAGGTTCTGATTGAACTGGGAGAGGCAGGAACCGCCGAAATCAGGCAGATCAATGCAGCCCTGGAGCGGATTGCTGCCGGTACCTATGGCACCTGCAGCCGGTGCGGCGACGCCATTGCCCCGGAACGGCTCGATGCCCTGCCTGCAACACCGCTGTGCCAGAGCTGTGCCGGGCAGGTTCACCCGCATCCCTGACGCCTTGCCGGGCTGCTGCCCGGTTTGGTCACTGATGCAGCACCCGAATTGCCATCCCAATCAAACCATTGCCAAATCGCCCAAAACACCGGTTAATGCGCACCGAGAGCCGAGTGCCGCTGTGGCGGCGGGAAAAGGGGGGCGCAGGTGGGTTTGGCTGTAACCGGGCATTGCGCGGATGGCACGGATGTCGGCCGGGATGCCGCTCATGGACCGGCTGATCCCTCGACCGCTGCGGGACAGGGCTGATGGCGGATCTGATCCAGATCACCCGGCAGGAGGGCGTGGGTGTCATTGCCCTGGCGCATCCCCCGGTCAATGCGCTGGGTCTGGCGCTGCGCCGGGCGCTGCTGCAGGCCTTTGGCGATCTGGAGGCTGACCCCTCGATCCACGCCATCGTGCTGGCGGCCGGTGGGCGCAGTTTCGCCGCTGGTGCCGATCTGCGCGAGTTTGACGGGCCAGAGGCGGCCCCGCAGCTGGGGGATATCTGCAGCCGGATCGAAGCATCGGCCAAACCGGTGGTGGCGGCGCTGCACGGCCTGACATTGGGGCCGGGGCTGGAGCTGGCGCTGGCGGCGCATCACCGGATTGCGCTGGCATCGGCGCAGTTCGGCTTTCCCGAAGTGACGCTTGCGATGATGCCGGGGTCTGGCGGTACCCAGCGCACCCCCCGGCTGATCGGCGCCGGGGCGGCGCTGCGGCTGCTGCTGAGCGGGCAACCCGTCGGTGCCGCCGAGGCCATGGCGCTGGGGCTGATCGACCGGGTGGTGGAAAAGGACGTAGCGGCAGCGGCCTATCTGTTGGCCCGCAGCCGCCCGCCGCTGCGCCCGACGCTGGCGGAAACCAGATGGCTGTCGGTGCCGCTGGTCTATGAGGCGGCGGTGGCTCTGGCACGCAAAACGGCGCTGGCAGACCAAGGTGCCGGTATCGCTGCCGGATCCGGGATCGCCGCAGGCCGGATCCTGGATGCGGTGGAAGCCGCACTGCTGTTGCCCGCAGCGGCGGCGCTGGCGTTTGAACGGGCGGCCCAGGCCGATTGTCTGGCCAATGATGCCTCGGTCGGGCTGCGCCATGCCTTCATTGCCGAACGCCGGATTGCCCGGTTTCCCGATGCCGCTGCCAAACCCCGGCCGGTGCAGATGGTCGGGGTGGTGGGGGCGGGACAGATCGGCGGTGGCCTTGCCCTTGCCCTCATCAGTGCCGGGCTGCGCTGTGTGGTGGTGGAGCGCGACCGCGACAGTCTGGTCAAGGCGCTGGAGGCGATTGCCACGGCACAGGAGGCGCTGGTCGCGGCGGGCAGCCTGACCGCCGCGGCGCGCGACGCCGATTGGGCGCGGATCGGCGGATCCACCGATCTGGCGGCGCTGCAACCGGCTGATCTGGTGATCGAGGCCCTGCCAGAGTCGCTGGCGCTGAAAGCTGCGGTGCTGGAACAGCTGGGTGCCACGCTGCGCCCGGGTGCGGTGATCGGATCCGCGACCGAGGCGCTGGATCTGGCGGCGCTGGCTGCGGCGACCGGCCGGCCCGAAGATGTGATCGGCTTTCACCTCAGCCTGCCGCTGCCAACGGCGCAGCTGATCGAAATCGGGGTGACGCCCGCCACCGCTGCCGACGTGGCCGCCACCGGATTTGCGCTGGTGCAGCGGCTGGCGCGGGCTGCGGTGTGGGTCAGGGTCGGTGACGGGGCGGGCGGTGGCGCCGGGGAAGGCGGGTTGATCGCGTCGCGGCTGGCAGCGGCCTGCTGGAACGCGGGCAAGGTGCTGGCGCGCCGGGGGGTGACGCCACAGGATGTCGCCGGGGCACTGGCGGCGCTGGGACAGACGGCACCGCCGCCGACCACACCGCGTCCGGGATCAGGCGTCAGCCCGGAAGAGTTGCAGCGCCGCTGTCTGGCGGCAATGATCAACGAGGCGGCACGGATATTGTCAGACGGCATGGCGCTGCGCCCGTCGGATATCGACATGGTGTCGATCCTCGGCCTCGGCATGCCACGCTGGCGCGGCGGCTTGCTGCAGATGGCGGATGCCCGCGGCATTCTGGCGCTGCGGCTGGACCTGGCGGAGTTTGCCGCCGATGATCCGGCGCTGTGGACCCCGCACCCGCTGATCCAGGAGATGTTCAAGAACGGCAGGCGGTTCAATGACATGAACGGCTGAAGGCTGCCGTCAGCCCAGCAGAATCCCCACCACCACCAGCATCAGCCCGATGGCAGACAGGCCAAGGGCTGCGAAATTCACTGCCACCAGCCGCTGCAACCCGGTGCGCATCGCCGCCTCGTCAGCCGCTGATCGGCGGCGCACGCCGACAGCCTGAACAATGCACCAGACCAGCAGCGCCACCCCGGCCAGTGACAGCAACGCCCCGGCCTTGATCAGCATATCCATCTTGATCCCCATCTGGTGCAATGACGCGCGATAGATCATGGGCGAACCGCCTGCAAGTCCCGGCGTCAGCGCAATTGTGCGCGCGCCCTTTGCCGCCACCCTTGATCCCTGCCACCGCTGCCGTTAGGAACCGGGTTCATTCCCGGATCACGAGGCCAAAGATGAGCGACGCCGTCACCGACGCTACCTATAATGTCACCGCCGAAGAACTGCGCCAGTTCATCGAGCGCTATGAGCATCTTGAAGCCGAAAAGGCCGATATCGCCGAACAGCAAAAAGAGGTGATGGCCGAAGCCAAGGGCCGCGGCTATGACACCAAGGTGCTGCGCAAGGTGATTGCCCTGCGCAAACGCGATGCCGATGACATTGCCGAAGAAGAAGCGGTGCTGGAACTGTACAAGGCGGCGCTGGGAATGGTGTGACCCGCAGGCTGGCGGCTGTCCCCGGAGCAGCGTTTTTGGCCGCCGCACGAATTTTCTGCGAAAATTCAGGGGGTCTGCGCGCGCGGCGGTGTGATCGGGGCGGCGGCGGTCTTGTGACCAGGGCAGGCGCGTATTTGAGCAAAGAAAAAGCCCAAGCTGGTGGCTGAGGCCGATGGTCCCTTGAATGGGCCCTTGCTGTGCCTTGCGGGGATGGCCGGGGAGGGAGGTCGCTCCAGCGATTGAGTTCAGGATGGAATTTCGCGTAAAATGAGCGGCCTGAGTGACCCCCACCCTGACCTACCCCAAGAAGGGGGAGGGGATTTCTGGGCGACCTTGGTCAATCAAGAAATGTCGATGCAAGGGACCGAAGGTACGATACCAACGGCCCTGACCGCCGACCTGGCGCGACGTTCACCGGACGCTGAGGTGGGGGATTGAATGGAGGGTGTCGTGCTTGCAGGCACGACAGCCGACAGAAGGGGCGTGCAGGCACGACACCCGACAAAAGGGGCGTGCAGGCACGACAGCCGACAAAAGGGGCGTGCAGGCACGACAGCCGACAAAAGGGGCTTGCAGGCACGACAGCCGACAAAAGGGGCGTGCAGGCACGACAGCTTGTGTTTCATTCGGGACCGGACGCCACTCGGTCATCCAAACGGGCCGCTGGTATGACACCTGAACGGCCGGGATTTCAACGGCGGGAGCCGGCAGGTCGGATCACAACCCGATGAAGGTCACACCGGGCAGGGTCTTGATGCTGGCGATGTCGGCTTCATAGGTGTCGCTGATCCGTTCGATCAGGTCCTGGGTCCAGCCCGGCATCTCAATCTCCACCTCGGTCTTTTCGGGCTGGCTGAATTTTGCCAGAAAAGCGGTGATGATGCGGCGGCGCTGCTGTACCGATTGCGGTCGGTGGTTTGCCAGGTAGGTCTGCATCCATTTCACCCCATCAGGTGACATGATCTCTGCCGCCAGGTCCAGCAGCCCTTCCAACTCTGTCGCCGGGTCGTGCCGGGTGACGGCTGCGACGATTTCCGGCCAGATCAGCGGGGTGTCCTCATTGCACCAGACGGTGACCGGGGCACCGGGCACCGCGTCGCGGATTGTGGCGATGGTATCGGCCCACTGCAAACCGGTCAGGGTGCTGCCTGCGACGAACTGGTCATAGGCCAGCGTTGGCAACCGGGCAAACACCGCAGGCAACAGCGTTGCCGGGTTGCGGATACCGAGGTGAAACTCCACCGGGTGCTGCGGAAACAGGTTGGCCAGGCTGCGGGCGCGGCGACCGGCCAGGGGATATAGTTTGCCATGGCCCAGCACCTTGTCGGGCAGGCACAGGAACTGTTCATTCGACAGGATCAGCCGTTGGCCGCCGTCATCTTCCAGCACCGCCTCCAGGATCACCGCCTGCGCCTCGGGTGTCGCTTCGGCCCCGCGCAGGACATTGATCGTGTCGCGCAGCAGGGCGCGGTAGCGGCTGGGGCCGGGGACAACGATGCCTTCCTCGGCCAGTTTGCCCTTGTTCTTCAACAGGCACCGCACCAGACGATCTTCGTCGGTGTCGTGGACACCCAGATGAAATGCGACCTGCATGCGTTCAGTCACCTTCTGCGATGCCGCAGTGCGGCTGCTTTTACGATGCCGCACTGCGGCTGCTTTTGCGATGCCGCACTGCGGCTGGCGAAACTATAAGGGCTTTTCTGGACAGTTAAACCGCATTCCTTTACCAAGGCCGCACAATGACGGAGCAATTTTCCCCACCGGGCCCCGCGTCTGATCGAGTGACGGATCGGGCGGCAGGCCCGGGTCTGCGGCGGGGCTGGTTTGCCGCGATCCGGCGGCGGGGGTGGGTTCCGGCAGTCCGGCGGCAGGGCTGGTTTGCCGCGATCCGGCGGCAAGGGTGGTTTGCCGCGATCCGGCGGCAGGGCTGGTCGGTTGCCGCCCTGATGATTGCCGCCATCGTGGTCGGGCCGGTGCTGGCGGTGCTGTGGATGGCGCTCAATCCGTCCGACAATATCTGGCCGCATCTGCTGGCCACCACCCTGCCGCGCTATCTGGGCAATTCGATCCTGTTGATGGGGGTTGTCGGTGCCCTGAGCGGTGCCATTGGCACCGGGGCTGCCTGGCTGGTGGTGATGTACCGCTTTCCCGGGCAGCGCTGGCTGGAATGGGCGCTGCTGTTGCCGCTGGCGATACCGGCCTATGTCGGGGCCTATGCGCTGGCGGATTTTCTGGATTATTCCGGGCCGCTGCAATCGGGGCTGCGGCTGTGGTTCGGCTGGGCCGATGCCGCTGCCTATTGGTTCCCCGAGGTGCGCAGCCGCTGGATGGCGGCTCTGGTACTGTCAGCGGCACTTTACCCCTATGTCTATCTGCTCAGCCGGGCGGGTTTTCGCGAACAATCCGGGGCCTCCTATGAAGTGGCGCGGGCGCTGGGCTTGGGGCCGGTGCGGCTGTTCCTGCGGCTGGGTCTGCCGCTGGCGCGGCCTGCGATTGCTGCCGGAATGGCGCTGGCGATGATGGAAACCGTCAATGACTTTGGCGTTGTCGATTATTTCGGGGTGCAGACCCTGACCACCGGCATTTTCAGCGTCTGGCAATCGGGTGGCAACTCTGGCGGTGCCGCGCAACTGTCGCTGGTGATCCTGGCGCTGATCTTCGGGCTGGTCTGGCTGGAACGGCGGGGGCGGCGGCGGATGCGGTTCTATCAGATGCCGCGATCCTCGCGCCCGATTGCGCCGATCCGGCTTGGCGCTGCCGCCGGTCTGCTGGCAACCGGTCTGTGCCTGCTGCCCTTTGCCGTCGGGTTTGTGCTGCCGGTCGGGGTGATGCTGGGCCACGGGTTGCCCGGATCGGGCGGCTGGCTGGCCCCCGGTCTGGGCCGGGCGCTGTTTCATACGGTGGTGACCGGGGGAGCCGCTGCGCTGGTGACGGTGTCGGCGGCGCTGGTGCTGGTGTACGGGGTCCGGATGGCGGGGCAGCGGCTGCCGCGGCTGGTGATGCCGGTGACAGCCATCGGCTATTCGGCACCCGGTGCCGTGTTGGCGGTGGGGATCCTGATCCCGCTGGCGGCGCTGGACAACTGGCTGGCGGACGGGGTGCTGGCGCTGACCGGCAGCGACCCGGGGCTGATCCTCACCGGCACCGCCGGGGCGATTGTGCTGGCCTATGTGGTGCGGTTCTTTGCCATCGCGCAGAACGGGGTTGATGCCGCCTTTGGCCGGATATCCCCCAGCCTGCCGATGGCGGCGCGGTCTTTGGGGCGCAGTGCCACCGGGGCGCTGCGCGAGGTGTACCTGCCGCTGATGCGCGGATCAGTGGCGACAGCGCTGCTGATGGTGTTTGTCGATTGTGTCAAGGAACTGCCTGCCACGCTGCTGCTGCGCCCGTTCAATTATGAAACGCTGGCAACCCGGGTACAGGAAAAGGCCAGCCTTGAAAAGCTGGGCGAGGCGGCACCGGCGGCGCTGCTGGTGATGCTGGTCGGGCTGGCGGCGGTACTGCTGCTGGCGCGGACCAATCTGGGGCGGGACGTTGCAGGGCGGGGAGCGGCGGGGCCGGACCGTCCGACCCTGTGACCCTGCGCCGTTACGGGCCTTTGGCCCTGATCGTCGAACCGGTGCAGTCTGGCCGGATCAGCCACCAGCGCAATCGCATTTGCCACGGCAACCGCCGCATTGCCGGGCAGTTCTGCCACAACCACCGGGCCGGGCCGCAGGCGGATATCGGTGATCCTCACCGCTCCCAGCCGTTCGCACAGGTCCACCACGCCTTGCAACAGCGGCTGGACACGGGTGGTCTGCAGCAGGTCTTCGGGTCGGATGCCGATGCTGGCGGCAGCGTCGGCAGGTGCCGTGGTAAAATCGCCCCTCCCCAGAAAGTTCACCGCAGGCGACCCGATAAAGCTCGCGACAAAGCGGTTGGCGGGGCGGTGACACAGATCCAGCGGGCTGCCAACCTGGGCAATCCGGCCCGCATTCAGCACCATGATCCGGTCTGCCATCGTCATCGCTTTGATCTGATCATGGGTGCCACAAATCATGGTTGTATCCGGCATCGCCGCTTTCAGCCGCGAGAGTCCCACCCGGGTCGCCACCCGCAACCCGGCATCGAGGTTGGACAGCGGTTCATCAAACAGGAACAGTCTGGGGTCGCGCACCAGTGCCCTGCCAATCGCCACCCTTTGGCGCTGGCCACCCAAAAATCGTCCCGCCGCCAGTTCGGCCCGATCTGTGACTTGAACGCCATTGCCGCACTGTCACTTCTTTTCCCTAGTAAAACACTCAGCCAATCTTGACGTTCCCGGCCCGCCGCCCTAAAAGGTGACTATTATACTCGGCAATAGGAACCGCCATGACCCTGACACCGCGCCCAACCCAGCCCCGCCGCTGGACCAGCCTTGCCATCGCATCGGTGACGCTTGCCACCGCGGCCCCGGCCTTGGCCTATCAACACCGCCAAACCCCGCCCGTCACCCTGTCCGTCCCCGAGGCGCGTCTGTGGCTGGTGCAAGATCAGGGCGGCGAGGCGGGCGAGGCTGGCATCACCGACAACGCCACCTCCGACGCCGCCTATCTGGCCGAACTCTTGATTATCGAAGGCCATATGCTGGCCGCCCGCGATCTGTATGCCCGGGGTCAGGCCGCCGAAGCGGTCGAACTCTCTGTGCACCCGCAGGAAGAAGGCTCCTTGGCCGCACTGGTCACCGACATTCTGGCCCACAACGCGCCCGACCCCACCGCAGCCATTGCAGCCTTCACCGCCACAATGCAAAACGCAGCCCCTCAGGCCGAGGTTGACGCCGCCCTCGCCGCCGTCTCGCAGGCCTTCGCTACCGCCGCCGCTGTCGAGGATGATCAGGTTCGCGCCCGCTTTGACGCCGTGGTCCTGCTTTTGAAAGCCGCCGCTGGTGAATACGCCGCCGCCATAGAAGGTGGCACCGTCACCGATGCCATGGGCTGGCACGAGGCCTATTCCTTCGTCGCCCTCGCCCGCCTGCGGATGCAAGGCTTGGCCGCCCTGCCCCTGTCGGCCAAAGCCGCGCCAAAAGCCGCCGCCGCGATGGACGAGGCACAAGCCGCCTTTGGCGACATCATGGCCCCGACCCTGCTGGCAGGCGACCCCGAAATCCTTGCCAGCATCGCGGCACGGGTCGAACTTATCGCCTCCTCGGTCCGCTAGAGCGGGATGGGTTTTCATTGAATCAAAGACTCTCGGAAAACGCGTTCGCGCCCTGGCGAGAGGCAGCGATTTCCGATTCCTTTTTGACCCATCCCGCTTTAACAGGAAGCCCGCCATGATGATGCTCATCCAAGGCCTGCTGACCCCAACCGAGGCCAAAGTGCTGCGCCAGACCGCTTCGGATCTGGCCTTTGGCGACGGTCGGGCGACGGCGGGCAAACATGCCCGCACAGTCAAGGCCAACGATCAGGCCCTGCCCTCGCCCGAACTGGACGCCGTGCTGACCAAGGCGCAAACAGCCCTTGCCGCCAATCCGCTGTTCCACTCGGTCGCGCGGCCAAAGGCGCTGACCCGGCTGATCCTGTCGCGCTACCGCGAAGGACAGACCTATGGCCTGCATGTCGATGACGCGCTGATGCAGGGCCTGCGCACCGATCTGTCCTTCACCCTGTTCCTCTGTGATCCCACCACCTACGACGGCGGCGCCCTGATCATCGAGGACACGTTCGAGGCGCGCGCCATCAAACCGGACGCGGGCGATCTGATCCTGTATCCCGCAACGACACTGCACCGCGTTGAACCCGTGGCCGCAGGCGAACGCCTTGCCATTGTGGGTTGGGTCCAAAGCCTGATCCGCGACGGCGCCCACCGCGAGATCCTGTTCGACCTTGATCAGGCCGTTGACGCCTGCTTTGCGGAAACCGGGAAAAGCGCCCAGTTTGACCGGCTGGCGAAAACCCGGTCAAACCTGCTGCGGATGTGGGCCGAACCGTAACCCGCTTTAGACTCCCGTTCAAAACGTCGCTGCAGATGCAGTAATAAGGGGCGTCGCCAAACCCATCCCGTTTTAACGGAAGGTTCATTTTTCAAAACCAACCCATTGATAATACCAACGGCCGCTTCATGTGACCGTTGGTATATCAGGTGTTTTATCCCGACTTTGCCTTTGTGCTGCAGGATGATCTGGGGGTCTGTGGCTATGTCTTTGGTGCCCCGGACAGTTTGGCGTTTCAGCACTGGATGGATCAGACCTGGTTCCCGACGCTGCGCAACCGCCTGCGCAACCGCCTGCGTAATCCTGGTGCCGACCCAACGCACTGGCATCAAAGCGACTGGCTGCGCTGGCGCATCCATGCGCCGCTGGTGCAGCCCCCGGTCGATCTGACGCCGTATCCCGGCCATGGCCATGTCGACCTGCTGCCCCGGGCGCAGGGCAGGGGGATCGGGGCTGCGATGATGGCGCGGGTGGCGGATGGCACTGGCCGGGTGATCGGCGAAGGGCAGTCCGGTCCCGCCAACATCACATCGGACCGGCAAGGCAGTCTGGCGGCGATCCTAGCCGCAGCCCGCGCAGCACTGGGGGGTGTGCTGTTCGGAGCGGTTCCCGCAGCCCTTGGCCTGGCCGGGGTCAATGACGGCCAAGCTGCGGCGGCGCTGGAACAGGGTCTGCCGTTTCACCGGACCCGGATCGTCACCGATGGCCATATTGCTGTAAAGGGCGCGCTGGGGAATCGGGACGGGATCGTGGCAGCCTTGGGCACCGGGTCGGTGTTTGTAGTGCAGCGCAGCGGTGTGCAGCGGGAAATCGGCGGCAACGGGCTGATCCTGGGCGATGAGGCCAGCGGCGCCTGGATCGGCCGCAGCCTGCTGTCGGCGGCGTTGCGGGCGGATGACGGGTTTGTGCCGCTGACACCGCTGTTGCGGGCGGTGCTGGCGCAGTACGGTGGGGTGGCAGGGATCATCGGCTTTGCCAAAGCGGCAACCCCCGCCGATTTCGCGGCGCTGGCACCGCTGGTCACCGGGTCACAGGATCCTGCGGCACTGGCGATACTGGCAAACGGCACCGCCGAGGTTTTGCGCGCGATTGCGCTGTTGCAGGGCGGCGACCCCTTGCCGGTGGTGTGCCTTGGCGGTCTGGCCCCGGTCTATGCGCCCCGGTCTATGCGCCCCGGATCGGCTGCCACTGCGATCTGGCGCAACCTCTCGGCAGCGGATTGGATGGGGCACTGGCGTTGGCGCGGGCATTGGGCTGACAGTTGGCTGGCATCGGTGGTTTGCCATTTGCGCCAGTGTCGCTATATGCAGGGCGTCGCATCAGTGCCGCAGGACCATGGCTGACCCGAAGCCCCATTATTCCATCGCCCCGATGATGGACTGGACCGACCGCCACTGCCGGTATTTCCACCGGCTGATGAGTGCCCATGTGCGGCTTTACACCGAAATGGTGACGGCACCGGCAGTGATCCACGGCCCGCGCGACCGCTTGCTGGGGTTTGACCCCGCCGAACATCCGGTGGCGCTGCAACTGGGCGGATCGGACCCTGCCGATCTGGCGCAGGCGGTGCGGATCGCTGCCCCCTATGGCTATGACGAGATCAACCTGAACTGTGGCTGCCCGTCAGACCGGGTCAAGGCGGGCTGTTTTGGCGCTGTGCTGATGCAGAGCCCCGGTCTGGTCGCTGATTGTGTGGCGGCGATGATGGCGGCCAGCCCGGTGGAGGTCACGGTGAAATGCCGGATCGGCGTCGATGATCAGGACCCGGAACAGGCGCTGCCCGCGTTTCTTGCGGCGCTGGTGGCGGTGGGGGTGACGCGGGTGCAGATCCATGCCCGCAAGGCCTGGCTGCAGGGGCTGAGCCCGAGGGAAAACCGCGAAGTGCCGCCGCTGGACCACGGGTTGGTGCTGCGGATGAAACGGGCCTTTCCCGGCCTGCATGTGTCGGTCAATGGCGGCATCACATCGCTGGATCAGGTACAGGCGCTGCTGGCGGCGGGGCTGGATGGGGTGATGGTCGGGCGTTCCGCCTATCACGCCCCGAACCAGATGCTGATCGGGGCGGATCAGGCGCTGTTTGGCGACCCACCCGGCCGTGATGCCTTTGCGGTGGCGGATGCCATGCGCCCCTATATCGCGGCGCATCTGGCGGGCGGCGGGCGACTGCATTCGGTGACCTGCCACATGATGGGGCTGTTCACCGGCCAACCCGGCGCGCGCAGCTGGCGGCGCACCCTGTCGGAACGCGCCAACCAGCCCGGTGCCGGGCTGGAGGTGGTGGATGCAGCGCTGCACCATGTGATGCAGACCCCCGAATCGCAGGTGCCCGGTTTGCAGGTGCCCGAAGCCGCCGAATGATCAGGCGACGGCGGCGCGCTTGCCCGGCACCGGTCGCGACAGGATCAGCGCCGCCAGACCACAAAGCGCAATCGCCGCCCGCATCGGCACCACGGTGCCATCACAGAACGGCCCGGTCAGCGTGATGATGGCGCCACCCGCCAGCATCTGCAGCGTTCCCGCCCCGAAGGATCAGGCCAACCCGGCGATCGCGCCATCATCATCCAGCGCCACCACCATGGTGGAGGGGATCACCCGCCCCGGACAGGGTCGCGCCACTGCCCGGACCGCTGCAGCCAGCGCCTCCCTCCGCCTTGTCTAAGGGATGCACACATCGTCAGGTTTGGTTTTCCCGGTGCGCTTGACGGGTTGAATGTTGCATGATTCGGTTGTCCTACCTTGAATGGAGGGCGGCT
>JAYTDA010000409.1:0-1566 GCA_043736155.1 Paracoccaceae bacterium | reverse complement strand
TTGTTGGCCCGGGTGTCCGGCGTCGGGCCGGGGTTGGCCGAGGCAATAGTGGCGCACCGCGATGTCAACGGGCCTTTCAAGACCCGGCGAGAGCTGCTGAAGGTCGCCCGGCTGGGGCCGAAAGCCTTTGAACAGGCTGCGGGTTTCCTGCGCATCGCGGGCGGCAAGGAACCGCTGGATGCCTCGTCAGTTCACCCGGAAGCCTATGATGTGGCGCGGAAAATAGTGGCCGCCTGTGGGCGCGACATCCGGGCAGTGATGGGAGATTCTGCGGCCCTTGCCCTGCTGGACCCGCGCAGTTTTGTCGATGAACGGTTTGGCCTGCCAACGGTCAGGGACATTCTGGCCGAATTGGAAAAGCCGGGCCGTGACCCGCGCCCGGGTTTCAGGACCGCCAGCTTTGCCGAGGGGGTGAACGAGATCAAGGACCTGCTGCCGGGGATGCTGCTGGAAGGCACGGTCACCAATGTGGCTGCTTTTGGTGCTTTCGTCGACATTGGCGTGCATCAGGATGGTCTTGTGCATGTCAGTCAATTGGCCGACAGATTTGTCCGGGACCCGCATGAGGTGGTCAAGGCCGGCGATGTGGTCAAAGTGCGGGTGGTTGAGGTCGATGTCCCCCGCAAACGCATCGCGCTGACCATGAAGAAAGATGCCGGCCCGCCAAGAGAGCCGCGTCCGCGCCCGTCCTGAAGCAACCGACTGCGCTTCGTTTCAGGCGCTGACCGCGAATTCGGTCATCATTCCGGTGAACAGATGCGGCATGTGATGGCAGTGGAGCATCCAGCGCGCCGCCTCGCCGGGGTCGATGGCGATGGTGACGGCGGCATTCGGCGGCACATAGACCGTGTCGCGCACCGCGCCGGCAAAGCGCTGGTTGTTGATGCCGACCACCTGAAACGCGTGGCCGTGCAGGTGCATCGGATGGCCCATCATCGACATGTTGTGAAACATCAGCTCGAATCGCTGGCCGCTGGTTGCGGTCAGGGCCACATGGTCGGCCCATGTCTTGCCGTCGATGGTCCACAGATAGGGTTGCATCGACCCGGCCAGCATCATCATGTGAGATTTCGTTGCGGGCAGGTCAGCCAGCGGGGCGGCGGCGCGCAGCAACAGTTCCTGTTCCAACGCAAGGTCAAAGGCCGGTGCCGCCGTGTCGGCGAGGCTGTCGATGCGCCCGACCGCCGCCCCGGGCGTGGCAAGGACGATTCCCGTGCGTTCGCGTGCCCCTTCGCGCAGCGCCAGCATTGGGTATGCGCCACCTCCGGCTGGCAAATCGACGTCGATGTCCAACCGTTGCGCCATGGCGATGCCGAACCGGCTGCCGGTCAGCGGCTGGATGTCATGCCCGTCCACCGCCACCAGACGCCCCGAAACCGCGCCGGTGTCGATCCAGAACACGGTCGCTGCGGCCGCGTTGATGATCCGCAGCCGGACGCGCCCGCCCGCCTCGACGGTGACGACATCGGGGTCGGACAGGGTGCGGTCATTGGCAAGATAGGCGTCGAAATTGAAATCATTGAGGTCCATGACCATACCGCCCATGCCTTCCATGGTGCTGTGATC
>JAYTDA010000408.1:0-2483 GCA_043736155.1 Paracoccaceae bacterium | reverse complement strand
GCGCGCCGATGCGCTGGAACTGATGGCGATGGGCAAGACCAAGGACGACATCGAGCAACTGACCAGCATCGCCGCCGTGCTGGCCGCCGACAAGGTGGTGTTCGGCCGGGATGACGCGGCCACCAAGCAGGCCGCCGATCTGCTGCGGTCGCTGCTTCCGACAAAGTAGGGTGATCTTCACCCCCTTGCCCGCTCCGCCCCCGGCACCCCAAGATCGGGATGCAGGAACCCGGCCACTGCCCAGGCCAGCAGCATGCCCAGACCACAGGTGGCAAACACCGCCTCGACCGGGGCCACATGCAGCACTGCCCAGGCGACACCGGGGGTGACGATGCCCGACACGTCGCGAAAAGAGGAATAGACCGCCGACATCTCGTTGCGTTCCGACGGTTTGACCGACATCAGAAACGGCAAACCGCCGCAGATATCCAGCAGGATCAGGCAAACCGTGCCACACATCAGCGCCAGAATCGTCAGCCAGGGCCAGGGGGCAAGGACAGTCCCCAGGATAAAGGCGATGGCGGCCCCCAAAAACCCGGTCCGCACCGCGCGGCGCACCGACCGCGCCTCGATCCAGCGCAGCATCAGCGGCGAGGTAAACAGGAACAACTGCGCCAGCGAGGTGGCAATGCCGCCTACCCGGTCCCCCAGGCCGTTTTCCACCGCAAAGATCGAGACATAGACGATGAAGACCCACCATCCGACCGAGCGCATCACGGTAAAGAACCAGCCCGCCACCAGCCTTGGCTGGGCGAAGAACCGCCGCAGATAGCGCAAGGGATTGGGCGACGCCGACCGGGCGCGGCTGATGACCCGGTTGGTGCCAAGTCGCAGTATCCAGAACATCGCCAGCATCACCGCAGCGGCGACCCCGGAAATCGCAAAGGGGGCACCGGGCCACCAGCCCATGACCCAGACCCCGGTCACCGGCCCCAACCCCCAGCCGATGCCGCCATAAAACAGCCGCAGGGTCTCCAGCTTGCCCAGGTCGGGTTTTGCCACCGTATCCATCACATAGCCGTTGAAACAGACAAACACCGTGCCGGTGGCGATGGAATTGGTCAACAGCGCCACAGCGGTGAAAGGGCCGCCGATCATGCCACAGACGGCGGTGACAAGGTACAGCCCCGCCCCCAGCGTATAGGCCAAGCGCCGGGGGATATAGCGGGTCAAGACCGGCACCAACAGGCCCGACACCAGCGAAATCAGCCCCACCGCGAAATAGAAGCTGGACACCAGCTGGGCATCGCCAAGGGCGCGGTACATCGCCAGCGGAAACACCGACAGCAGGGTGCCGCGCACCACCGCCTCGAACCCGGCCAGGGTCGCCAACCCCCGGATTGCGGCAGAGGGTGCCGCTGCTGCCTGGTCCTTGGCGCGGTCTGTCATCATGGGTCCTTGCGCCACAGCCGGAGGGCCGGCACCAGGGCAGAGTTTGCAAGCGGCGGTCCGGTGCGACTGCACCCGCGACCCACAGGCTGCCTGGAGCCATTCCTTTCGCCCCGGGGAGCGGCTTTCTGTTCTTGCCGCGACATCCGGTGTCGAATGCCGCCGGTCTGCGCCGATCTTGTGCCACAGGGCAGTTGCGGTAGCAGGTGGTCTATGGCTTCAGCATCGCCACCAACCGCCGCCGCGCCTCCGGCAAGGGCCGCTCTCCCAGCGCCGGGGCAAGATGATGGCCGAGGAAATGGCCGGTCAGCGCCAGCCCCTGCGCCAGGTGCGACGGTGTTGCCGGTCCCTGCCCAAGCAGACATTCCGGCAGGGCCAACAGCCGGTCGGCCCATTCCCCTGCCCCGTTGCGGCTGACGGCGCGGCCGGTTCGGGGCGATACATAGGCCAGCCCTTCGGTGCTGCCGGTCACCGCACAGCGGGTCAGATCCAGCCCGAACCCCAGCTGTTCCAGCAGCGCCAGTTCCCAGCGCAGGTATGCCAGTGGCCAGTCGCCGCCCGCCGCCAGCAGGTCCAGCAAAGCGACCGACCCTGCGTAAAGCCCCGGATGCGGATCGCGTTCCGGCAAGGCAAAGGCCAGCAGGGCGCAGATCGCCGTCAGCCCCGCCAGCGCCAAGCGGTCCGCCAGCACCGCCGCAGCCCGCGACTGCAGCGGCTCCACGGTGAAACTGCCGATATGCGCATCCAGCCGCGCCTTCCAGGTCAGGTCAAGCTGGGCACCGGGTTGCAGCACCGGTGCCATCCGCCGCCCGGTGCCGCCGCGTACCACCCCGGTATGGCGGCCATGGCTGGCGGTAAACACCTCGATGATCGCCGCACTTTCGCCGTGCGGCCGCACCGTCAGCAAGAAGCCCTGATCGCGCCATTCCATCGTGCTACTATGGCGCGGTTCGGGGGTTTGCCAAGAGCAGAAGCCGGGAGGTTTCACACCCCCCCCGCACCCCGCAGGGTGTTTGAAAGGAAGCCGGGGGGCTTCACACCCCCCGGACCCCGCAGGGTCTTTCAAAGGAAGCCGGGGGGGTTCACACCCCCGG
>JAYTDA010000407.1:0-3831 GCA_043736155.1 Paracoccaceae bacterium | reverse complement strand
GGTGCTGCCGATCCTGCATCTGAATGGCTACAAGATCGCCAGTCCGACCATTCTGGCGCGCATTCCGCACGCGGAATTACAGGCGCTGTTCGTCGGCTATGGCTATGAGCCGATTTTTGTCGAAGGCGATGACCCCGCACTGATGCATCAACAGATGGCGGCGGCGCTGGACGCCGCGATGCTGCGGATCAGGGCGATCCAAAGCGCCGCCCGTGCCGATCCGGCAGGGGATTGGCCGCGCCCGACTTGGCCGGTGATCATTCTGCGCACGCCCAAGGGCTGGACCGGGCCAAAACAGGTGGACGGGTTGAAAACCGAAGGGTTCTGGCGGTCGCATCAAGTGCCTCTTTCCGGGTTGGCCGGTAATCCAGAGCATCTGGCGTTGCTGGAGGACTGGTTGCGCAGCTACCGCCCCGAGGCGTTGTTCGATGAAAGCGGTGTGCCGGTAGCTGCTATCCAAGCCACTTCCCCAACAGGCCAGCGCCGGATGAGCGCCAATCCGCATACCAATGGCGGGGTGCTGCGCCGCGCGCTCGACATGCCCGAACTGTGCCAGCATGCGGTTGCGGTGGCGCATCCCGGGGCGGTCAAGGCCGAGGCCACGCGGGTGATGGGCGATTTTCTGCGCGCGGTGCTGCAGACCAATGCCGGGGCGCGCAACTTTCGCATCGTCGGCCCGGATGAAACCGCGTCGAACCGGTTGCAGGATGTGTTCAAGGTGACTGACCGGGCCTGGATGGAAGCCATCCTGCCCGAAGATGTGCAACTGGGCCGCGATGGTTGCGTGCTGGAGATTCTGTCCGAACATACCTGTCAGGGCTGGCTCGAAGGTTATCTGCTGACCGGGCGGCACGGGCTGTTTTCGTGCTACGAGGCGTTCATCCACATCGTCGATTCGATGTTCAACCAACATGCCAAATGGCTGGATGCGTCCCGCGCGATTCCCTGGCGGCAGCCCATTTCGTCATTGAACTATCTGTTGACGAGCCATGTCTGGCATCAGGATCACAACGGCTTCAGCCATCAGGACCCAGGGTTCATTGATGTGGCCCTGAACAAAAAGGCCGATATCGTGCGGGTTTACCTGCCACCCGACGCCAATACCCTGCTTTGTGTGACCGACCATGTGCTGCGCACCTGGGACCGGATCAACATCATTGTCGCGGGCAAGCCGCCGCTGTGGCAATGGCTGTCGATGGAGCAGGCGGTGGTGCATTGCCGGGCTGGCATCGGCATCTGGGACTGGGCAGGGAACGCGGCGGGGCATCCGGCGGGCGGCGCGCCCGATGTGGTGATGGCCTGTGCCGGTGATGTGCCCACGCTGGAGACTTTGGCGGCAGTGAGCATCCTGCGCGACCACTTGCCCGCGCTGCGCATCCGCGTGGTCAACGTGGTCGATCTGATGACGCTGCAGCCAAACGAGGTTCACCCGCATGGCCTGACAGATGCCGCGTTCGATGCGCTGTTCACCACCGCCACGCCGGTGATCTTTGCCTATCACGGCTATCCCTGGACGATCCACCGGCTGACCTATCGCCGCACCAACCACGCCAACATGCATGTGCGCGGTTATAATGAAGAAGGCACCACCACGACGCCATTCGACATGACGGTGCTGAACAGTCTTGACCGGTATCATCTGGTGCTGAGCGTGCTGGCGCGGGTTCCTGCGGCAAGGGAGGGGGTCAGCGGGCTGCAGGATCTGATGCAGGCCAAATTGCTGGAACACCACGCCTATATCCGCGACCATGGCGAGGACATGCCGGAAATTCGCAACTGGACTTGGAAGCAAGCGCCGCAATGAGCGCTGGAACCGCTGACGCGGACAGTGGCGCTGTCAGCCCGTGGCATACATTGGCGGCGGCTGATGTGCTTGCGGACTTGCAGACCACTGCCGAGGGGCTGGACGCAGCCGAGGCCGCGCGCCGTCTGACGCAGAATGGCCCGAACCAGTTGCCAGCCCCGCCGCGCCCGCATCCGGTGCTGCGCTTTCTGGCGCAGTTCAACAATGTGCTGATCTACTTTCTGCTGGCAGCGGCAGCGGCGGCGGGGTTCCTGGGCCACTTCGTCGATGCAGGCGTGATCGTCGCGGTGGTTGTGATCAACGCGGGCGTGGGGTTCGTGCAAGAGGGCCGCGCGGAGCAGGCTCTCAATGCAATCCGCGACATGATCGCCCCGCATGCCACGGTGCTGCGCGGCGGCAAGCGCCACAAGATCGACGCGCGCGAGATTGTGGCGGGCGATATCGTGGTGGTCGAGGCGGGCGACAAGACCCCCGCCGACCTGCGGCTGATCCGGGCCCGCAACCTGCTGGCGGATGAGGCGATCCTGACCGGGGAATCGCTGCCTGTGGAAAAGACCGAGGCCGTGGCGGCACTGGATGCACCCTTGGGTGACAGGGTCGGCATGCTGTATTCCGGCACGCTGATTGCCACCGGGCAGGCGACGGGGATCGCGGTCGCGACGGGTCAGGATACCGAAATCGGTCGCATCGCCACGCTGATCGGGCAGGTGCAAACACAGACCACGCCGCTGCTGCGCCAGATCAATCAGTTCGGCAGGCTGATCACCTGGTTTGCCATCGGCCTGGCTGCCGTGCTGTTTGCCTTCGCCATTCTGCTGCGCGGCTATCAATGGCCGGATGCGCTGATGGTGGTGGTGGCGCTGGCCGTCGGCATCGTGCCCGAAGGTTTGCCCGCGATCATCTCGATCACGCTGGCGATTGGCGTGCAGCGCATGGCGCGGCGCAATGCCGTGGTGCGCCGGTTGCCTGCGGTGGAAACGCTGGGATCAACCTCGGTGATCTGTTCGGACAAGACCGGGACTCTGACCCGCAATGAAATGACCGCGCGGCGGATTGTGACGGCGGGGGCGGAGTATCTGGTCGAGGGCGCGGGCTATGCGCCCGAAGGTCAGATTGCGGCGACGGGTCCTGAAGCGGCGGGTGCGCAAGCCGTGCAGGCCGATCTGATCCGGGCGGCTTTGCTGTGCAACGATGCGCAGCTGGTCGAAACGGCGGGCCAATGGAGCGTCCACGGCGACCCGATGGAGGGGGCGCTGGTGACGCTGGCGATGAAATCCGGCCTGCATCCTGAGACGGAGCGCAGCGCATGGGCGCGTCTGGATGAAATCCCGTTCGACGCGCAGCACCGGTTCATGGCGACGCTGCACCACAGCCCGGCGGGTGAGGTTTGGGTTTTCGTCAAGGGCGCGCCGGAGCGGGTGCTGGAAATGCGCCAGTCCCAGGCGGGGGACGCGCCAACCGACCTTACCTATTGGCACGATCGCATCACGGCGGCGGGTGGCAATGGCGAGCGGGTGCTGGGCTTTGCCGCGATGCGGATGGATCCCCCGACCGAAAGGCTGAGTTTCGCGGCACTGGATCAGGGACTGCAGTTTCTCGGCATCACCGGTCTGATCGACCCACCCCGCCCCGAGGCCATCGCCGCGATTGCCGAATGCCGCTCGGCCGGGATCGCGGTCAAGATGATTACCGGCGATCATGCGGGCACCGCCGGGGCCATCGCGCGGCAACTGAACCTTGCCGACAATCCGCAGGTGATGACCGGGGCCGAACTTGACGGCATATCGGATGACGCACTCCGCCAGACTACTGAAACCGTCAGCGTCTTTGCCCGCACCAGCCCGGAACACAAGCTGCGCCTGGTGCGGGCGTTGCAGGCGGGCGGGCATGTGGTGGCGATGACCGGCGACGGGGTGAACGATGCGCCGTCGCTGAAACAGGCCGATGTCGGCATCGCGATGGGGCACAAGGGCACCGAGGCCGCCAAGGAGGCCGCTTTGGTGGTGTTGATGGACGACAACTTCGCC
>JAYTDA010000406.1:0-1730 GCA_043736155.1 Paracoccaceae bacterium | reverse complement strand
CGGGCGAGGCGATCATGAACACCAGATTGGCCATCACCGACAGGCCAACCGCCATCGTGCAAACCCCCATGGGCAGGATCAGCCCGAAATAGGCCGGTGCCACAATCAGCGCAGCGGTTTGCCCGGCAATCGCCATCCACCGCAGGTTGGTCAGCGTCCGCAACAGGATGCGGTCATTGTCCCCTGAGGTCAGCCCCGAAAGCACATTTGCTTGATACATGGTGTGCCCGCTATGACCTGCCCCCCGGTGGTCCCTCGTTCATAACGAGAGTCTGGCTTGTTGATAGTCGTCGGTTTCGGGTTGGGCAAGCGCGCCGGGTGTGTTGCTGTCAGGTAACTCAAGCACCCGGCGCGCTTCTGCCGGGGTTTTGTTCCCCAGCGAGGAATGCGGCCTGACGTTGTTGTAGTCATAGCGCCACAGAGCCAGCTTTTGGCGGGCATCCGCGAGGCTGTCGAAGATCTCCTCATTCAGGCATTCATCGCGCAGGCTGCCGTTGAAGCTTTCGATCAGGCCATTCTGCTGGGGCTTGCCGGGGTCGATGTAGTGCCAGGCCACGCCGGTATCGCCCGCCCATTTGAGGATCGCGGTGCTGGTGAACTCGGTGCCATTATCGCTGACAATGCAGTCGGGTTTGCCGTAAATCCGGATCATCGCGGTCAACTCCCGCGCCACCCGCGCACCAGAAAGGCTGGTATCGGCGATCAGCCCCAAATTCTCGCGAGTGCAGTCATCGTTGACGGCCAGAACGCGGAACTTGCGCGACGCGCCGAAGGTGTCGGACACAAAATCCAGTGACCACCGCACGTTTGGGCGGTTCGGTATTGGCATCGGCGCCCGTGTTCCGCGGGCGCGTTTTCTGCCGCGCCGTCGCCGCACCGACAGGCCTTCTTCCCTGTAAAGGCGATACAATTTCTTCTCGTTCATCGTGAACCCCTCCCGCTCAAGCAGAATGCCAACACGCCGATACCCAAACCGGCGGCGGGCGCTTGCTATCTCATGCATCTTCTTGCGGATATCCGCATGATCAGGCGGGCGCTCGCGCCGCACGGTCTTGGGATCGACACCAATCAGGTCGCAGACCCGACGCTGCGAGATATGATGGTCCCGCATCGCCCTGATCGCCGCTTCCCGCCGCTGAACTGGTGTCGTCAACGCTTTCCCAGCAGATCCTTCAGTACCACCACATCCAGCATCGTGTCCGCCACCAGCCGCTTGAGCTTTGCGTTCTCTTCCTCAAGCTGCTTCAGGCGTCGGGCATCCGACACGTCCATCCCGCCATACTTGGCCTTCAGCTTGTAAAAGCTCGCGGGGCTGATGCCGTGCTTGCGGCAGACCTCTGCCACGGTCAAACCGGCTTCCTGCTCCTTGATCATCCCAATAATCTGCGTCTCGGTGAAACGGCTCTTTCGCATTCGTCTGCTCCTTCAGGTTGGGCAGACTCTACATCACAGCGAGGGAACTTTCGGGGGGCAGGTCACCGCCGAAATCCTTCAGGGATTCAACGGCACGATCCAGGTCCCCTCTCATGGTTTGCATGCAAACCATTGCCGGGCAATGGATGCCTATGGCGGCTACTCTCATCTGGCGACGCCCAAGCGCCCGGGCGGCGATCCGTTGCATCTGGCTTTCTGCTGGGCGCACGGCCGCAGGAAGCTGATCAAGGCCAAGCCCCAGAAGGGCTCGCCCATCGTGGACGAGGCGCTGCAGCGCATCGCTGCCCTCTACAAGA
>JAYTDA010000405.1:0-1585 GCA_043736155.1 Paracoccaceae bacterium | reverse complement strand
AAGCGTCGGCCAGCACGGTGATGGAGCCGTCAGTTTCAGTGCGTGTCACCCGCCGTGCCCCATGTTCGCAGCTGATCAGCCGCCCCTGCCGGTCGCGGTTGTGCCCGTTGGCAAAGTTTGACGGTTCGCGGAACACAGTGGCGCTGCCCCCCGGCACCCAGCGCATGATCCGCTGGTTCGGGATGTCACTGAACAGCAGGCAGTTCATGTCGCCAATCCAGACCGGCCCTTCGGCCCAGCGCAGTCCTGTGGCGATAGTGTCCAGCCCGGCGCTGCCCACGGTCAGGTGCCGAAAGCGCGGATCGTGGATTTCAAAGATGCTCATGACGGCCCCCTAGCGTGTGGTTGTCGGCCCGCGCGAGGCCAAAAGGATGACGGCGATAATGATCGCACCGGTGCTGATCAGCCGGAACCCGGCGCTGAACCCATAGGTGTTCAACATCGAGACGATCAGGAACATGAACAGCGACGCCCCCCAGATCCCCGGCACATTGCTGTCGCCCCCCGCCACAGCAGTGCCGCCGATAACGACAACCGCGATGGACATCAGCAGGTATTCCGCCCCCATGTTGAGGGCAGCGCCCCCTGAGAAACAAGCCAGCAGATAGCCGCAGATGGCCGCCAGTGTTGCGCAGATGATATAGGTGATCAGCCGGGTTCCATCGACCGGAATCCCCGCCATGCGGGCGGCGGGCAGGCTTTGGCCGATGGCTGCAATCCAGCGGCCATAGGTGGTGCGCATCAGCAGGACCCATGCGAGCAGGCTGATTAAGAAGGCGACATAGGCGATATTGGGGATGCCCAATGTGTAGCCAGTGCTGAAATCGGCCAAAATCGTCGGCGGTTTGATCCGCAGCCCCCGGTTGGTGGCGATGGCCGCCGATTGTATGATGAAACTCATCGCCAAGGTCGCAATGATCGGCGGGATCCGCAGCGCCTTGATCAGCGCATAGTTGATAATGCCGATGGCGATGCCAATCCCTGTGGCAATGGCGATGCCAGGCAGGATGAGGGAGTTATCCTCGGCCATGAATTTCAGCGCGACGGTGCCGGACAGGGTCATGGTGCTGGGCACCGCAAGGTCGATGTTGCCGGGGCCCAGAGTGATGACGAACATCTGGCCGATGCCGACGATCACCGAAAACGCGGCGAATGTCAGGGTCGCCTGCGTCACGCCAATGGTCGAAGCGCCCCCGGTGGCCAGGATTGTGGCCAGCCAGACCGCGAGGGCGGCGATGAATGACCAGAGCCAGGGTTTTTTGAGCAGGGTCATGCGGTGCGCCCCAAGAGAAGCCGCAGGGCCAGGATCACGATCAAAATCATCCCCTGCGCCCCGATTTGCCAATCGGAGGGCACGTTGAGAAAGGTCAGGAATGACCCCGCCAGCAGCAGCGTCAGCGCCCCGATCACGGCGCCGATGGGGGATATGCGCCCGCCGATGAATTCGCCGCCGCCAAGGATGACGCCGGCGATGCTAAGCAAGGTATAGCGCAGGGCGATGTTGGCGTCGGCGCTGGTCATCAGGCCGACCAAGGTGATCCCCGACGCGACGGCGAAAACAGCGGCGGTGGCATAGGCCATGGCG
>JAYTDA010000404.1:0-28495 GCA_043736155.1 Paracoccaceae bacterium | reverse complement strand
CCATTCCCGACAGACAGGTGCGTGCAAGCACCATTCCCGACAGACAGGTGCGTGCAAGCACGACACCCTACGCTTCATCCGAGACGGCAGGCCAAACGGTCAACTCAAAGGGCCGTTGGTATTAGTCGGGACAGGGCAGCAGTTCGGTCAACCGGGCTTCGTCTTCCTCAAACCTCTCGGGGCGTCGGCCCGCTGACCAGAGCGTCAGACAAGGTTCCCCTGCACCGGCCACCACTTCCGGCGGGGCAAGCGCATCCAGCCTGTCCCATAGCGTATCCGGCTCCACCGCCGGGTCAAACCCCGCCACTGCCGCATCGCACCAGCGGTCAATCGCCGCTGGCACAATTCCGCCTTCGGCAATCACCAGCAGGCTCAGCGGAAACACCCGGCCCACGCTGTCCTGACTGGGCAGGATCACTCCGCCTGCCGTGGCCCTCCCCGACACCAGCCTGAACCGCAGGCCCCCGACCGGAAAGCGCGCACCGGCGCGGGCGCGCGGGGCTACGTGGCTGGTCAGCCAGCGGTCCCACTGGCGGCGAAAGCCGGGGGGCAGCCCGCGGTCGACAAAATCGCCGCTGCCGGGCAGTTTGCCAAAGAAGCCAGCGACCGGGCGGGTGTCATCATCCGCCCCCTCCGCCGCCATCAGAATTTCTCTGGGCACTGAAAGCTGCCGAACATCGTCAGATCGAACGGGTTTTCCACCGAACTGGCCTGCAGATCGAAATTGGCGGAAAAGCCGGAAATGCCCAGTTGCAGCTTGAACAGCTCTGGCAGGTCGGTCCGGCTCATCCGGCTTTTCTTGATCAGCCGCAGCCAGGCCCAGGCTCCGGTTTCCGAAGCTATCACCTCGGGAGAGCCATCAATCGGGGCAAAACTCAGCGAAATCAGGTTGGTTCCGCCGGTTCCCGGCCAGGTCATCGGGGTTGGTCGTCCGGCGTCGTTGAAATAGACCAGTTGCTGACCGTCGAGGTTCAGCGTGACTCGGGCAGCGTTGGCGGCCAGATCGGTCGGGGTCAGGGTAAAGGCCATGATCGGCCCGGTGCCACCGGCGAACAGCGCATCGCGGATCGAACGCGAGCGCTCGAACGGTGCCAGGGTCGCGGCATCCAGCCCGAAATCCGCCCGCCAGACCCAGGGTCGCACGGCGGTATCGACATATTGCAGCAGATTGTCGTTGGTGAATTTGTCGATCAGCCCGCCGGGTCCGAACAACCGCTGAAAATCGGCGACATTCACGTCGATGCCAGAGCCCTGATCGAACGGATAGCGCCCCTTGGTGGCGGATGAGCAGAACGGCAGCACATCGGCGCGCCAGCGGGCGTTCAATTGCGCCACCACCGCGTCGCGCGTCACCGCATTGGTATCATTGGCAATTCCCGCCACCCATCCATTGACCGGATCGGGCAGGGCGGCGGATACATTGACCAAAGCCCCGGTCAGTTGCGGCAAACCGCCGCGCGCCAGCAGTGCTGCCTCGGGGTCGGGGCTGTTGCCAACGGTGGCCAGTTCATTGGCAAGGGCGGTAAAGGCCAGTTCCACATCGGCCAGCAAGGGCGGCTGGCCATCAACCTCCTCGACCACCGCACGCAGCGGGCCAAAATGGCCTGCGACATCGGTGCCCGGCAGGTCGGTCGGGGCGGCCCCGGCATCCGACGATGCGGCAATCTTGGTTCCCGCCTTGATCAGTTTGCCCACCTTGCCCAGCCGCTTGGTCGCTGCCTTGATCAGCCCGGGCGGCGGCGCATTGGCATCCTCGGGGATCACCCGCAGCAGGTTGGTTTCCTCGACCACCGAGGTCAGCAGCCGCTTCAGCGTGGAATCGGGCGAGGCGAGGTCTTTCAGGTTCAGCGTGGCAATCTGCAGATCGGTGATCGGGGCCAATTGGATATCATGCAGAAACCCGTCCCACTGGGCGATGAAATCTTCCTGATACAGCTTCAATATATCGGCCTGCAGCACATCGACAGAGGCGTCGGAGCTTTCAGCGCAGCCGCCGGCAAACACCGCGCGGTCCAGCGCCGCCTGCGCCGCCACTTCCGGGAGCAGCGGCAGCACCACGGTGTGGAACCCGGCATAGGTAAAGGCGCCGGGCAGGCCGACGCGCAGGGTCTTTTCCGACAGCCGGGTCAGCACCCGGGTGGCATTCGGCCCGGCCTTTTCCGCCGGTATCCATTCCGGCAGCGCCGTCACCGTCGGGTCGGAGCGCAGCGCATTATAGGCACGGGCCGACAGTGGAATGGTGCAGATGCTTTCCAGCGATGCCTGCACCAGTTCGGTATCGGGGGCGATCTTGGCCTCTTCGCTGCCCATCCGGTCGATGGCGGCCAGTTGATGGTCCAGCGCTTCCTCGGTCGGAAACGGTTCCAGCGGCGCATGGCCCTGCAACTGGCTTTGCCACCAACCGGTGGCAAAGGCGCGGTCATAGGGGGCCAGACCGGTCATCATGTAATAGACCTTCAGCGCCCCCAGCAGATATTCCGGGTCGCGGATCTCGCGCCACATCGTGGCTTCCAGCACCGCAACCATCCGGGGTTCCAGAATGTTGCGTAAAGACCGTTCATAGGCGATGCGCTGCGCCTCGGCCAGTTCCGCTACGGCGGTGGGGCCGATCAGGGTCAAGGGGTTGGATTGCACCGCAGTTGCCGCATTCCTGACTTCGGTGGCGGCATCCAATGCCAGATCAAGGTCCAGCGGATCGGTGGGGGCCTGGCGCGCCGCCACATTGGCCAAGCGGCCCGACAGATCAGCCAGCAGCCGCTCCTGATCGTTGATCGCCCCGGAATAGCGCAGAAAGCTGAACAGAAAGGCAAGGCCCGCCAGCACGGTGACCAGCGACGCCCCGGCCAGAGTGCCGCGCCAGATCCACTTGCGCCGCTCCTCGGCTGCGGCGTCAAAGGTGCCCAGACCCGCCTCGGGGAAAATCAGCTCCGCCAGCATGTTGCGCAGAAAGAACGAGCGTTTTTCGCCATGGCGGCGCGGTTGCGGCGGTTCGGCACCGATGCCGAACGCTCCCGACAACTCCCCGACCAACCGGTCGATCGGCGAGCCTTCCTGGGTGGCAGAGGTGAAGTAAAACCCGCGCAGCCACGGGGTTTCCTCATACCGGCTTTCGCCGAATACCGTGTCGATCAGCGCCTTCAAGGGTGCATCCAGCCCCTGCATCTGGGCCGGAAACCGGAACACCTCGGCGCGGCGTTCCAGCGGCACATCTTCAGCCAGCCGCGACACCAGCCGGGTTTCCAGCCCGGTCTGCAACGCCCGGGTTTCGCGTTCGACCAGGGTGCCATCGACCCGCGCATCGGTGGCCAGCGTCGCCCCCCAGACCTGTTCGCGTTCGCGGCTGGACAGGCCGCTGAAAAACGCCTCGAACCCCGGCACCAGATCGGTCTTGGTCACCATCAGATAGACCGGCAACTGAATTTGCAGCCTCTCGCGCAGTTCGGCCAGACGTTTCCTGATTTCGCGCCCGTGGTTGCGCACCTCGGCATCGCCCGCCAGCAGTTCCTTGACCGACAGCGTCAGGATCACCCCGTTCAACGCCCGTTTGCCCCGGTGCTTTTTCAGCATGTCAAGAAACCCGAGCCATTCGGCGGCATCGACATCGGGCTGGCTTTGCTGTTGCACATAGCGCCCGGCGGTATCGACCAGCACCGCATCCTCGGTAAAGAACCAGTCACAGTTACGGGTGCCGCCGACGCCTTTCAGATCATCGGCCAGATCAATCGGAAAGTTCAGCCCGGATTGCCGCAACGCCGTGGTCTTGCCGGATCCGGGCGGGCCAATGATGACATACCACGGCATATCGCGCAGGAACTTCTTGTTGCCGAGCTTTGACCGTTTCATCTCGGTCAGCACCTGGGCAAACTTGCTGTTGATCTCGGCGACGTTTGCCTCACCGGCCTTTGGTGCCTCGCGGCGTTCCGGTGTTGCCAGTTCGGTGACGAACATCTGGTTCTTTTTCGCGGCGCGCAATTGCGCCAGCAGCAGCGAAAACAGCCACAGAATCGCAATCACCGCGATCACGATCAGCCGCACCATCTGATCGGCCAAGGGGGCAGCATCACCGACCCGGACCAGCGGGCCGAACAGCCAGATCAGCGCACAGAGCAGCACCAGACCGATAAAGGTCCAGAGCCGGCGCGAAAACAAAAAGCGGAAAATGGCCTTGATTACCCGCATCAGAGCTTCTTCTCGATCTTGATTTCGACCCGCCGGTTTTCGGCGCGGCCCGGTTTGGTGCCATTGTCACCGACCGGTTCCGTATCAGCGCGGCCCTCGGCTGCCACCAGTTCGGCAGGCACCCCGGCGGCAATCAGCAGATCGGCAATGGTACGGGCCCGCGCCTCCGACAGGCCCTGATTGGAGGCAAACGGGTTGCTTTTCTGCACTGGCACCGAATCGGTATGACCGATCACCGTCACCTTGCCGATCAGTTCGGCGTTCTCAATGATGCAGGCCGCCAGCGCTGTGACCAGCGGGCCATAAACCTCGTTGATATCCGCCTTGGCCGAACGGAACACTTCGGGGTTTGACCCGCGCAGGGTCAGAAAGGCAAAGCTGACATCATCGCGGCCACTCAGCGCTGCCGCAGTTTCCGGCGGGGCCTTGGCCAGACAGGCCGGGACCAGTTCCAGCAGCACCGGCGTCAGCAGCAGTTCCGGGACCGCCACGGCTTCGGTGGTGCGGATGGGGCGAAAGATCTCGGCGCGTTCCGGCGGCGGCAGCAGGCGGGCGAGGGCGTACAACTGATCCGCCTTGCCCGAAAGCTGGATTGACAGACCGACATAGATCGCGGTGATCAGCGCGCCTGCGGCCAGCAGAATGGTCCACAGCGGCACGGCAAAGCGCGGTGGTTCGTCGGCGGCAACCACTCCGCGCCAATGCGGCGACAGGTCGGCCTGTTCCGCATCCGAATTGCGGATCAGCCGCGCCGTGGAAGACCGCAGCGCAATCAGCGCCCCGTCGCCTGCGCCACCCTGCACCCGGTATTTGCCGCGAAACCCGAGGGATACACAGACAAAGGCCAGTTCCAGCAATTCAGGATCGCGGTTGGCATAGCGCTGCAATTCTTCCAACTGGTCAAAAAACCGGGTTCCGGCATCGACATCGCCCGACAGCCCCACCACCAGCGGCTGGCGCGGCCAGTCGGAATGGCCACCCCAGGGCGTGTTCAACACGATGTCATCAATCAGCGCCGCGACAAACCACGCCGCCTGATTGGCGCGGGTCAAGGGTGCCCCCATGCCAACGGCGGCGTCGCGGGCATCGATCAGATTATCCTGCAACCGCACCCGCAGGGTTTCGGCATTGGCCGGTGGCATCGCCCGTTCCAGTTCCGGGGCAATCTCCAGCAGCGCGGAAAAGGCAGAGATCAGCGGGTTGGGATGGTTGCGGGCATGGCGCACCCGGGGGCCGCGGCTGGCGGGCTGGTTCTGCGCCGGTTGGCCATGGACGGGTTGCTGATAGGCCGGTTGCTGATAGGGGGTTGTGGGAGCAGCCCCGAAAACAGACTGCGCCGTGGGTTGCGCCGTGGGGGCGGACTGACCGGCCTTGACCGGCCTTATCCGGGTGCGCCCGGCATCGTTCGACAGGCCAAAGGGGTCGTCCTTGTCAGTCATGGCGGGCCTCAGTGGCGCGCCGCAAAGCCTCTCCCCCGGCCCCTCTCCCCAAGGCGAGGGCGGCGCGGAACGGCACCGCCAGCGTCCCCCTCTGCGCCTTCGGAGAGGGGCCAGGGGAGAGGGTTCTGGTCCAAAATCCCCGCACCCTGATGGAAGGGACCTGGGATCGTGGGGCCAAGGCGCGCAACCTGTCCATCTTACCGGTTCACCGCAAAACAGTCGATTTCCGGCTCGCGTTCCAGCACCCCCGACACCCCGATCACAAAGCCCGGGGCATCGGCCAGCTGCGCCCAATGTTCGGATTTCTGGTCCAGCTCCAGACACAGCCGTTCGCCGTCATAGGGGATCTCGCGCGGTTGACTGTGCAGCGGCTTCAGCGCAATCCCCGGCAACCGCGATTTCCACAGTTTTTCAAAGGCGTCGGCGGCACCGACTGTCGCCTGATTGACAAAGATCTGGCGCAGCATCTCTTCGGACATGTCAGAGCCGATCCGCAGCACGATGCGTGAGTTCTTCAACACCTCGGGATTGTCGATCCGCACTTTCCACACATTCTGCGCATGCCGCGCCACCTGCAACGCCCGCGATTTCGGTTCGACATGGCGCAGGCTCAGCATCAGCGACCGCAGCGTGTCGGCCAGCGCCGAAAACGCCGGTTGCGGGTCGATATGGTCATAGGTTGGCAGGTCCGACAGGCGGCGCGACGAGGAGCCATAGGTCGCCATTTGCCCCGCCAGCCCGGCCAGTTCGCCAAAAAACTCGGACGGATGCACCAAATTCTGTGCCAGAACATGGGCGATGCGGGGCCGGGCCCGGTTGGCCAGTTCCAGGATCAGCAGGTTTTCCACCGACCGGCCGGCGCCACCCAGCACCATCTTGCCATGGGCATCGGCGATGCGGTCCAGCCCGGTGACCACTTCCTGTGCCAGGCCCGCGTACCATGCCACCGCCTGGATCTGCAAAGCCGGGGCCAGAAAGCCATCGCTCAGCGCCACCGAGCCATCGGCGCGCAGCCCCTCAACGCGCGCCACCGGCAGCGCCACATAGCCCGCCGCGTCGTCGCCGGGGCCGATCAGCCGGGCCGCCAGCCGCGCCACCTCGATCGCTTCCGGGTCAGCGCCGCCGCGCACAGTGTCGCGGACCTGTTCAACCTGGCCACGGTAGCGCGCCCCCGATGGGTCGGCATGGGCGGGATCAATCGTGGCGACCCCGGCCCGTTCGATCGGAACAGCCAGCGAGATCAACCCCGACTGGTCGCCCCGCACCGGCAAGGCTGCCGGAGCCGACAGGCTGTCCGGCAACACAAAGGCGGTACCATCGGGAAAGATGCCGCTGGCCGATGCCACCGCCAATCGGCCCGCATCCAGCGCCGCCCGGTCCAGCACCAGGGTCGCAAAGCCATGGCCTTGCAACGGAGCCGCCAACAGGGCACCGCGCATCAGCGCTTCGGCATGGCGATCCTGTTGCTGGAAATGCTGGGTGCGCAAAAACAGCCCTTCGGACCAGACAACCTTGTTCTTGTCGCTCATTCCCGTCCCCCGACCTGTTCCTGCCCCCCGGTTCCTGCCTCCGGGGCCTGCCGCCTGTTGCCTGCCTAGGCCGGGACCAGCGAAATCCCACCGGCACCGACATTGACCTGAAAGGTCAGGGTAGCCGTGGGGGCAACCGACGCCTTGACGCGGAACACCTTGCCTGCCGGATCGCGGAACCCGGCGATGATGCCCAGAATGGCGGTTCCGGGGTCAAGCGCAATGGTCATTTCCGCCGTGCCACCGGGGGCCAGGGCAATCACATCGGTCTTGATCAGATCTGCCCCCAAGGCCGCCGCCGGGTTTGCCAGCGCAAAGGCATCGGCGTTGTCAAACGCCCCGGAACCGCGCAACTGCACCACCTGCAGCGTCAGCGGCCGGTCAGTGCCATCCGGGCCGGGGTTCATCCCCGCAGCCCCCTGCACCTTCAGGGTCACCGAGCCCGGTCCCGCCGGCCCACACGAGGCCAGCAAAGCCATGGCAGCCATACCGGCGAAAAACTCACGTCTGCGGATCATCTGGTTTCCTCCTGTTGCCTTCATATGCGTCCCGGAAATCGGCGCCGACTTCGCCCAGAAACCGGTCTTCGGCAGACCGGGCAATGTCTTTGTAACGGTCGTTATACAATTGCCACAGCTTGGCACTTCGCCCCCCCGCCAGCAATGCCTTGATCAGCCCGTCTGCTTCAATCTCTGCCTCGATCGCCGCCGGGTCGAACCGGTCGATCATCTGGCGCAGTGCGGATTGCATGCCGGTCCAGGTCCGGACCTGATGATCGGCCAGATCGCGGAACGCGGCGGCAATCGCGGCATCGGGGGGCAGGTATCCGGCACCACGCGGTGCCACCAGCGCCGCCAGCGCGTCATCGGTGGTCGCCATGAATTTCAACGGGTTGACGTTGGTCGAGCCGATGATGGTCTGAGCCACCCGCACATTCTGCTTTTCCCGCGCTCGGGTCCGCAGCATGTGCATCACACCTTCGACCAGCATGCGAAAGCGCTTGCCCATCGCCTCCATGGTTTCCGCGCTGGCGTCGTCCGGTGCCAGCCCAAGGCCGCGAAAGAAGGCGTCGGTCAGCGCGGTGTCGGGTGGTGGTGCCGGGGTTGGCGGGGGAACAGGGGTTGGCGGGGGCTGTGGCGGCGGTGGGGCTGCCGGGATCGGATCGGCGGCGGGTGGCGGAGCCGGAGGGGCAGCGGGTGGGGTCGGAACCGGCGCAGGGGCACCGCGTTCCCGGCTGCGACCGGCGTCAGAGGTCAGGGGTTCAGGCTCCGGTGCAGCGGGTGCCGGCTCCGGGGACGACAGGCCCCAATCGTCAAACCCAACGGCAGCCGGGGTGGCGGGTTCCCCCAAAGGGGCGGCGGAAACCGCAGGCATCCCCCAGTCATCGGCGGGCGGCGGTGGGGCGGGTTTTGCGGCGGGTTTCGCCGCTGGGACGGGGGTGTCGAAAAAGCTGCCGAACTCGAAACCGCCCGCCTGGGATGGTTGTGCAGGGGCGGCTGAGGCGACCGGTGCGGCAAAGGGGTCGGCAAACAACGGGGCGGGGCGCACAGAAGCGGCAACCGGAGCGGCAACCGGGGCAGGGCGGGAAGACACCGGATCGAGGGTAAAGGGGTCATCAAACTGCGGCGGTGCCAGCGGTCGGGCGGTGGCCAGGGGCGCAGGCATTGCAGCGCGCGGATTGTCAAACGGTTCCGGCATCCCGGCAGGGCGCTGCACGGCGGGGGGTGGGGTGACCGGGGCGGAAAAGAAGCCATCCCCGGCGAAACTTGGCGGGGTTGCCGGTGGCGCGGCGCGCGGCGGCGGTGCTGCGCCTGCGACATCCGGCATCTCGACCCGGATCACCACGTCGCCCAGCCTGATCCGCATCCCCGCTTGCAGCGCCGCCGAATTGCCCGGCCCCAGCGGCTGGTCACCGCCATCGATGAACAGCCCGCCCCGGCTGGCATCGGTAATCATCCAGCGCCCCGGGCCGCCGGAAATCACGCAATGCTTGCGCGAGACATATTGATCCGGGTCTTCCAGTTGCCAGCTGCATTCGGCCCCCCTGCCGATGGAAAACTCCCCAGCGGGGTGGGTCCGCTCGCGCTCGCGCTGCGGATGGTTGGCATGTTCGATGACCAGTCGCAGGCTCATGGCGCACCCGGTTCGGTGATGTTGGGCAGCACCAGGTCGGCGGCATCGGCGCTGCGCCGGTGCGCCAGCCACCCGGTGCGGCCCAGCTGCATGGCGCCGATGCGGCCATCCGGAATATCGCCGCGCGCAAGAACCAGCCGCAGGTCCACCTCCAGCTCATGGCCAATGGCATGGCGGATCGCGTGGCGCAGCCGGTCGATCACCCCGCTGTCGCGCAGAAAGCCACTGTAATCGGGCAGTGACAGCGGGCCGATCTGCAATTCTACCCGCGCCTGCCGGGTAAAGCTGCGTGCCCCTGCCACCGCACTTTGGCCCAGCACGGCATGGGCCTGCCCCAGCCGGGACTGCAAGCCCTTTGGCAGGTCGAGCCATGACCCGACGAATTCCACCAGCCGGACCGGGGCACCGGCGACATCGGCCAGATAGGCAGTCAGCCGTTCCACCCCCTGCACCTGATGACCAAGCGAGGTGGCGTGGCGCAGTTTCAGCGCCAGGTCGGTGGCACCGCCCGTTGCCGCCCCGGGCAAGCCGACACCGGCCAGCGCATTCAGCACCGCCTGGACCCGGCCACCCGGCCCATGTTCAATCTGCACCTCGGGCCGGGCGTCGCCCCAGGCGCGCCAATACAGCGCCATCATCCGGTGCTGCAACAGGTTGCAAAAGTCGAGAAACGTGGTGTCGGAGGTGGCGTCAGTGTCGGCCCCGGCAAACCAGCGGTCTGACAGGCGCGACATAACCCAGCGCGTCATATGCAGCGGCAGGGCACCTTCGGGGCCCAGCAAACCCAGCACTTCGACATCAACCCGTGACGGCTGGGAATCGGTGCCGGGGTGAAAGCCCGCGACATCGCGGGTGGCAAAGGCCATGCGGATGCGCTGCCCCAGCCGTGCCGGTTCGCGCCCCGGGCCGCCAATGCGGCCAAAACGATAGTCGCCCACTTCCAGCCGGCGCAGCAGTTCAAAGAACGCCATGCTGTCGGCTGCCGGGATGTCGCCGGTCAGATCAGGGCGCGGTTGCCGGGGCGCATCGGCCATGCCACCTCCTCCTGTTTCTGCATCAGGCGGGTCCGGGTCCGCACGAATGAATTGATCCCGGCATAGCGGGCAAACAGCTGGTTCAACAGCGCCGACAGCAACAGGGTGCTGCTGCCCGCCAACAGGGCATCTTCGATATCGAGGGTGATTTCAACGCCATGGCCAAAACACATCGGCCCGGGTATCCCCAGCCGTTCCACCACCCGCCGGGTCGAGACCCGCGCCACCGACCGGGCGTGGCGGGCCAGCGACGGGTCACCCCGGTCGGCATACAATTCCAGCATGGCGCGCAGCGGTTCGGCCCCCCTGGTGTCATCGCCGAGCGACAGATGGTTCAGCGACAGTTGCGCAATCAGCCGCCAGGTCAGATCGTCCAGCGCACTTTCCCCGCCCGCCGCCATTTTCGGCAGCGCCGCCATCAGCGCGGCGCGGGGTCGGCGAAAGGCACCCAGCAGTTCCACCCTTCCCACCGGGTCGCCGCTTTCCAGTGTCAGCTTCGGGCTGTCATCCAGGATCGGCAGATCGCGGTTGGTACACAGGGCGCGGATATCCAGCCGCTTGACCGCCTTGGTCACCGTGACCCCCTGCGGCCGCGCCACCGACAGGAACAGATCGTCCCCGACATAGCTGGTGCGGGTCTGGCCGCGGCCGATCTCATCCTCGCCGGGGCGGCGTGGGCGGCGTTCGGTGCCGTAGACCAGGCCGGAGCCGCGATCAGCGCTGGCGGAATGGATCGGCACCAGTGCCGCGTCGGGGCCGTTGCTGTCGGCATCTTCGACATGCAGCAGCTGGTAAATCTCGAAATCACGCGGCCTGGTGCGGTCGGCATGCACGACATGGGCGGCGGACCGGCCATCCACCTCGATGATATTGCACTCTTTTTCGAACAGATTGACCAGCGGCGTCGCAAACAGCCGGAAATCGCGCGCCGTTACATCGGCCAGTTCCGGGCGGGGGCTGTCGAACAGCAGCACCAGTTCCAGCATCTGGGCGCTGCATTGCCGCACCACCGGGTTCAGCCCCTCGAACCGGGCATAATGGAACCGGTCCGGCATCAGGAAATATTCGCGGATCAGCCGGTAGCCCTCGAACGCCGGGCGCAGGCGCGGCAGCAAACCTTCGCCGTCACCGATTCCGACCATCAGCGGCCCATCGGCGGGGCGAAAGGCACCTGCCTTGTGGGGCCGCGCCACCAAGCCTGCGCCATGGCCAAACAGCGCGTCAAAGATCAGACCGCCCCGGGTGCCACCGGCAAAGTTGAGGTCCAGCCGGTCCAGCGCCAGTTCCGCCAGCGACCCTGCGCCTTCGCGGGCCAGAACCAGCCGCAATCCGGCCTCGGCCGCCCCCCCCTGTGCAAGCCCGGCGGCATTCAGCGCGCCCCGGTCCTGCAGATATTCCACCGCCTCCAGCCGCACCGGCCACAACACCACATCCTGTGCCGTGGTATAGGTGGCGCGGGTCGCCAGACCGTCGCGATAGGCGGCGACCAGTTTGGTGCCGCGTGCCACCAGATGACCCTCCAGCATGGTTTGCACCTGGGGTCCGGGATGCAGCACCGCCGATGACACCGCCGGGGCCGGGCCTGCCAGATCGGGGTACAAGGCCTCCAGCAGATTGCGGACATAGCGGGTACTTTCGGCATCGACCTTCAGCCGGGTCCGGGCGGCCAGATAGGCGACACCTTCCAGCAGCCGTTCGACATACGGGTCGGGGCACGGCACCGATTCCAGCGACAGGTTGCGCGCCACCGTCGGGTGCATCGCGGCAAATTCACCGGCCAGTTCGCGTACATGGCCCAGTTCTTCTTCGTAATAGGCCAGGAAATTGCGATCCACTACCCCTCCTCGACCACGGTCGAGGCGCGGCCATTGTCAAGGTTGATGGTGGTGGACAGCCGCAGGCGTTCGGCGATCGGCGACAGCATCAGGGTGCCTTCGATCGAGATCCGCATGCCCGCCGCATCGCCGGTATCGGCCTTGACCCGGATGGTGTCGCGTTTCAAACGGGGTTCAAACACCGCAATCACTTCGCGCAATTCGCGGGCCAGAGCGTCCAGATCGAAATCCTTGGCACCCCGGCCGGAAAACGACGGGACGCCGTAATTGAGCACGGACCGGCGGGCCTGCGGAAAATCGGCAATGATGGCAGAGGGTTGCTCTACCGCCTCATGTTCCAGATCGGTGCCGATAAAGCCGGATTCGAACCGTTCGACATTGAACAGCGCCTCAATATCGCGCCGGACCGCTTCGCGCAGCACATCGGCGGTGACCACGATGCCGCGTTGTTCCAGAAAACCACGCCGGTCCATCTGGCCCACCAGCAGATGCAGATCGCGCCGCTGGGGTTCCGACAGATCGGCGTCGCGTTCGATGCCCCGGGTTCCCTGCGCCAGAATCGCCGTCAGCCGGTCAAGGCCAAGCACCACCGCCAGATCAGACTGGCGGCGGTCGGTTTCAACCACGATCCCGGGCAGATCGTCGATCAGCCGGTCCCACAGGCTCGGCTGCACGGCCTCTCGCCTTGATTGTGGCGTTGGCGTCGCATCGGCCATGGTTCCGGCCTTTCTTGGGCAAACGGCGCGTCAGACCTGGGCAGAGATGTCGTATTCGAACTCGTTCTCGCCATCGCCGGCATGGGAATTGGCCAGTTTTTTGTAGGTTGCCTTGATGGTGCGGTAGTTCAGGCTGACGCTTTCCGACGGTTGATCGCCGCCCGACGACACGCTGTAGCCCGAAATATAGACGTCGGTCAGATCATAGACCAGATACACGAAGCCTTCGTCGCCGTCATCCTTGCGAAAGCTGATCTTGACGGCTTCCAGTGCTTTGCCCTTGGTCGCGGCCACGGCGATGTCGTTGGACGAGATATCCAGCGTCTTGGTAAAGACCACTTCGCTGAACGAGGGCGAACTGGTTTCACGCACGCCATTGGTAAAGCTGCTGACGCCGCGGCCAACGCCCCATTGCACCGAGCTTGCCGCAATATGGTCTTCGAAGCCTTTCTGAACACTTTCACCTTTGATGCCGTTACCCAGATCGATGAAAATTCCCGCAGCCATGATTGAACTCCTTTTGGGTTGATAGAGAGAGGCAGGTTAAACTCATGCGTTCTTGACAGAGGGCAGCTCCGACACCAGCCGCAGGCTGGCGTTGATCCCCTCCAGTTGGTAATGCGGGCGCAGATAGAACCGGGCGGCATAGTAGCCCGGACGGCCTTCGACCGAATCCACCTGTACCTCTGCCTTGGCCAGCGGTCGCTTGGCCTTGGCCTTGTCATCCGCCATGCTGGGGTTGGCCAGCACATAGCGGTTGATCCATTCCGACAGCCACTTCTGCATGTCGGCACGCTCCTTGAAGGTACCGACCTTGTCGCGCGCCATCGCCTTCAGATAATGGGCAAAGCGGCAAACCGGGAACAGATAGGGCAGGTTGGCGCTGAGCCGTTCATTGGCCTGGGCATCCGGGTCCACCAGTTTGCCGGCCCTTGTTTCATCATCCTGCAGGGAATGCGCCCCGATAAAGGCGGCAAGGTCGGTGTTCTTGCGGTGCAGGATCGGCATCATCCCCAGCTTGGCCAGTTCGGCCTCGCGGCGGTCGTCAATCGCAATCTCGGTCGGGCATTTCATCGCCACCGAACCATCGTCGGTGGGGAAAGAATGCACCGGCAGATTGACCACGGTGCCGCCGGATTCAACGCCCCTGATCTGGGTGCCCCAGCCATACAGCTTGTGGCTGCGGTTGATGTTGACCCCCATGGCAAAGGCGGCATTCATCCAGACGTAATGGTCGTGCTTGCCATCCATCTGTTCTTCAAAGGCAAACCCCTTGACCGGGATGGTGGATGCGCCATAGGGCAGCCGCGCCAGCACGCGCGGCATGGTCAGGCCGATATAGCGGGCATCCTCGCTTTCGCGCAAACTTTGCCAGCTGGCATAATCGGGCGATGACACGATCTGTTGCAGGTCTTGCGGGTTCGGCAGTTCCTGCCAGCTTTCCATCCGAAAGAGTTGCGGTGCAGCGGCACAGATGAACGGCGCGTGGGCCGAGGCGCAGATGCCCGACATGTTGCGCAGCAGCCCGACATCACGCGGATGATGGCTGAATTCATAGGCACCGATGATGGCACCGTAAGGCTCGCCGCCGAACATCGAATATTCTTCGGTATAAAGCTTGCGGAACGCCGGTGCCTGATCCCACATCTGGCCCTCGAAATCCTCCAGCTGGTCGGCCAGTTGATCCTTGGTGATGTTGATGACGCGAATCTTCAGCTTCTGGTCGGTTTCGGTGTTGTTGACCAGATAATGCAGGCCCCGCCACGTTCCTTCGATGTCGCGCAGTTCCTTGCAATGCATGATTTCATTCATCTGCGTCGTCAGCAATGAATCGATCCCGGCGATCAGGCTTTTGATCGACTTGACAGCATTGCCTGAAATCGTCGCCGTACCCGACCGCTCGGTTGCGGCAAGGGCAAGGTTCTGCACCAGCGCCTGCAATTTGGCGCCTTCGTCTTCCTTGACGCGGAAATCCTTTTCCAGCAGGTCGGAAAACTCGCCCAGATCGATGGTTTGCGCTTCGGCTGCACCTGCGGCGCCAGCCTTTTGTTCTTCCGCCATGCCTATTCTCCCTTTTTCATCGCTTCGTCAGCGACCTGCGCCAACAAAGGTTCGTTTTGCAGCAATTGGGCAATCCGCTTTTCAGCATTGACCTTGCCATCCATGTAGCCCAGCAGCTCTTCCAGCTGGCGGCGCATTTTCAACAGTTCGGCCAGCGCGGGCACCTGTTCCGCGATCTTGTCGGGGGCAAATTCACCCATGTTCTTGAACGACAGATCGACAAACATCTCTTCATCGGTGGCACCCTCCTTGCCGGGCAGCTTGTTGGGCACCCGCGCCTTGACCCGGGGGGCCAGCGCCTCCATGAACTTGCCGAACCGACCGGCATCGACCTCGACAAAGGTGCGGTCGGCGGGGGCTTTCATCGCCTCGCGGGATTCGGATTTGCCGGCCAGATCCGCCATCACCCCCATGACAAAGGGCAGCTCGATGGTGGTGGGGCTGCCGTAATGTTCGACATCATAGGAAATCTGCACCCGGGGGGCGCGATTGCGCTCGATGACCTTGGATTTGCTTTCGCTCATCTTCTTATCCTTTCTGTCACGTTTCTGGCCTGTCACGGTTCTGGCGACGGGGTCAGCCCGCCGGTTTCTTGTCTTCAGCAACACCGGCAACGGTCTTGAATTCCTTCATGCCGCTGGGGGCGAGTTCTTCCATCAATTGCAAAAAATTCATCGGCACCATCTTTTTCATCCGCTTGGCCAGGTGCGGGATCGGAGATGAAGGCTCGGTGCGGTCGTAATAGTCGATGATCAGCCCCAGCAGCTTTTCGACATCGGCGCGGCTGTTGACCTGACCGGGCAGGGCGGCGGCAGGGGCAAAGGCTGCGGTCGTGCCGGATGCGCCGGGGCCCGATGCGGTGGCAGAGACAGACATGGCAACCCCGCTTTCGGCGCTTGCGCCCTGAAACGACCCCAGAGTCTCGGACACCCGGGTCAGAAACCTGTCGATATCGGCAAAGCTGAACCGGACCCCGTTCTCACCGATCCGTTCGGTCAGCGCGGCTTCCAGCTCGGCCAGCCGGGTGCGGCACAGCGCCACTGCGGCCCGCACCTCCGCCATCCGGTCGGCCTGCTTGTCGGCCTGATCGCGCAGGGCGGTGGTCACCCGCTGGGTCCGCGCCTCATGTGCTGCCGTGGCCTCGGCCACTTCCTTGACACCGATGCCGCTGAACGCCTCGGTGACATAGGCGGTGGAATTGACCGCCGTGACCGCCAGATCGCTGCCGGTGACCACCGGCAGACCACGCGGGCTGAAGATGATGGCAAATTCCAGATCGCCGAGAACGCCGGTATCGGGGTTCTGCATTTGCTGCAGGGCGTTGGTGCGGCGCTGTGCCGCCTCTTTCACCGAAGGGCCGGGGCGCAGTTCGGGGTGAACCGAGTCCCAGAATTGCCCGACGGTGCCGGTCAGCAGCGCCAGCCCGTCTGCAAATCCGGCAAAACCGTCAGAATTGGCCAGCGCCCGCACCATCATCACCAACAGCCGCAGATCCCGCCCGGATGCCGCCAGCCCGGCACCCAGGTCCAGTGCAGCGGCCCAGTCCACCGTCACGGTTCCTACGCCGCCACTGGCAATGTTTGCCAGTCGCTGCGCCCGGGTTGCCGGTTCGATCAGCCGTTCAATGGCGTGAAACCGCGGGTCATTTCGAAGCTCTGCACCCGAGGGGTTGCCCCCTTCCAGCGGTGTCATGAAGCTTGAAAGTTCCATCAGCGGACCACCGTCCCTTGTTTGAAAACCTGTTTGCACACAACAAAGTGACCCGAATTTATCCCGGAGTCTTGCAGCTTGGCCTACAAAGTCAAGGTCGGGAATCCAGTAGTCTGGTGGCAATTGACAGGATGTTTTCCGGCTCTTCCCGGGCAATCGCATCCAGGGCCTCGGCAAACGAGGCCACACTTTCATCTCTGGGCCGCCGGACGCCAAACAGCGGCGTTTTCGTGACAATCGCAATGATTTCGGCGCGGCCGACATCGTCGGGGGTGACGGTAAAGGCGATCTTGTCCGGGTCCGCCTTGAAATCGGCGATGGAATGGATCACCCGCACCCGGCGGATGCCATCGGCCAGGGTGCCAATGTTGGCTATCGCATGATCTTCCTGGGCGCGGTTCGGCAACAGGTTGAATACATTGCCGCCGGTGTCATTGATCAGCACCACCCACAGGAAACCGTCGGTCACGGTGGCGGGCAGCTGCACCTCGACAATCGGGTTGTCGCCAACGTGAAACACGCCCGAGGGGTTGATCTTGCCGGTGTCGCCATAGCCCATCCAGACCGACTGGCCGTTGGCGGGCACCGCTGGCAGCACCCGGTGCACCGCGCACAGCACCTCATTCAGGGCAATCGCATCGATCCGCACCTTGCGGTCGCCTGCCGCCGCCTCCATCGCGGCCTGCAGCGCGCCGCCGTCTTTTGGGCTGGCAATTGTCCCGGCCAGCGCAATGGTGTCACCCAAGACGTAGGATTCCCCCGGGGCCTTGGTTTGCGACAGCGGGCCGCAGGTGGCAAAAGGGGCGGCGATGTCGGCAACCTGTTCAACCGGCAACAGGCGCGGGCCGACGGCAATCGACAGGGTGGGGGTAATTGCCGACGTGGCGATCCAGTCGCGGATCGCCGCTGCCACCGCCTTTGCGCCATCGCGGGTGGCTGCGAGGCCCTCGACCGTCGCCGTCTGGTCGCTGATCTCAACCCGCCAATCGGCCAGGCCGGTCACCGCCGCCAGCAACCCAGCGGCGTCGGTGGCCCAGGCAGGCGCAGGCATCCCCTGTGCCAGGGTCAGGGCATCGGCGGGTGGGGTCTGGCCGGAGACAGTGGCGAAAGCCTGCGCCAGCATCGCGGCGGTTTCGGCATCCGGCGCATGGCCGGACAGCGTGGCAGTTCCACCTTCGCTCACAGCGGCGCTGAGCCCATAGGGCGAAGCGGTGGGCAACGGCGGCAGCAGAAAGCGCTCAAACAGCCCGGCAAACCACGCTGCAGCCAGCGCCCCCGCCAGCAACACCGGCACCAGCAGCAGCCACACCCCGGCGCGGCGCGGCGGCGGCTTGCCCGCTGCCACCGTCCGCGCTGCCCCGGCCTTGTCGCGCCGGTTGGTGATGGGGCGCAGGTAGCCATCAATCCGCGCCAGAATATCCTCGGCCCGGGCGGGTCGCTGTGCCATGTCGACTGCCGTCAGCCAATCCACCAGCCCCTTCAGCGGTTCCGGCACGCCGGTGCTGTCCAGCGGCATCTGCTTGCGCCGCACGATCTCGCCGGGGGTTGACCCGGAAAACGGGATCTGGCCGCGATAACAGGCCAGCAGCGTCGCCCCCAAAGCATAGAAATCCGACCGCTTTTCTGCCTTGCCATCCAGCTGTTCCGGGGCGGCATATTCGTATTTTCCGGCAAATTCGTTGCCGACGATGGTGCGCGCCCCGGCGGCGGTATCCTTGGCGATGCCGAAATCGATGATGGTGGCCTTTTCCGGCGAGCCGCCGCGCAGCACCACATTGTCAGGTGACAGATCGCGGTGCACGATGCCTTTGCCATGCGCCGCCACCAGTCCTTCGGCAATCCGGTGTGCCACGATCAGCAGCTCTTTCGGATCCATCCGCCGGGTCTGGATGATATCGCTCATCGACGGGCCGTCGATGAAATCCATCACCAGAAACACCTGACCCTGATCGGACCGCGAACATTCGGTATAGCGCACCACCGCATCGTCGCGGATGTCGCGCATCTGTTCTTCGCGTTTGACCAGTTCGATGTAATCATCGTTGCCGGAAAACTGGATACTCAGCCCCTTGATCGCCACCACCCGGCCGGTGATATTGTTGCGGGCCCGGTACACCTCGCCGGTGCCGCCGCGCCCCAGCAATCCTTCGATCTCATAGGTGTTGTTCAGCACCTGGCCTTGGCGGAAAATGTCGCTGGGCAGCGGGTCAATCATCGGGTCGCTCCGGGGTCGGGCAGGCAGGAACAATCGGGCCGCGCAAAACAGTCGCTTTCGCTGAAATTGCAGAATAGACTGATTTGGCGCGGGCTGTCTGGTTTTTTCGTGGGTCCGCGCAGGTGATGGCATTTAACCGCAGATAACCTGAAGGTGCCCATTATGGCCCAACGCGGCAGCAACGAAACGATGAAGCGCAAAGAGCTGGTCGGCAAACTGAACCCTTTGTGTTTCAAGGCATTGTCAGCCGCCAGCCAGGCCGCCAAGGGGCGCGGCAATCCCTATATCGAACTGGTGCATTTCATCGAGGCTTTGTACGACAGCCCGCGTTCCGATTTCGAGATCCTGTGCAAAGCCGCCGGGATCGACCCTGCAAAGATGCAGGCCGACCTGATCCGCGCCATTGATGCGCTGCCGCACGGCGCCAGTTCGGTCACCGATTTCTCCGACCATGTGTTTCACGCGATCCGCGAAGGCTGGACCTTTGGCAGCCTTGAGTTCGGCGAGGATCAGGTGCGGTCGGCCTATCTGCTGCTCGGCGCGCTGAAGGTACCGGTGCTGGAAGGGCTGCTGTTCAAGATTTCGCTGGAGTTCGACAAGATCGACGTCGCCTCGATCTCGGCGCAACTGGCGGACCTGCTGGCCGAATCGGTCGAAGGCGGGGAGCCTGCCGCAGCTGAGGACAAGCCCAAGCAAAGGCCCGGTGGCCAAAGTGCGCTGGCGCAATATGCCACCAACCTGACTGAACGGGCCAGGGCGGGCAAGATCGACCCGGTGATCGGACGTGACCCCGAAATCCGCCAGATCATCGACATCCTGATGCGCCGCCGCCAGAACAACCCGATTCTGACCGGCGAAGCCGGGGTCGGCAAGACGGCGGTGGTCGAAGGCTTCGCCCTGCGCCTTGCCCGAGGCGACGTGCCGCCGCAACTGAAGGCGGTGGATCTGCATATGCTCGATATCGGGCTGATGCAGGCCGGGGCATCGGTCAAGGGTGAGTTTGAAAAGCGACTGAAAGCAGTGATCGACGAGGTGCAATCGTCGGAAAAGCCGATCATCCTCTTTATCGACGAAGCCCATACATTGATCGGGGCAGGCGGGTCAGCAGGCACCGGTGACGCCGCCAACCTGTTGAAACCGGCGCTGGCACGCGGCGAATTGCGCACCGTCGCCGCCACCACCTGGTCGGAATACAAGGAACATATCGAAAAAGACCCCGCACTTACCCGGCGGTTTCAGGTGGTCAAGATCGAGGAGCCGTCGGAAAAAGCGGCGGTGCAGATGCTGCGCGGCATCGCCGGGGTGCTGGAAAAGCACCACAAGGTGGAGATCCTGGACGAAGCCATCGAGGCGGCGGTGGCGCTGTCGCACCGCTATATCCCCAGCCGCCAACTGCCCGACAAGGCGATCAGCCTGCTCGATACCTCCTGCGCCCGGGTCGCCGTGTCGCAACATGCCACCCCGGCGGAGGTGGAAGACATCGAGCGGCGGCAATCGGCGCTGGAAGTGGAACAGGGCATTATCGAGCGCGAAGAAGCCATCGGCATCGATGTCGGCGACCGCAAGACCAATGTCGAAGCCGGGTTGGTCAAGGCCGCCGGGGAACTGGCTGCCGCGAAGCTGCGGTGGGAAGCGGAAAAGGTGCTGGTCGATGAGGTGCTCGACCTGCGGGCCAAATTGCGCCGGACCGGTGCCGCCCTCGACAGTACCGGCGATCAAAGCGATGATCCGCCGGAAAACCCGCCGGTCACCGACCCCAAGACCCCCGCCGAATCCCGCATGGCCAGCGAAGGCGGCGCGATGGAGGCGGTGCCCACGACGCTGTCGCCCGAAGAACGCGCCGACCTGCTGACCACCCTGCGGGCCCGCATGGCGTCGCTTGCCGAAATGCAGGGCGAACGCCCGCTGATCCTGCCCTCGGTCGACCGCAACGCGGTCGGCTCGGTGGTGCAGGACTGGACCGGGATTCCAATGGGGCGGATGCTGGCCAGCCAGACCGAACGCGCGCTGGAACTGGCGGGGATATTGTCGGACCGGGTGGTGGGGCAGGACCATGCGATGGGCCAGATCGCCAACCGCATCCAGACCTCGTACGCCGGATTGGGTGCCCCGGAAAAGCCGATTGGTGTCTTCATGCTCTGTGGCCCTTCCGGAGTCGGCAAGACCGAAACCGCTTTGGCCTTGGCCGAAACCCTGTATGGCGGCGAACAGAACCTGATTTCGATCAACATGAGCGAGTTTCAGGAGGCGCACACGGTGTCTACCCTGAAAGGTGCCCCCCCCGGCTATGTCGGCTATGGCAAAGGCGGGATTCTCACCGAAGCCGTCCGCCGCCGACCCTATTCGGTCATTCTGCTGGACGAGGTGGAAAAGGCCCACCCCGACGTGCACGAGATTTTCTTTCAGGTGTTCGACAAGGGCATGATGGATGACAGCGAGGGCCGCCGGATCGATTTCAAGAACACGCTGATCCTGCTGACCTCCAATGTCGGTTCCGAAGAGATCATGCGCCAGACCGATGATGGCAGGCGCGGTGCCGATCTGGAAGTGCTGACCACGGCCTTGCGGGCACCACTGCTGAAGGTGTTCCCGGCGGCGCTGCTCGGCCGGGTGGTGACGATCCCCTATTACCCGCTGTCGGATCTGATGATCGAAGCCATCGCCACCCAAAAGCTGCGCGGCATCGCCCGGCGGCTGGAGGCGGGACATGGTGCCGAACTGGTGATCGGCGACGGTGTGATGGCCACCATCAAGGCGCGTTGTACCGAGATTGAGTCCGGTGGCCGGATGATCGATGCGATCCTGACCAACACCCTGCTGCCCGAACTCAGCCGCCAGGTGCTGAACCGCAAACTGGACGGTGCGGTTTTGACCCGGGTGACAGTGACCGGCTCCGACGCCGGTTTCGCCTATGCGTTCGAATAGGAGGCCATGATGCACGACGGTTCGTTTCTGCCCGCGCTGACCGGCCTTTCCGGGGTCCATCTGGCCCGGATCACCGCCCTTGGCCCCGATGGCCGGGCGCAGGTGACGATCCCGGCGCTGGACCCGGCGGCGCTGCTCTGGGCCCGCTCGCTGGTGCCGACACCGTTGGCGTCGGTTGGCCGCGAGGTGGCGCTGGTGATGCTGGGTGAAGCCGACCCGCTGATTTTGGGCCTGATCCAGCCGCTGGTTCCGATGGTTGAGGCGGATGGCGAAAGGCTGGTGCTGGAGGCTGGCCGGGAGGTGGTTTTGCGCTGCGGCCAAGGGTCGATTACGATGACTGCGGACGGGCGGATCACATTGCGCGGGACGCAGATACTCAGCCGGTCGGATGGGCCTAATAGGGTGCAGGGGGCGAGTGTGCAGTTGAATTGATTCAGTGAGGTAGGCTTCCACCATGGGTGTGGTCGTCATCTTCTTCACCCATGTCGATACCATGTTCTGCCGGCCCCAGTATGAAATGGTTTCCCATCCGCCTTTCCTGTTGAATCAAACGCTCCAACAAAGCGGCGGCCAATTCAGGGTCATAGGGCAAGTCGGGCGTAATGGCTTCTATTGACAATACACCCCCCCGCGGAAAGGCATCGTCAAACAGGTCGGGTTCCTGCCCACCCTCTACACGCCAACTGTGGAATTGATCCAGTTTATCTATGCTCTTTGCGAACCAGCCTTCATAGATCGGATCATCGCCAATCACATGCCTGGCCAGATTGTGCATCCATGCTGCGCGGTCGGCAATTTCCGGGTTGTTGCCCAGTTCTTCCATTGCATCATAAAGTATAGCCATTGCCAGGCCCATCGGCCCGCGAACTGGCCCGACATAGTCCCCATCATCGGGAAAATACCACTGGCACCGCCATCCCGGTGCTATCTCCGCCCACATGGCGGCGACAAAGTCACGCGCCGGCCGATCATCGTCAAATCGGGTAAAACGGGCAAGAACCCATGTTGCTGATCCAATGGCCAAGGCCAGACAGGCATTTCTGGTCAGCAACAGCAGCCGGTCGTGGGTTTCCTGCGGCAGAAAGTAGTAATACTGCAACAGATCAGTTTCATCCCACTCGAAGTCCGGGTAGCCAATGCCCGCGAAGTGTCCTGGCGGAACCACCGGCATCGTCAACCTCCGATCCGATAAGGTGTGCCCACGAAGCCTGCGGCCACAAGCTCATCGACTGGTACAAACAACTGGTTCTGTGACGGATCAATGGTTGCCAGTTGGCTCGCCGCTCGGGCAGAAAAATCAATACCAGCCATTTCCAACGAAAGGTCAAGGACTTCCAGCGGCAAGGGGGCACCGTGGGTCTCTGACGCAGCTAATTCCCAAGATAAACGGTCTGGAAAATCGTCAACATATGGCGAATGGATGACTGTGGAAGCTGCAATGACATCCATCCTGCCGATGATTCCACGCACCCAATTGTCAACTGTCGGGCGGTTAACGGGGCCGCAAATGAATCGCGTCAGATTTATGATAAAACTCACATCTGCAACAGGTCGCCCAGATACGAAATAACTGGGTGCGCGTTCCAGTATTTCAAAGAAGAAATATGCAATTGATCGCCGAATCGCCCGAATCTTGTCAGAAGTGTCGTCGACATCTTCGATGGTGATCCCGAAAGTTTTTACATAGCGATAGTCAAACTGATAGGCGAAAATCTGCTCCATTAAAAGCAGGTTCAACTTTTGGTCAAACATCGAGGCTGTGCGCTGGTGACACAGCCCGACGCAACCAAGGTAGATCATGTACAGAGAACAGTTGGTTTTCTTGAGCAATGCGACCTGCAAAGGCGTCAGGTCGGCAACCGGGCCGATATGTGACAAGGCACCTTTCCAGAGTGTAGACTCAAAATCCAATGTCGACATCGGGAGTATTTTAGGCAGAAACGGAATTGCATCAAGCATAACCTACACCCCCGGTTCGGATTCTTTGCAGCCGTCACGCGTCGAACCATCCGGGTTGCAAAGACGAATCTTTATGCACTTGCACGCCGAATGAAGCACCTTTTTGCAGTTGCCACAGGCATCGTCACGATGAACGGTCGAACCATCGGCAGTTTTTTGATGCCAGTCGATGGCCATTGTCAGCTTGCCCCATTTGGATACCGGGGCAATCTCTTTCAGGATACAGGGTTCACTGTGCCCGAAGAATCCACCATCGGAGTGATTATGCGGCGGCTGGCCTTCGCATATGACCTGCGGAACCTTGTTTGCGGCGCGCTGTTTTGCGGTTGATTTCTTGGCCTGCGCAAAATAGCCACCGCTGCTCTTTCGAAGCAACTTGCTGGAAGTGCCGGGAACGACGCTGGCTGCCCCGGATGCAGGTTTGAACAGTGCGTGCGACACAGTGCCGGATTCTTCGAAATCTTTCAGCTTTTCGCGTTGTGGTTTTCGGAATTTCTTGTTTTCGGATGCGGCCCTGGCTTTCTTGCGGACATTGTCATTTGCCTGTTTCAGCGCCGCACAGGGGCTGCGCTGGTCGATCATCGCGACATTCGGTCTTTCAATGTCGATCGACACCGACCCGCCACCGACATTCATGTGGTTCTGGGTGGTCAGATCCGTAAACCGACAGGCGCCGCCACCCTCGAATATCACATCGAACGAATAGGCAGAGAACTTCAACGAGCCGGAAAGTTTGTGGGTGAGGACGTTCGCACCGAAACTGTTCGTCGCCGGTTCATTCCCCATTGTTTTGGAATATTTGGTGGAGTTCTTCTTGCCCGCTTCTTTTCCTTCTACAAGGACGCTGGTGCAGCCCTCGGTGGTATCGGTCGCCATGCCAGTCATCGGATAAGGAATAGGCACAGGCCCCGCAGGGGGTGGCGGTGGCGACAGGCAGACATCCGGCATGGCGGCAATTGTCTTGCTTTGGGTGGCCTTGCCCGAAACCCCAAGCCCATTGGCAAAAACGCTCATGCCCGGCCCTCACGGTATTCGGCGACCAGTGCCACCCGCCGCCCATCATCTTCGCCAGCAAAGCACAACACGCGATTCTGTGCCAGCAGCCCGCAGCGCCCCGCCTCAAACGCCCAGCCCAGTTGCAACGGCATCAGGGCGGCCCCCACTTCACCGACATTCTCGATCAGGTTCAGATGTTCGGTATGGCCGCGCGGCCGGCGCGACCGGCCTTCGGGGGCCACCCGGTCCAGCCGCATCGAGGCGATCATCTGTTCCTTGAACTTGAAATGTTCGCCGTTCAGATCACCCAGCAACGCCGGCATGTCATAGAACGGCCGGCGGGCGGCATTCAGGGCGGCGCGCATCGCCAGGGTCAGGCCATCGCCGCTGACAGCGGCCTCACGCGAGCCGCCGTCGCGGCCCGGCTCGATCCCGGTTCCCATCCCGGTCACCAGAAGTTCCGGTCCCTGCACCAGCCCGGCGGGGGCCACCAGCACCGCCGCACCCGCCTCACCCACCGTAAAGCCAGAGGTATTCCCCCCGCATTTCAACCGGCTGCGGGCGATATAGTGATCGACAACCGGCTGCGCCAACAGGCTTTCCACCCCGGCGATGATCTGCAGCGGATAGCGGCCCGCCTGTGCTGCCGCCTGTGCCAACAGATGCGGCAGCCCGCTGCGGCCCCCCGGAATAGCACCGCTGCCGGGCGGCAGGGCGCGGCCCAGCTTGCGCGCCAGGCCGGTCAGGAACGACTGTTCCAACCCGTCGGGACGGCCCGGGCGGTCGGGCGGCGGCAGGGTGACCAGAATCGGGATCTGGCTGGCCGCAAGGTGCAATGCCGGGTTGGCGAGGCCCCCGACCTCGGCCAGACATTCCTCGATCGCGGGGGCCAGCAGATCGGGCAGAAAGCTCGGGCCGGTCCACCATTGATGCGCCGCGACCCGAAAGGCGGGCAGGTTTTCCCCAATCGTGCTGTCCCACAGACTGCCGACCTCTGACCCGATCAGCTTGCCCCGGATGCCTGCGACCGTGCTGGGGCCATCTGGACCCAGCGCTGTCCACATGCCATAGCCCACAACCGCAAGACCGGGAGAGATGCCGATGGCGGAGGATTGCGGCTCAGCCATCGCCGCCTCCGCCAGGATGATGCCGCGCCCCGTCCAGTTGGCGTTCCGAAATCACCGCCCGGGCAAATTCGAACAGGTCGCGTTCGGCGGTGATCCGGGTGCGGTAGGTCAGGCTCATCACCCGTTCCTCCGGCAGCAGCAACACCGTGTCAAGATTGGCAATGCGCTGGGTGACCCGGCCGCTCTTGCGTTCAAACAGCACCACGATCTGCAAACGCGGCACTTCGCCCAGCAACCGGCCTTCGGGCGACAGATGCACGCATTCAACCGGTTCACCGCCGACCGGATAGGCGATCTGCTGATCGGGGGCGGTGGCCTGAAAATAGCGGTCGTCGAAATCCAGCGGCAGGAACGGCAGACGGTTTTCCATCCAGGGGTCATCATAGGTTCCGGCATAAAGCCGGCGCGGCAGCCAGCTGCGCCCCAGGGGGCCAAAGGCCATCGGGGCGATGTCGCCACCAAACGGGTCAACCGGGTCGGTGCCCAGAACCGCAGTTTGCGCCAGTGCCGCCCCTTCGCGCTCGGCCCGCAACGGATAGAACCCCAGACCCACCGGATTGGTCTGAAAGCTGGCGGCCCTTGTCGGGTCTGACGGGTCGGGATCGGTGCCGCCATAGGCATGGTCATAGCCGATATCCTGCACCACAAACGGACGTTTGCCCGATGCCTGATAGCCGGTGGCCGCCTTCAGCCAGATCCGGCTGCCCATTGTCGTGAAACGTTTCGACCAGCCACCAACCCGGATGCCAACCCCCAGTTCCGTCACCGGCTGCCCCGCCGGCGCATGGGCCCGGGCCTGGCACAGCACATCGCACAAGGGCTTGAAGGCGGCAAAGTCGTTTTCAAACACCGATGCATCGGTGCCGGGGTCAGGGCCGAACAGATCGGCATCGAACAGCGGGCGCTGGTCGGGGGCCAACCGGCAGGGCGCACCCGGTTCGATGTGCAACTGCACCGTCACCTTGGTGACAAGCACGATTTGTTCATGCCCCGCCTTGTCGAGGGCCAGGGTAAAGTTTGCCGGGTAGCCTGTTGCATTTTCCAGCCTCATGGTGCGGCTGATCCTGCCATATGTCGCCTGGTCACCACAGTCGGGTAAACCCCCGGTCCTGCATGACAACCGCGCCGCGCCAGTTCGGCAAAGCGGCATCAGCGCTGCGGGTGGCAATCTCCAGCGCCAGCGCGCGTTGATCCAGTTGCCAGGGCGCATGGCTTTCGATCGGCGGTTGCAGGGTCCAGGCTGCGGCCCCCAAAAGGTTGCGGGTATCGCTGGCAAAGCGCGCCCTGTTGCCTGCCAGCCAGTGGGTCAGCTTGTCCGGATCGGGCCAATAGAGCTTGCCTTCGATGAAACTTTCCTGCGGGCAGGCTTCCACCACGGCATTGGCAGGATCATCGGGGAAAGTCGGCAATTCCAGCGACAACGGGCCAAGCCTGATCCCGGCAATGCGGCAAAAGCTGGCACCGGCGATGCGCGACAGCAGCGGGTCCTGCATCTGCCGGATCAGAAACTCCAGCGAGTCTGCCGCCCCCAGCGCCGCAGTGGCGACGATGCCCCACCGCTCGGTGGCGGCATTGGACAGCAGGCCCGCGATCCAGCGTTTTGCCGCTGCGCTGTCGCAGACCAGCGGCAGCAGCTCCGCCACCTGACGTGCCCGTGCGGGCGCGGTGCCGGGGGCAATCAACCCTGCCAGCGCCGCCGGTGCCGACCTGCGCTCCCCCAACAGCGCTGCGGCCCAGGCGGCGGCGCAGCGCAGATCGGGGTCGGTCTCGGATCCGGCGCGGGCGGCAAGGCTGGGGGCCAGATCGGCGCGGCCCAGCTCACCGGCCAGCTGCATCGCCCGTGCCGCGACCTGCGGGTGTGGATGGGCCAGCAGCCCCGCCAGCCGGTCGCGTGGATCCACCCGCCTGCGGCCACAGACATCGAGCGCAATCCAGACCGCCATCGGATCGGCGCTGCCGATCCAGGCCCGCATCCGGCTGGCGATCTGATCCGGCGCACACCAGGCAGCGGCGGCGCCAAAAGCCTCGATCTCGGGCCAGATCAGCAGATCGGCGGGAACCAGCTCCGCCAGTGCCAGCGTCGGATTTTGTCGCAGGGCGAGGTGAAACAAGGTGAACACCTCGCCGTAACCCGCTGTTACCGCGATGGTTTCCAGCGCAAGCCCTGCACCCGCCGGACCTGCCATGGTCAGGGCATCCAGATGGCCTGCCAGCCGGTTTTCCAGATCATACAGGTCAATCAGCCCAAAGTTCGGCCCATCCAGCCCGCGCCGCAGCAGGGCAGCGACAAAGGCCGCATTTTCGGCATGCAGACGCAAAACCCGGTGGTTCAAAAGCGGAGCATTGATATTCATTCAAGGACCCATCCGGGACGATGGCACCAGCTTAGCGGATCATCGGGCAAATCCAAAGCACGCAGTCATGCCGGGCAGCGCCGAAAATTGTTGCAGTGGCGGTGGGGGTTCGCAACCGCCGGTTGCCGGATCCAGATGGTGTCAAACGGGATCACCAGACCACCGTGACCCCCGCCGCCCCGGACTTGATCCGGGGCCCCGACGGTTGCGCCGGGAGAGGGGCTGGGGGGGAGGCAGGGTTATCGTGGATGGCCGCCGGCAGGACCAAAGACGCCGCGCCCCC
>JAYTDA010000403.1:0-10249 GCA_043736155.1 Paracoccaceae bacterium | reverse complement strand
GTCAGCAAGATCAGGCCAAGGTAGAACACCGGCATCGACAACCCGACCTGAAAGGCCCCCCGGATCACCGCATCACTGGCCTTGTCGCGGCGCAGGGCGGCGACAAAGGCCAGCGGAACCGCCAGGATCAGCGAAATCAGCGCCGCCATGACGGTCAACAATATGGTCACGGGCAGGCGCTGTGCGATTAGTTCCACGACCGACACTTTCAGCGTGATGGAATTGCCCATGTCGCCCTTGGCCATCGCCACGACAAAGGCGCCAAACTGCACGATCAGCGACCGGTCAAGGCCCAGTTCGCGGTTGATGCGCTCGACATCGGCGTCCAGCGCGCGGTCACCCAGAATGGCGCTGACCGGGTCGCCGGGCAGCAGCCGCACCAGCACGAACACGACGATCAGGATGAATATCAGCGTGGGGATCAGTTGCAGCACGCGGCGTGCAACATAAAGGGTCATCGACACGTGCGACACATCCTCGGGTCAAAAGAGACGGGGGGGGGGGCAAACCGGGCGGAGGCTGATGGCCCCCGCCCGCAACGACAGCAGTCAAGACGGGGGCTGATCGCCCCCGCAGGTTTCACTTTTCCAGATAGGCCGAGCGGAAGATGTTGTTGCCCAGCGGGATCTGGATGAACCCCTTGGCCTTGTTGCTCAGCGCGACCGGATAGGGCGATTCGTACAGATAGACCATCGGCCCGTCGGCATTGTGAATCTCCTGGATCTTTGCGTATTGCTCGGCGCGCTTGGCCGGGTCACGCTCGGATTGCGAGGCCTCGAACAGCTTGTCCGCCTCTTCGCTTTTCCAACCCGAATGTTGCGATTCGATGGTCGGCGAATAGGCGAAATACGAGGTGATCTCGCTTGGGTCCGCGATATCGTCCGTCCACGCACCCGCCCGCATGGTGAAGGTGCCCGCCCGATACTGTTCGGTCCGCGAGGCGTTGTCGACCTGCTTCAGTTCCAGCTTTACACCGATCCCGGCCCACATCTGCTGCAACGCCGTGGCGATGCTCGTCTCGTCCTGACTACCGGCCAGCACCAGCATCGAGGTCGAGAATCCATCCGCAAACCCGGCCTCTGCCATCAGCGCCTTGGCCTTTTCCAGGTCATAGGGATACAGCGGCCCCGTGCCCGAATTCAGCGGCGTCGCCGAGGACATGAAGGATTTCATCGGCGAACCCACCCCCATAGTCACGATCTGGATGATCGCTTCCTTGTTGGTGGCATAGTTCAGCGCCTGCCGCACCTTGGGGTTCGACAACGGATTGTCGACACCTTCGATCTGCGGGCGGGTGTTCAGAGTGATGTACTCGATCTTTGTCGAGGGGAAGAGGACCATGTTAATCCCCTCGGTCGCCTTCAACTCGGCAACGCGGGCATAGGGAATGAACTCGGCCCCGTCCAACTCGCCCGATTGCAGGCGCAGGATGCGGGTGGCATCGTCGGGAATGACCTCAAAGGTCACGCCGTCCAGATAGGGCAGCGGCAGGCCGTCATCGCCCTTGTCCCAGTAATAGGGGTTCTTGACCAGTTTCATCACCGATCCGCGTTCCCAGCTTTCCAGCATGAACGGCCCCGAGCCGACCGGCTTTTCCGAAAACGACTTGGCCTTTTCGGCGTCCGTCGTGCCCGCTGCAGCCTCGAACAGCTTTTGCGGCAGGATCGCCGTGTTGAACACGCTCAGCGCCGGAATGATGCTGGGATCAGCCCGGTTGAGCGTTATCGTGATCGTGCCGTCATCCGTCGCCGTGATGTCGGTGATCGCACTGACGAGGAACCCCCAGATGCCATTGTCCGGCGTCGCCGCCCGCTTCAACGACCATGCCACATCCGACGGCAGGATCGGCGAGCCGTCCGAAAACTTGATCCCCTCGCGCAGCTTCAGCGTCACCGACATCCCGTCATCGGCCACTTTCCATTCGGTCGCGAGGCCCGGTTGCACGCCCTGCCCATCATCGGTCGGCATCAAAAGAGTGTCATAGATGTTCGTCAGCACCCAGATATCGACGTTCGCGTCGTTTAGAACCGGGTCGAGGAACAGACTGTCAGCATAGCGGCCATAGGTCATCACCCCGCCCCGATCGGCCGAAATGGCCATCGGGCTGGTGCCAATGAGGAATGCCGCCGCCAGTGCGGTCAGCGAGAATAGCTTCATTTGGTGGTTCTCCCGTTTGGTTTGCTGTTATAATTGACTATAGCGTTCCACGGCCAAGCTTGCGAGTCAACAGAACAGTTTCCCACAAACTCTCTTGAAAACCGCCCGGAAATCGTGCAGTTTTACCCGCAACGACGCCAACCGTTATACAGTTTTAGATCGGATCAGGTGAGATAGTGCAGATTACCATCGACCGGAAGAATTCCGTGCCCGTTCACCGGCAGGTCCGCGATGCCATTGAACAGGCTGTTTTCACGGGGCTTTTGCCGGTGGGCGGCCCGCTTCCCTCGGTCCGCGATCTGGCCGAGGCGGCGGGTGTCGCCCCCATGACCGTCAGCAAGGTTTATGCCGAACTCAAAGCCGCCGGTGTGATCGAGGCCCGTGCGGGGTCAGGCACCTTTGTCGCCAATGGCCCCCTCGCACAGATGGTCGCCCGTCAGGGTCTGCGCAAACTCGAGGCCGAGGCCGATGCCCTGATCGACGCCGCCTTTGCCGCCGGCCTGCGGGCCGAGGATCTGGCCACGCTAATGGCCGTCCGTATAGCCGCCCGCGAAAAGCGGTCGCAGCGCAAGCGTGTCGTGCTGGTCGGCCTGTTCGCCGAGGCAACCGAGCGTTACGCGTCCAATATCGCGGCCCAGATCGGCGACGCTGCCGTGATTCAGGCGACGACACTGGACCGGCTGACCGACAACCCCATCCGCCGGGCCGAGGTCGCCTCTGCCGATTTGGTGCTGACCTTTGCCACGTTGGGCGACGAACTGTCGCATCTGCTGCCGCAATCTCATATCGTCTCGATCCGGTTCATCCCGTCCGAAGATACCCGCATGGCGCTCGCCGCCATCGACCCCATGGCCCGCATCGCCGTCGTCTCGCGGTTCGAGGAGTTTTTGCCCGTCTTGACCCTTGGCGCGCGGCGCTTTGCGGCCCATGTGCATGATGTAGTGGCCCTGACGCTCGACGATCCGGGGTTGGAGCGCAAACTGGCCGACCGCGATGTCATCGTGATCTCGACCGGGGCCGATGCCGCGATGACCGTCGCCCGCCCCGGTGTCGGTTGCATCGAATACCGCCACATCCCCGACCCTGGCGACATCGATCGTCTGGTCGTGCCCGCGGTTTCGCCCCCTGTTCCCGCCCCCACCTTGCCCGCCCCCACCTTGCCCGCCCCCACCTTGCCCGCCGCGCGCGGAAGAAAGGAAGCCTCGTGAAGATTTCTGAAATGAGCTGGGGGCAGGTTGATGCCTACCTCAAGACCAATGATCTGGCAGTGATCCCGCTGGGCAGCACCGAACAACATGCCGGCCTGTCGCTGTCGGTCGACTCGATTCTGGCGGAAAAGGTGGCACTGGATGCCGCCGAACCGCTGGGCGTGCCGGTGTTTCCGGTGTTGGCCTATGGCGTCACGCCGTATTTTCTGGCCTATCCGGGGTCGGTCAGCATGCGCGTGTCGACCTATATCGCCATTGTCAAGGATATCCTCGACAGCCTGCGCCTTCAGGGCTTTCGCCGTTTCGTGCTGGTCAACGGCCATGGCGGCAACGGCCCCGCCGGCAGCTTTGCTGTGGAATGGGTCGCTGACCATCCCGAATGTGCTGTCAAGTTTCACAATTGGTGGAGCGCGCCTTTGACCATGGGCAAGGTCAAGGAGATTGACGAAGTCGCTTCGCATGCCAGCTGGATGGAAAATTTTCCCTGGACGCGCCTGCCGGGGGCGGTTCTGCCCAGCCAGCAAAAGCCGATGATCGATAGCCACCGGATGAGCGCCATGAACCCGGTAGCGCTCCGCGATTATCTGGGTGACGGCAATTTCGGCGGCTATTACGAACGCCCCGACGCCGAGATGCATCTGATCTGGGATATCGCCGTGGCCGAAACCCGCGCCGTGATGCAGGGGCCGTGGTCTTGAAACACAAGGTTCTGATCTGGGGTGCCGGGGCCATCGGCGGCACCCTGGGCGCTGCTTTCATACGCGCCGGGCATGACGTGGCCTTTGTCGACAACGTGCCCGCCCATGTCGCCGCGATCAATGCCACGGGCCTGCGCATCGACGGACCGATCTTTCAAGGGGTGGTGCACGCCACCGCCTCTTTGCCCGGCGACGTGACCGGCCAGCACGACCTGATCTTTCTGTGTGTCAAGGCGTTGCACACCGAGGGCGCGGCCCATGCCCTTGCCCCGCATCTGTCGCCGCACGGTGCTGTGGTGTCGGCGCAGAACGGCTTGAACGAAATAGCCCTATCGCGCATCCTGGGGTCTGCCCGCGTGATCGGCTGCTTTGTGAACTTTGGCGCGGATTATCTGGAACCGGGAGTGGTGCACTATTCTGGCCACGGCGCTGCGGTGATCGGCGAGCTGGACGGGGCCGATACCCCGCGCATCCGATCGCTTCTGGGTCTGATGCGTGATTTCGACCCCAAGGCCAGACAGACCGACAATATCTGGGGCTATCTGTGGGGCAAGATGATCTATGGCGCGCTGCTGTTTGGCACCGCGCTGACCAATGACAGCATCGCCGATGTGCTGGAAAATACTGCCGCCCGCCCGGTCCTGACCCGTCTGGGCCAAGAGGTCGGCCGTGTCGCCGTCGCGCAGAATGTGCAGACCGAGGGGTTTGACGGCTTTGCCCCCGCCGCCTTTGCCCCTGATGCGCCGCAGGCGCTGATCGACAAATCCTTTGCCGACATGGTGGCGCATAACCGCAAATCCGCCAAATCCCATTCCGGCATCTGGCGCGACCTTGCGATCCGTAAACGCCAGACCGAGGTTCTGGCCCAACTCGGGCCCATCGTGACCGCAGGTCAGGCGGCTGGCGTGTCGGTTGCGCTGACCGCCCGGCTGATCGACTTGATCCAAGATATCGAGGCCGGTCGGCGCGCTTTGGTCATGGAAAACCTGAGCCTGCTGGCCCAGGCGGATGGAGGTGCCTGAATGAATATCGGCTTTGACGGACAAACAGTGATCGTCACGGGGGCGGGCCACGGCTTTGGCCGGGCGATGGCGCAATCCTTCATAACGCGCGGCGCACAGGTCTACGGCCTTGACGTGAACGCCGACGGGCTGGCCGAAACCGCCCGCCTGACCGGCTGCGAAACCTTGGTCGTCGATGTCGGTGACCGCGAGGCTGTGCAAACCGCCGTAGCGACCATCCTCGCCGCCACAGGGCGCATCGACGTGCTGGTCAACAATGCGGGCGGCGTTCAGGGTCAGGCCGGGCGACCCATCGAACAGATCACCGCCGCCGACTGGCAGGTCATCTTTGACGTCAACCTGTCCGGCACCTTCTTCATGGCGCAGGCCGTCACCCCCGCGATGAAGCGCCAGAATTCTGGCCGCATCGTCAACATCTCCAGCGGGGCGGGCCGCACCATCAGCCTGACCGGCATCCAGGCCTATGCCAGCGCCAAGGCCGGCCAGATCGGCCTGACCCGCCAACTGGCGCACGAGCTTGGCCCCTGGGGCATCACCGTCAACTGCGTGGCGCCGGGTTTCATCCGCTCCAACCCCTCGACGGAACGGCAGTGGGACGCGATGGGCGAGGCCCGCCAACAGGCCCTGATCGACGGCATCGCACTGCGCCGCCTTGGTTCGCCCGACGACATCGCCCATGCGGTGATGTTCTTTGCCTCGGCTCAGGCCGGTTGGATCACCGGCGAAGTCCTTGGCGTGGACGGCGGCAAATGACCGTCGAGTCTTGGCTGACCGCGCATGAATCCACCTCCCTCGCCACCCTGCGCGCCTTTTGCGCCATCCCCAGCGTCAGCACCGACCCCGCCTTTGCCACTGGCATCCGCGACGCCGCCGCCTTTGTCGCCGCCCGCCTGACCGAGGCCGGCTTTCCCCATGTCGAGCAGATTGCGACCGGCGGCCACCCCGCCGTTCTTGCCGAATGGTGCAACACGCCTGGCGCACCGACCATCCTCGTCTATGGCCATTACGACGTGCAACCCCCTGACCCCCTTGACAAATGGACCACCCCGCCCTTTCAGCCCGACCTCCGCGACGACCGGCTTTATGCCCGTGGCGTGTCCGATGACAAAGGCCCCCTGCTGATCCCGATCCTTGTGGCCCAGGCTTTTCACGCCGTCCACGGCGCCCTGCCCATCAACCTGAAAATCCTGATCGAGGGCGAAGAGGAAACCGGCAGCCCACATTTCGAACCCACCGTCGCCCGCCTGCGCGACCGCCTGTCCTGCGATCTGGTCGTGTCCGCCGACGGGGCCATGTGGCGCGCCGATCTGCCCTCGGTCACCGTGGCAAGCCGCGGCCTCGCCGCACTGGAACTGACCGTTCATGGCGCTGCCAAAGACCTGCACTCCGGCCGCCATGGCGGGTCCGCCCCCAACCCAATCCGCGCCCTGACCCATATGCTCGCCACCCTGCATGACGCTACGGGCCACATCACCGTGCCGGGGTTTCACGACGGCACCACCCCGCCCGACCCCGCCATCACTGCCGCCATCGCAGGCCTGAACTTTGACCCCGCCGCCTATTTCGACGAGATCGGCGCGCCCCGGCCCGCCCCCCTGACCAGCGGCACCAAACTGCTGACCGACCAATGGCTGCGCCCGACGCTGGAATTCAACGGCATCAGCGGCGGCTATGCCGGCCAGGGCAGCAAAACTGTCATCCCCGAACAGGCCAGCGCCAAGATCACCTGCCGCCTTGTCGCAGGCCAGAACCCCGAGGCCGTCACCGAGGCGATTACCCGCCACCTGCACGCCGTGCTGCCCACCGGTTACCGCCTGACCGTCCACTCCCGCGGCCCCGGCACGACCGCCTTTGCGTTGGACCCCGACATGCCCGCCCTCAAGATCGCCGAAGAGATTTTGACCGACCTTCTGGGCACCAAACCCCTGCGCGTCGCCATGGGGGCCACCATCCCGATCGGCGACGTTTTCCGCCGCCATCTGGGCACCGGCACGATCTTTTTCTCCTTCTCGACCTCGGACGAGGATTACCACGCCCCCAACGAATTCATGCGCCTGTCCAACTTTCGCCTAGGCCAGATCGCCTGGGCGCGGCTGTTTGATCGGCTGGGAGCCTCCGAATGACCGATGTCGCAACCCTGTCCGCCCACTACCGCAGCGGCGAATTGACCCCGGTTCAGGTGGCCGAAGCCGCCCTGACACGGCTCGCCGATCTGGAACCGCGCCTTAACGCCTTTGCCGACCCGATGGCGGCCAGCATCCGCGCTCAGGCCCAACGCGCCACCGATGACATCCATCAGGGCCGCCCCCTTGGCCCGCTGCACGGCATCCCCGTCGCAATAAAGGATCTGATCGAGGTTGCAGGCACCCTGACCGGCTATGGCTCGCGCGTGCTGCCGCCCAAAATGGCCACGCAGGATGCGACCTTGGTGGCACGTCTGCGCGCGGCGGGTGCCATCATCTTTGGCAAGACTAACCTTTTGGAATATGCCTATGGCATCGCCCATCCCGATATCGGCCAGACCAACAACCCCCATGACGTGACCCGCACCGCTGGCGGGTCCAGCGGCGGTTCGGCAGCAGCGGTGGCTGCGGGCATCGTGCCCCTTGCCATCGGCACCGATACCGGCGGCTCGATCCGCATTCCCGCCGCCTATTGCGGCATCGTAGGCGTGAAACCGACCTTTGGCCTCGTGCCCTTGGACGGCGTGTTCCCCCTGTCGCATAGCCTTGACCATGCAGGCCCACTGGCCCGCAACACCGCCGACGCCGCCCTGCTTTTGCAGGTCCTGTCCAGCCAGGCCATGACCTTGCCGCCCGTTTTGCCGCGCCGCGTCGGCCTGATCACCGAACATGTCTCAACCACTGCAATCGGTCGGCCCGTGTCAGACCACGTTCTAGCCTGTGTGGAACGCCTGCGCGCCGCCGGAATCGAGGTTGTGCCCATCACGATCCCTGGCCTGTCGCAGGCCAATGCCGCCTTGGTCGACATCCTGCACCCCGAAGCATCGCTGATCCATCAAGAGCTTTTGGCCCTGAACCCTCAAGGCTACGCCCCCGGCACCCGCGCCCAGATCGAGGCCGGTTTTCTGACCACCGCCACCGATTATCTGCGCGCCCGCGCGTTTCAAGCCACCCTGAGCGCCGCCGTCGAGCACGCCTTGGCCTCTGTCGACCTCCTCCTCAGCCCCGCCGTCCCCTTCGTCGCCCCGCATGAAGACCCGGTGATCGTCGACGGCGAAGACAGCGAAATGCTGGCCAGCGGCTTTGCCAACCTGACCGGCCATCCCTCGCTCAGCCTGCCCTGCGGTCAGATCATGGGCCTGCCCGTCGGGTTGCAACTGACCGGCGCCTTCGGTCAGGACGCGCGCCTTCTGTCACAGGCGCAGGCGATCGAGGCCGTGTTGAGTCAGGTCTGACACGCCCCGCCAAATCCCGCAGCCCGCGCGCAAGCAAAGGTTAAATTTCGGTAAACAGCTGCGCGCAACGCATTGACTTAAAACAATAACAACAGGCTCCCACGCGTGGGAGCCCCCGCCGGATCATTCCAGAACCGCGATATCCTCGGCAATGATCTGCCCCAATTCCAGCAGTAAATCCTCGCGGAACTGATCGGCCACCAGTTGCACCCCGACCGGGATTTTCCCAACCGACCCCGTCGTCACCGTCAGCCCCGGCAACCCCATCAAAGGCAGGCCGATCTGCGGGGTCTGCGCCTCGATCACCGCATCGAAATCGACCTGCGAGGCCACGTCGCGGTGGTCGGCAAAAGGCAACTCGCCCGATACCGGCAACAGCAGGACGGGATAGAGGCCGAAGAAAGCCCGCCACGCCCGCACCAGCCGCGACCGGGCCGGAAAGATGTCCATGAAACCGTTCAGATCCAGCGCCGGGGCGTGGCGGCTCAGATTTTCATAGACAAACACCGCATCCGGGTCGCCCTCGGCATAGATGGCGGCCCCACCCGTCCGCCGCATCTCGGCCAGCCACAACGACAGCTGCAAGGCAACCGCCTCGCGGAGCGGCGGCGTGGCAACCTCCTCAACCTGCCAACCCGCCGCACTGGCCCGATCAGCGGCAGTTCGCAGCGCGGCCTTTATGGCCGGATTAACCCGCATCCCGTCCGGCTCCAGACACAGCGCCAGCCGCCGAGGCTGGTCCGGCCCGACCAGCGGCACAGGCATCCACCACGGATCGCGCACATCCCGCCCCGCCATCGCCTGGAAGGCCAACCTCAGGTCGGCCACAGACCGCGCAATCGGACCCGAAACCGCCATCAACTGCGCCCCGATCATCCGGTCCGGCCCGCTGGCGTTAAAGGCCGGCACCCGCCCGAGGGACGGCCGCAGCCCATGCACCCCGCAAGCATAGGCGGGATACCGGATCGAGCCCGCAATATCGGTACCATGCCCGATCGGACCCATCCCCACCGTCACCGCCACCGCCGCCCCGCCCGAGGACCCGCCCGGCGTCAAACCGGGGACGCGTGGGTTGACGGTCGCGCCATGCACCAGATTGCGGGTAAACCAGCGCAAGGAAAACGCCGGCGTGTTGGTCCGCCCGATGATGATCGCCCCGGCACGCCGCAGGTTGGCAACCACGGGGCTGTCTTCGGTTGCAATCAAATCCTCTTGTAGACGCAGTCCATTCGTGGTGGCAAAGCCCGCCTGATCGACATTGACCTTTACCGTGACCGGTATACCGCCCAGCGGCCCGGTCTCCTCACCATTGGCGATGGCCCGGTCCACCACATCAGCCGCAGCCAGCGCCTGTTCATCGCAGCGCTGCACGACGGCATTCAGCCGCAGATTCAAAACTTCGACCCGCGCCAGCGCTGAGGTAACCAAAGCCCGAGCACTGGTCTGACCCGCGACAAGGGCAGCGCGCATTTCCGTAGCGGTCAGGCGGTAAAGCTGGTTCATATCGGCCCCGTTGGCGACAAGGATTGGCGGCGCAGGGATCCGCGCTGCCGTTGAATTCTGTTCAAGGTCTACTTTGATGATCCGGCCAGCAACCCCGAATCAGATACCGGCTCGGAAAGATCACCGACAGAAAAGGCGTCCGCAGGGCTCTGTTGATGGCGTGGATGCCCCCTCCTGATGGCATCGCAATGTGCCAATGTGATGATTGTTGAAGCCTTCACAGAAGGAGACGGCATCCATGTC
>JAYTDA010000402.1:0-1754 GCA_043736155.1 Paracoccaceae bacterium | reverse complement strand
GCAAGTGGATCAGATCGCCCGAAACATGCAGATTTGACGTTTCATGGTCTGATCTTCTGATCTAGTTGCCGCTGTCGGCCCGCGTCCTCGCGCGGGCCGGGCGGTTTTGGTAAATTTACTCCGAGGGAGAAGGTGTTTCGGTGGCACCTTCCCCTTGCACGGCCTCTGCCGCGCCGATGGCCGCAGCCTCGATCACATCGGCGACCGCCTTGGGCTGGGTCAGGAACACGACATGGCTGCCGGGCACCTCGGTCGCCTCAGCCCCAATCCGGAGTGCGGTGCTGCGCAATAGTTCGGGCGAGATAGACCCATCTTCTGTCGCGACGACAAACCAGCTGGGCTTCGTCTCCCAGGCGGCGACGGTCACGGGTGCAGCAAGGGCCGCCGTCGCGACTGGCACCTGCGCATCACGCAGGAAGGCCGCATCCGCCTCGCTGAGATCCCCGGCAAAGCCCGCATGGAACCGCTCGGCATTCAGATAGGCAAAGCCGTCCGGCTGTTCTTCGGGGACAAAGTTTGGCGGCGGCGGGATTTCCTTGTACTGATCCAGCGTGGACTGGCCGACGTCGGGCGCGAAAGCGGCGACATAGACAAGCCCCGCAACTTTGGGATCGACGCCCGCCTCGGTGATGACGCTGCCGCCGTAGGAATGGCCGACCAAGATCACCGGGCCGTCCTGACGGTTCAGCACGCGCTGGGTCGCCGCGACATCGTCGGCGAAAGAGGTCAGCGGGTTTTGCACGATGCTGACAGTATAACCGCGCGCGGTCAGTTCATCATAGACCCCGCGCCAGCCCGAGCCGTCGGCAAATGCGCCGTGAACAAGGACGATGTTGCGGACGGGCTCGGCACTGGCGCCAAAGGCGACGCTGCCAGCTACCGCTGCGGCGGCAATTGTCTTCAAGACGTTGGTCATGGTCTTCTCTCCTATGTTGATTGGAACAGTGGTTGTGGTCAGCGCCGCCCCATGAAAGCCGGGGGGCGGCACAGACCGATGGTGTCCTGCGCGTCAGGCCGAGCGCGCGAAAGCCAAGAGATCGGTGTTGATGAGGTCGGGGTGCGTGGCGAAGAGGCCATGCGAAAGACCGGGGTAGGTCTTCAAGATGCCGTCCCGCACCAACCTAATTGCCTTGTGGGCCGAGTTTGTGATCGGCACGACCTGATCATCCTCGCCATGCACAAACAGAACAGGGACAGTGATCGCCTTTAGATCTTCGGTGAAGTCGGTTTCGGAAAAGGCGGCGATGCCGTCGTAATGGGCCTTTGCGCCCCCGGCCATGCCTTGACGCCACCAGTTGTCGATTTGTCCCTGGCTGATCTTGGCTCCCTCTCGGTTAAAACCGTAAAACGGTCCGCTGGGCACATCGCGATAGAACTGGGCGCGGTTCGCCGACAGTGCAGTGCGAAACCCGTCGAACACGTCCATCGGCACTCCATCCGGGTTCGCATCAGACTGCACCATCACGGGCGGGATCGCACCGATCAGCACGGCCTTGGCCACGCGGCCACGCTCGGCGCTTGCAACATAGCGCGTGACCTCGCCCCCGCCGGTCGAATGGCCGATATGGATCGCGTCGCGGAGGTCCAGTGCCAGGGTAATTGCTGTGACATCAGCGGCATAAGTGTCCATGTCGTTGCCGATGTCAGTCTGGTCCGACCTGCCGTGACCGCGCCGGTCATGGGCAATGACGCGGTAGCCCTGCGACAGAAAGAACAGCATCTGGTTGTCCCAGTCATCGGCGCTGAGCGGCCAG
>JAYTDA010000401.1:0-29823 GCA_043736155.1 Paracoccaceae bacterium | reverse complement strand
ACCAAACCTAGAGGACACGATACACAGACAGTCTGATCCATCGAACCAAACCAAACCGCCCACATATCTCTTCAAGATCATAACAGTTTCAAAGAGCGCGAGACAAAAACGAACCGAACCGCTGTTCTAACAGCGCTTCCGCCCGCCAAGCCTCAAAGTTTTTTCTGTCGCTTTGTCAGAGGTTCCGGGCCTTTCGGCAGCCGTTCATCCGCTTCCGCGTCCCGTCGCAGCACCTGTCCGCTTCGGTGAGGCGGTATTTACGGATGGTACCCCGGGACCGCAAGAGCTTTTTTCACTCCTGTCATCACTTTTTTACATTAACCCATTTTTCGGTCAAGATCTTGGGGTTAGCGCAAGAACCTGATCCATATACGGGGTTTTCGGGTAACAAGATTTCGCGCGGCGTCCGAAAAACCCACCAGGACGAGTCGATGCTCAGGCTGCCGCAGCGGCAAGGCGCCGTTGTCTGGACCAGGACCACCAGGCCCGCAGCGCCAGCAGCAAAACCACCGCGGCAAAGTACAGGATCGGTTTCAACGGCCAGGCCTTGACCAGAATCAGGTAATGCGCTGCCCCGGCAAACGCCGCCAGATAGGTCAGCTGGTGCAGCCTGCCCCAGGCCGCCGCCCCCAGCCGCCGCACCGACAGGTTGTTGGATGTCAGAGCCAGCGGCAGCATCGCGGCAAAGCCCAGCATGCCGATGGTGATATAGGGGCGTTTGACGATATCGGCCCAGATCTCGTCCCAACGGAGCTGGATATCCAGCACCAGCCAGACCCCAAGATGCAGCGCCACATAGAAGAATGCGGCAAGACCAATGGCGCGGCGGTACTTGATCAGGCTGATCGCGGTCAATCGGCGCAAGGGTGTGACGCACAGGCCCAGGATCAGGAAGATCAGACCGAACTTGCCGACATGGCGTTCGATGAATTTCACCGGGTCGGCCCCCAGCCCGTCTGACATCCCGACCCAGACCAGCCATAGCAACGGCAAAGCCGACAGCAGATAGACCGGCCAGGCCGGAATCTTGCGCAAGCGGCCGTTGACAGCCTGCGCCACCGCAACCGGAACCAGTGCCATCAGAAGTTCGCCTTCAGATCCATGCCGGCATACAGACTGGCGACCTGATCCTCGTAGCCGTTGAACATCATCGTGTCCTGTCGCTTGGCAAACAGCCCGCCACCAATCGGGCGTTCCGAAGCCTGGCTCCAGCGCGGATGATCCACCGCCGGATTGACGTTGGAGTAAAAGCCATACTCCCGCGGGTTCTGGATGTTCCAGGTTGACGCCGGTTGATCCTCGACCAGTGATATCCGCACAATCGCCTTGATGCTCTTGAAGCCGTATTTCCACGGCACCACCAGCCGCAGCGGGGCACCGTTTTGCTTGGGCAACGGGTCATCATACAGCCCGGTCGCCAGAATGGTCAGCGGATGCATCGCCTCATCCAGCCGCAAGCCTTCGACATAGGGCCAGTCCAGCAGCCCCGCTGCTTGCCCCCGCATCTCTTCGGGGCGGACGATGGTTTCAAATGCCACATATTTCGCACCCGATTGCACCCCAACCTTGCCCAGCAGCGCCCCCAATTCAAAACCCTGCCACGGCACCACCATCGACCAGGCCTCGACACAGCGGAAGCGGTAAATCCGTTCCTCGATGGTCAGGCCGGACATCAGGTCGGCCAAGGCATAGTCGCCAGGCTTGTCAACCAGACCATCGACCTTGACGGTCCAGGGGTCGATGGTCAGCGCCTCGGCATAGGCGGCAGGGTCTTCCTTGCCATAGCCGAATTCGTAGTAATTGTTGTAGCTGGTGATGTCTTCAAGGCTGGTGGGTTCGGCATCGGTGGAATAGGGGCTGCCTGCGGCAAAGGCCCGACCGGTGGCGGCAAAGGCGGCGGCACCCGTTGCCGCAGCAATCAGCTGGCGGCGGTTCAGAAACAGCGCTTTGGGTGTGACATCGGCCCGGGTCAGGCTGTGGTTTTGGCGTTTGAACATCATAGGCTCCGGTTTGCTTGGCGCCAAACTACGCCGGAAACCCGGTTTCGGCCAAGACAACTTGAGTCACGTTGCTGTTCACGGCCTGTAACAATTGCAGGCTGCCGGGGATGCGCCGCAGGTATGGAATTCCGCCTTGGTCGATGGCCAAGAAAGGTCTATTCTGACAGCAGAGCCCGGCCCCGCCCTGCGCCAGACTGTCCAAGGATATTCAATGACCCGGTTGTTGCACATCGTCCTGTTGCTGTGGCTGTCGCTGTTGCCCGTGGCAGGGGCGGCAGCGGAACGGGTGGCGTTGGTCATTGGCATGAGCAACTACCAGTTTGCCAACAAGCTGGCGAACACCGGCAATGATGCACGGGCAATTGCCGCAGCGCTGAACAAGCTGAACTTCGATGTCACCCTGCTGACCGATGTGTCGCAACAGGACCTGATCTCTGAACTGTCCAGCTTTGCCTTTCGCGCCGAAACCGCCGATTTCGCACTGGTCTACTACGCAGGCCACGGCTTCGAGGCACAAGGCGAGAATTTTCTGGTGCCGGTCGATGCCCAGATAGCGGCACCGCAGGATGTGGCGCGCTATACCGTATCGCTAAGCGATATGCTGAATGCGGTATATGGTGCCCGCAAGATCAGGATCGTCATTCTGGACAGTTGCCGCAACAACCCGTTTCCGGGAATGCAGGTGGCCACCGGTGACACCAAGATCGTGAACCCCGCCGAAGGGGTGCGCGGCGTTGGCGGCCTTGCCCCGGTGACACCGGCGCGGGGAACCCTGGTCGCCTATGCCCAGCGCCCCGGTGAAGTGGCCGAGGATGGCAAGGGCCAACCGAACAGCCCGTTTGCCCAGGCGCTGTTGAATGCCCTTGCCGAGCCAGAGCTTGAAATCGGCATGTTGTTCCGCTTTGTCCGCGATGATGTGCTGGCAGCGACCGGGCAGCGGCAGGAACCCTATGTCACCGATTCCCTGCCCAAGACGCTGTATTACCTGTCTGGCAACGCCGAAGAATTGGCCGCCAACAAGGTCGAGGATGAACGCGTGGCCTGGTCGGCCCCGCGTCCCGAACTGGTTGAACAGTTGCGCGCCCTGTCGGCACAGGGTGATACACGCTCGATGGTCGGGCTGGCCTATCAGCAGTTGAACCCGGACTCGGCGGGCTATGACCCACAGGCAGCGGCAGCCCTGTTGATCAAGGCGGCGGGCAGCGGCGACCCCGAGGCGCAGTACGAACTGGCCAAGCTGTATGAAACCGGGGTTGGCGTCGATCAGGATCCGGCACAGGCGCTGGCGCTGTATCAGGCGGCAGCGGCGCAGGACATGCCGGATGCCGTCAACGATCTGGGGTTTCTGACCTATCAGGGCGGTGTCGGGCTGAAACCCGACCCGGCGGCGGCGTTGCTGCTGTTTGAACGCGCCGCCGATCTGAAACAGCCTGAGGCGCTGTATAATTTCGCGGCGCTGATTGACGATGGGGTTGTCGCAGGCAAAGGCCCCGAAAATGCCGCAGGCTATCTGTACCAGTCGCTGCGGATCGGCAGCAAAGCCGTGCTGCAGGTGCTGGAGGCGAAACCCACGATGTTCAAATCCGAAACCCGGATGGCGCTGCAACAGCGGCTGGCCTCGGTTGATCTGTACGCCGGGGCGATTGATGGCGATTTCGGCCCCGGAACCCAGCGCAGCATCCGGGCCGCCTATGGTTTGACGGAATAGGAGGGGCGTGATGCCGTGGCTGATGTCGATGGTGCGGGCAGGTGCTGCGGGATTGCAACTGGTTGCGGTCTGTCTGTGGGTGCTGCCACAACCGGGTCAGGCAACACCGGTTCTGATCCTGCCGCAAGGTCAGGCAAACCCGTGGCTCTGGCCCCTGACCGATCAGGGAAGGACAAGTCAGGAAACCGGCGATGCGCAGCTGTTTCTGGCCCAAAGCACCGGTTGCGGTTCAGACTGCCCGAACCAGCCCGGCAGTGGCAGCGGCGGCGGCAGCAGCAGTGGCTATGATACCGGACCACAGGGAATCTCGCCGGCGGCCACGCAGAAAATTGCACAGATGTTCCTTGATGCTGCCGGTTTCTGCCGTCAGTTGGACCTGCGCTACCGGGTCGATTGTCTCTATGCAAAATATCGCAAGATCGCGCAGGCGCTGCCGAAAACCGGTGACTATGCGCCGCTGCGCGCGGCGCTGGTCAGGGCGGCCGACCGGCTGGAAGATGTGGTTGACGACTACGGCGATCCGTCTGCCGGGAAAATCTCGCCCCGTCTGCGCTCGCAGCCCGCCGCAGAGCGGATCCGGCCGTTGTCGCCGATCCGCCCGGACCGGCAAGAGGTGGTCAACCGCATGACCACCGAAATCCTCACCGAACTGTCCACGGTGCTGCTCCGATCCTCCACCGGATCGGAACGGCGGCAACTGGCGTTTCAGGAAATCGCCACGGCGATTGACAGCACAAAGGTGCTGCTGCGGTCGGCGTGAAGGGTGAGGGTGGTGCAGCGCCTGTTGTTGGGGGGGTGTCCCGGAAGGGGACAGAAACCGGCCCTTTGGACTCAATGGGTTACAAGGCCGCATTCATCAAATCTTCACTATTGCCGGCAGACTGGGTGGATGCTGTCGCGCCCAGTCAGGCTGTTGCGGTTTGGCGCATTGGGCCTGTCTGCACCCAGACCACGCTTGCTTGCCGGGAAGGCCGGAGAATGAAGACAACATGACCGATCTGCCTTCCCGATATGTTCACCAGACCCAAAAGCATCTGATGCGGCTTTTTGGAGCTGGTCTTGCTGTGCTTCTGGCAACAGCAGCGATGGCCCAGACGAGCGGCGCTGAGGACTGTGAAAAGTACTTCTCGGATTTGCGCTGGACCCTCGTCGAACCAAATTCCACAGGGCAAATCGCGTCCGATCATGCCGGGGCAGTCTTGGTCGGGAAGACGTGTGATCCGGAATTTATCAAGTCATGGTTTTCGACCGCCGGATGGACTTTCAAGTCCCGGCAAACCTATGAAGGAGCCAATACTGGACCGCACGGCCCCTCAGACCGGCGCTTTTACTCTGACGACGTATTGATCCTGTGTTTGCCACGAGGCTGGCTTTTGTGGTGGTTCACCGGTGGGTGCTCTGCAATCGTGACTGTCTATATGTTTCAGGGACATATTGCCAATATCGCAGCCATCAGACCTATATAATCAGGGAGCTTCAAATGCCAATCTATATCGGGTCCAGCAAGCACAGGGTGAGTGAAACCCACCGCAACGCGGTCCGGTGATGAGTTGAAGAGCAGATGGTGGGTTGGCACCCACCCAACGCCAGTTCCCCGACACACCCAGCCTCTTGACCCTCACCCCACGCGTGAAATCCCTCGGGGCAAGGGTTGGCCCGGCCACTTCCCCTTACTTCAAGGTCCGGTCCAGCAGGCACAGCCAGTTGTCACAGGCCAGCTTGCGCAACAGCGCCTCGTCATAGCCATGCGCCCGCAGCGCATCGATCAGACGTGGCAGGCCGGTCACATCGCCGATGCCGCGCGGCAGGGTGCAACCGTCGAAGTCGGACCCGAAGCCCAGATGATCCTCCCCCAGCCTTTCCAGCAGATGATCCATGTGGCGCAGCACCGGCTCCCAGCCCATGTCGGCAGACTGGCGGCCATCGGGGCGCAGGAACACGGTGGCAAAGTTCAGCCCCACCATGCCGCGCCGTTCGGCGATCATTGCCAACTGCCGGTCGGTCAGGTTGCGGGTCGATGCGGTCAGGGCATGGGCGTTGGAATGGGTGGCGACCAGCGGGGCATCGGTCAGCGCCGCCACATCGTTGAACCCGGCCTCGTTAAGATGGCTCAGGTCGATGATCACCCCGAGTTGGTTGCATTCGCGCACCAGAGCGCGGCCGGCATCGGTCAGGCCGGGGCCGGTATCGGGCCCACCGGGAAACCGGAACGGGACACCATGGCCAAAAATGGTCGGGCGGCTCCACACCGGCCCGACGGACCGCAGCCCCATGGCATGAAAGGCGTGCAGGGCATCCAGATCGGCCCCTATCGCCTCTGCCCCCTCCATATGCATCAGGGCGGCGATGGTGCCACTTGCCACACAGGCGCGCACCTCGGCGGCAGACCGGCACACCTTGAAGGCACCACCCGATACCCGCTCCATCCGCAACAAAATCCCCGCCATCGCCATTGCCACCGGCTGCGCTGCTGCCGCGTCGATCAGCGCAGGCAGCGGTACATCATAGGGCGGGTTTTCCATCAGGCTGTCATAGTCCAGCCCGGTCCGGGGGCTGGGAATATAGATCGCGAAAAACCCCCCGGCGAAACCGCCTTGCCGCATCCGGGGCAGGTCCAGATGGCCGGTGCCGTCGCCGTGCAACCATGCCGCATCGCGCGCCCCGGCTGGCAGGCGTAACATTTTCAGCAGAATGTCGTTATGGCCGTCGAATACCGGGATCATGGCTGCAGGTCCTTGCGCGAATAGCCTGCACTGGCGGTCAGCAAGGCGTTGGTATAGGGCATGGTGGCGCGGTGGGATTGCAGATCGGCGCGGGTCAGGTCTTCGACCTTTTGGCCGAACTGCATCACCGTCAGGCGGTCGCACATATGCGACACCACTGCCAGATCATGACTGACCAGAATGTAGGTCAACCCGCGTTCGGTGCGCAGCCGGTCGAGCAGGTTCAGCACCTCGGCCTGGATCGAGGCATCCAGCGCCGATGTCGGTTCATCCAGCAACAGGATGCGCGGTTCCAGGATCAGGGCGCGGGCGATGGCGACGCGCTAGCGTTGGCCACCCGACAATTGATGCGGATAGCGAAAGCGGAACCCGGTACCCAGACCGACCTCGGCCAACACCTTTTCAATCCGCGCCTCGGCATCCGGCAGGCCGTGGATCGCCAGCGGTTCCGACAGCACCCGGTCAACCGTATGGCGCGGATGCAAACTGGCATAGGGGTCCTGAAACACCATCTGCACCCGGCGGTAGAATGCGGCGGGACGCGGGGTGGCAAGGGTCTGGCCGTCGATGCGGATGGTGCCGCCGGACGTAGAGGCAATGCCACAGATCGCGCGCAAAACGGTGGATTTTCCCGACCCGCTTTCGCCGACGATGCCGAAACTTTCGCCCGTCGCCACCGCAAACGAAACGCCGCGCACCGCCTGTACCCGGTTGGCGCGGGTGCCAAAGGTGACGGCCAGATCCTGGACCTCGATCAGCGGCATCAGAGCGCCCATCCGGCATCGCGTTGCAGGGTCTTCAGCGGTCGGTCGCCGCCTTCGATCCGGGGCAGACAGGTGTAAAGCCCCTGGGTATAGGGATGCTGCGCCCGCGCCATTTCCGTTGCCTTGACCTCCTCGACAATGCGCCCGGCATACATCACCAGCACCCGGTCGCAAAAGGTCGAAACCAGCCGCAGGTCGTGGCTGATGAAGATCAGCCCCATGCCGCGATCCGTCACCAGCCGGTCCAGAATGCCCAGAACCTCCAGCTGCACAGTGACATCAAGGGCAGAGGTTGGCTCATCGGCAATCAACAGATCGGGTTCGGTGATCAGCATCATCGCAATCATCGCCCGCTGCCCCATGCCACCGGACAGTTCATGCGGATAGGCGTTGAACACCCGGTTCGGATCACGGATCTGCACCGCCTCCAGCATCGCCATCGCGGCGTCGCGGGCGGCGTCTCGGGCGGCGGGGCGGGCACCGCCTTTCTGGGTGCGATAGGCTTCGACAATCTGGCGCCCGACGGTCATCACCGGGTTCAGCGAATATTTCGGGTCCTGCATCACCATGCTGATCCGCACCCCGCGCAAGCTGCGCCAGGTGGCGGCGCTGGCATGGCGCAGGTCGGTGCCGTCAAACTCCAGCCGGTCGGCGGTGGCCACGCCGGGCGGCGGGGTCAGCCCCAACAGCGCCCGACCGGTCTGGCTTTTGCCCGACCCGGATTCACCGACAATTCCCAACCGTTCGCGGCCAAGGGTGAAGGAGACACCGCGCACCACTTCGGACGGGCCGGTGCGGGTGGGAAAGGTGATGCGCAGGTTTTCGACCGCCAGCAATTGTGTCATGGCTGGAGCCTCCGGCGAGGATATTCTTGACCAGAAAATGGCGTTGGGATGGTCATTTGCGCGCCTTGGGATCCAGCACATCGCGCAAGCCGTCACCCAGCAGGTTGAAGCCGAGCGACACGGTAAAGATCGCGATGCCGGGCATGGTGGCGACCCACCAGAAATCGATGATGAAGCGCCGCCCAGTGGCGATCATCGCCCCCCATTCCGGCTGTGGCGGCTGTGCCCCAAGGCCGAGAAAGCCAAGCCCCGCCGCCGTCAGAATGATCCCCGCCATGTCGAGCGTCACCCGGACAATCACCGAAGACAGGCACAGCGGCGTGATATGGCCCCACAGGATGCGCAGATGCGAGGCCCCCTGCAACCGGCTGGCGGCGATGAAATCGCTGTCGCGGATCGTCAGGGTTTCGGCGCGGGCCAGCCGGGCAAACGGCGGCCACGAGGTGATGGCGATGGCGATGATGGCGTTTTCAATCCCGGGGCCCAGCGCCGATACAAAGGCCAGCGCCAGGATCAGCCGCGGGAAGGCGAGGAAAATATCGGTGATCCGCATCAGCACCGTGTCGATCCAGCCGCCGAAATAGCCCGCAGTGGCGCCGACCGCGAGGCCGATCGGGGTGGCGATCAACGCCACCAGGCCGACCACCATCAAGGTCAGGCGTGAACCGTGGATGAGTCGCGACAGGATATCGCGGGCCTGATCGTCGGTGCCCATCGGATGCGCCCAGGACGGCGGCAACAGCCGCACCGTGCGCAGGTCACCCCCGGTCAGGGGATCATAGGGGGCGATCAGCGGCGCAAAAATCGCCACCAGCACCAGCGCCGAAATGATCCACAGCCCGACCATCGCCAGACGGTTGGACCGCAGCGCCAGCCAGGTGCGATAGCTTTGCCCCCAGCGCGCTTGCCGCCTCGACTGCGGCTGGTCGGTCAACAGCCATGCGGCGTCAAACCGGCTCATCCCCGCCTCCGCACACGCGGGTCAACCAGGGTGTAGAGCAGGTCTGACAGCAGGTTCAGCCCGATGAACACGGTGCCCACCACCAGGGTGCCACCCAGCACCGCATTCATGTCGGCCACCTGCAGCGAATTGGTCAGGTACATGCCAAGGCCGGGCCAGGCAAACACGGTTTCGGTCAGCACCGAGCCTTCCAGCAGCCCGGCGTAAGACAGCGTCACCACCGTCACCAGCGGCACAGCGGCATTGCGCAAGGCATGCACCCAGATGATCCGCGCCTCGGACACGCCTTTGACCCGGGCAGTGATCACATATTCCTGTGCCAGTTCCGCCAGCATGAAGCTGCGGGTCATCCGGCTGATATAGGCCATCGAGAAAAACCCCAACAGCGACGCCGGCAGAATGATGTGGGAAAACACATTGCCAAAGGCGCGCCACGCCCCCTGCATCGCGGTGTCGATCAACAACAGGCCGGTGCGTTGGGTAAAATCATATTCATAGGCGATGTCGATCCGACCGGGGCCGGAAATCCAGCCCAGTTTGGCATAGAACACCAGCAGACCCAGCAGACCCAGCCAGAAGATCGGGGCAGAATAGCCGATCAGACCGAAAATCCGCACCACCTGATCGACCAGCCTGCCGGATTTCACCGCAGACAGGATCCCGAGCGGGATGCCGAACAGGGTGCCGATCAGAATCGCCAGGGTGGCAAGTTCGACAGTGGCGGGAAAGGCGCGGGCCAGATCATCGACAATCGGTTTCTTGGTCAGAAAGCTTTTGCCGAAATCGCCGGATCCGACCTTTTCCAGGTAGATCCCGAACTGCTGCCACAGCGGCCTGTCCAGCCCCATTTCGACGTACATCTTGTCATAGGTCGATTTGGACGCCCGATCTCCCACCACCGCCAGCACCGGGTCGGTGGAGATCACATGGCTGATCAGGAATGTGACCAGCAGCAGCCCCAGAAAGGTGACGGCAACGCTGATCAGCAGCTTTGCCACCCGCCCCACGGCAATGAGGGCGCCGGAGCGCCCTCTGCCATCCTGTGCGTCGGTCAGCGCCATCAGTTCTTGGTCGCGTACCGGAAGGTATTGTCATTGAACGATGGCCCGATGATGTAGCCATCGACATTGGCCCGCACCGCCGCCACTTCGGTTTCCTGGAACATGATGACGAACGGCGAGGTCTTTTGATGCTCCGCCTGCAGTTCTTCGTACATCTGCGCCCGCTTGGCGCCATCGGTTTCCAGCACGGCAGCATCGGCCTTGGCGGTCATTTCAGGAATGTCCCAGGAAACCCGCCATGCCAGCGGCTTGGATGCCGGTTCGTCGCCATTGTCGGGGTTGCGGGCAAAGGTGGCGTTGGTATGGGGGTCCTGATAATCGGGGCCCCAGTTGCCGATATAGATGTCATGGGTGCGGGCGCGGTATTTCTCCAGTGTCTGGCCACCATCGCCGGGGATGATTTCCAGCGTGATCCCGCCCAGTGCCATCGTCGCCTGCACCGCCAGGGCAATTGCGGTGACATCCGGAGTGTTGCGGGTATCCATGGTGACGGTAAAGCCATCGGGCAGACCGGCAGCCGCCAGCAGCTCCTTGGCCTTTTCGACATTCAGGCTGTAGGGGTTGCTGTCCAGCTCTCCCAGAAAGCCCTTGGGCAGGAAAGTCTGATGCACATCCATCTTGCCCTTGACGATGGTGTCGGCAATCGCCTGATAATCCACCAGATATTTCATCGCTTCGCGCACTTCGGGCTTGGCGAGGAATTCGTTTTTCTGGTTCAGCGCCATATAAAAGATGGTGCCTTTGACGCCGGACTGAATCTTGACATCCGGGTTGGTGGACAGGGCGGTAATCTCTTCGGGCAGCAGATCGCGCGCCACGTCGATGTCACCCGCTTCCAGCATCAGGCGCTGGGTCGCGGCTTCCGGCACATGGCGGTAGATCGCGCGGGCAAAGGCCGGTTTGTCGCCAGAGTAATTGTCGTTGCGTTCCAGCAGCACCGCTTCATTGGCGCGCCATTCCTTGATGATATAGGGGCCGGACCCGGCATAGTTGGTTTTCAGCCAGTTGTAGCCATAGTCGCCATCCACCTCGTTGGCAGCCACCAGATCCTTGTCGACCACCATCGCCACCGTGGCGGTCAGGCAATACAGCAGGAAGGTCGGGGCATAGGGCTGATCCATGGTGAAATCAAAGCTGTAGTCGCCAGTCTGCTTGACCATCGCCTCGACATTGTCGGCGGTCAGGCCGAACTGGCCCAGGATGAAGGCGGGCGATTTGTCCAGCTTGATGGCGCGGACCAGCGAATAGACCACGTCATCGGCCATGATGTCATTGCCAGAGGCGAATTTCTTGCCCTGTTTCACGGTGAAAGACATGGTCATGCCGTCAGCAGACATCGTCCAGCTGTCGGCCACCACGCCAAACAGCTTTGACACGTCGTTCAGGTCATAAGACAGCAACGGTTCATAGCTGTTGCCGAGGACCTCTGATGCCGAAAACTCGAACACCTCTGCCGGGTCAAGCGAAATCATGTCGTCGATGGTCCAGGCCTGGATGAAGGTATCGGCAGGGGTTTCCGCCACTGCCATCGGTGCCGCAAAAGGCAAAACGGTAAAAGGCAGGGCGGCAATCGCAGCTGCCGCCACAAGTCGGTTCAGGTGTTTCATGGTAATCCCCGTTGTGAATGGTTTTCTTGGGGGCGATGGCCCCGAACGAGAGTTGCAGTAGGGCAGCGGCTTGGGGGCGAGTCAAGGCCCATGCAGGGCTGCACCGGGTCTATCGCTGCGAAGATGGTGCATTGCAGGGGGGCTGCGCCCTGCCCGTTTCGGGCGAAGGTCGGGGTGTGGGGCTCTGTCGCGGGCGGCCTTTGGGGATCAAAGAAAGTGCCAAAGCGTGGGTCGGTGCCGACCCGGCGGTGCCGAAAGCATCCTCCCCAAACACCAGTCTTGCATAACCCCGTCCGATGCACGACATCAAGGCGGTGCGCAGCCTGTCATCATACCTGGGGGTCGCCTGGGCCACCATCAAGGCGATCTGGAACGCCACCGGCGACCGGGATCTGAGCCTGATCGCCGCCGGTGTCGCCTTTTACGCCATGCTGTCGCTGTTTCCCGGGGTGGCAGCGCTGATCGCGCTGTGGGGCTACCTGGCTGACCCTGCGGTGATCGAGGCGCAGATGCAGCCCTTGGCACGGTTTCTGCCACGTGAGGCGTTCCTGCTGGTGGATCAGCAGGTCAAGGCGCTGATCGCCGCCAACCACAGCACCTTGCAATGGGCCACCGGCCTGTCGATCCTCGCTGCCCTGTGGTCGGCCCGGGCCGCGATTGCCGCGATGATCCATGGGCTGGATGTGATTCACGGCACAACGCTGCGCGGCGGTCTGGGCCATACCTTTGCCGCTATTGCCGTGACACTGGCGCTGATCGCCGGGGCGATGGTGACGATGGTGGTGGTGGTGGTGGCACCGATCCTGCTGGCCTTCATCCCGATCGGCCCCTGGACCGCCTGGACCATTGCGGCGCTGAAATGGGCCACGGCAGTCATGGTTGTCGTGATGGGAATCGTGGTGCTGTACCGCTATGGCCCGAACCGGCAAGCCGAGCGGGCGGTGTTTGTCAGTCCTGGTCTGGTGCTGGCGGTGCTGCTGTGGTCCGGGGCATCGGTGGCCTTTTCGTTCTACCTGTCGAATTTCGGCAGCTACAATCAGGTTTACGGCTCGATCGGTGCGGTGATTGCGCTGCTGATGTGGTTCTATATCAGCGCCTATGCCGTGTTGCTGGGGGCAGCGCTGAATGCCGAACTGGAACGGCCGAAATAGCGCGGGACCAGTTGCGAAATGGCGGGGGCCAGCGCCCCCCCGCGTCCATCGGTTCGCGGACCGATGGCGCACCGCTGGACGCACCCCGGGATATTTGGGAACAAGAGCTGGGGTTTGGGCAAAGCAGGCTTTGCGGTGCGCCCTCAATAATCCTTCTCATAAAACACACCCACCCCGGCATTGCCATCAGACCCCACAGCGCCGCGCACCGTCACCGACGGCGACAGGTCCAGGTTCAGCGTCACTTCGCTTTTGCCATCCGACCCGATGACCACATCGGTATAGACGTTTTCGCTGATGTATTTGCCGAGCCGCAGCACCGTGCTGCCGGTGCCATCGGTTTGCACATCGAAATCATCCAGACCAAAGCCCTGCCGCAGTCGCGATATGATGCCATCACCGCCACGCCCCGCCAGTGTCGCCACAGCACCCGCCAGTTGCGCTGCCTGAAACGGTGAAATCGTGGTCAGCGCCTTGCCGAACAGCAGTCGCGCCAGCACCTCTTCATCCGGCAGATCGGGGACCGATGAAAAGCTGATGCTGGGGGCCAGTGCATTGCCTTCGATCACGATGGAACTGGTGATGCCATCCGCCACCGTCGATGCCACCAGCCGGATAAACGGCACAAACCGCCCCTGCAGCCGCGCCAACCCCTCATCCAGGGTGAAGCGCTTGCCCAGAATGTCGAGCCTGCCGCGGATCAGCGTCAACTCTCCCACCGGGACAATCGCGGCGATACTGCCGCGCAGTGCCACAGAGCCACCCAGTTCGGCATCCAGCCCGCGGCCCCGGATAAACACCCGGCGCGGCGCGTTGAGGGTGACATCCAGCCCATAGGCGGCACCCCCCGCCAAAGCAGTGCCGGTGCCGGCACCGGATCGCAACAGGCCGGCCCGCACCCGGGTGGCATGGACATCGCCGGGTTCCGACAGATGCCGGATCGGCGGAATTGGCGCACTGCCGCCCAGCCCGGTCGAGGGCACCCGGATTTCGGTCTGGCCCAGATCAAGGGAACCGGATATCCGTGCACCGCCCGACAGCGGCCCCTTGAGGTCCAGTCTGCCACTCAGCGCGGTGTCATACAACTGCGGGTCCCGCAGCGTCACGCCGGACAGCGTCAGCGTCAGATCGGCAGGGTGAGGCACCGCCAACCCCACGGGGCCAGACAGCGCCACTTGCCCCCCGGCCAGCCCCTGTCCGCGCAAACTCACCTGCGCCTGCCCACCGGCCAGAACCGCCGTGCCGGTCAGGCCGGTGGCACCGATGCCGGGATATTCGGTGCCCAGCCGCAGGCCATCGGTGCGGACCGTGCCTGCCAGACCGGCCAGACTGACAACCCCGTTCAGCCTCAGATCAAACCCGACCCGCCCCTGCACCGTCCGGGGCGACAGCAGCCCGTTGGCCAGACCGGCATCGGCCTGCCCCGACAGGGTCAGCGCCACGCTGCGGAAATCGCGCGCCGTGGTACCGCTGACCCGGGCCGTCAAGGCAGGGCCTGCTGCCGCCGCAAGGTCCAGCCGGAAAGGGCCGCCCTGATCGGCCAAGGTGCCGTTCAGCGTCAGCGCCGAGGTCAGACCCGGTGCCAGCAGCCCGACATCGGCGATCCGCGCCTGCAACGCCAGTTGCCGGTTGCCGCTGGCCAGATCACCGGTGGCGCTGGCAGTCATTTGCGGGTTGGACAGGGAAAAACGCTCCAGCATCAGGCTTTCACTGGTCTGCGATGCTGCCAGTGCCACTTTGGTGTCACCCGCCAGCAGCAGGTCAACCTGTTTTTGGCCGATGCCAAGGCCGTTACCGGTGCCACTCACCTCATAATGCCGGGTGCCGCCCGCGTCGCGGTAGTTGCCGCTGGCTGCGGCACTGCCGCGCCAACCGGGGGCCAGGGCTGCCAGATCGGCCAGCGTGGCATCGGCAGTCAGGGTGATTTCACCCCCGGCGATGGTGCCTGTGGTGGTCAGTGCCAGCCCGTTGCCCGCCAGCGTTGCCCGGTCGATCAGCAGCCCGCCGGATGACCCGATACTGCCTTGCAGGGTCAGGGCGCTGTCACCCGCCAACAGCCGGTCGATCTGGTCCTGCCCAACCGTCAGCCCGCTGCCGGTCGCTGTGGCAGTTACCGCAGTGCCCGCCGGTCCCTGGGCCAGCCGCACCTGCCCTGCCAACCCGCCACCCACCGCAAGGTCCAGTGCCGCAAGGTCCAGCCGTGCAACATCGGCGGCAAAGCGGTTGGCGCCGGTTTCGATCTGACCGGTGCCGGTCAGGGCAAGGTTCCGGTTCGTCAGGCGGGCAGCGGTCAGGGCGATACCATCGCCGAGCGGTTGCGCCGAAATCGCCAGATCGGTGGCGCCTTGCAGCAACCGGTCCGCCAGCGGTTGACCCACCGACAGATCAACCCCGCTGCCTGTCGCCTGCATCTGCCAGTTCAGGCCCTGCAACAGCACCTCTGCCGTGGCATCCACCCGGCCGGCAAAGCCGGGTGACAGCGCTGCGATGTCGGGTAGTGTCACCGCAGCCGTCAGGCTGCTGGCCAGCGGTGCCAGTTTACCGCTGGCGGAAATCGTGGCTTTGGCGGCACTGATCGTCAGGCTGTCCAGATCAAGCGCCAACCCATCGCTGCGCCCCGCCAGCGCCACGCTGCTTTGCCCGGCAATCAGACGGTCCACCAGCGCCACCCCGGTGGTCAGATCAATGGCGGTGCCGTTCAGCCGGATGTTTTGCGGTGCAGCGATGCCCTGGCCCGACAGGTCAAGTTCAGCCGTCAGTGCGCCGCCAAACGGCGGGCCAAGCCGCGACAGATCGGCAATCGCCAGTTTGGCGGTCAGGGCATCCGATGTGGGATCGGCCCGCCCCGTCGCCGTCAGTTGCAACCCACCCCCGGCAGTCACCGACAGCTGGCGCAGCTCGGTGCCCTGTGCATCCCGGGCCGCCGTCAGGGTCACATGGCTTTGCCCCGCCAACAGCCGGTCGGCCTGTGGTTGGCTCAGCCTCAGATCGGTTGCGGCCAGATCGGCGGTCAGATCAAACGCCCCCGACACCAGCCGGGCGCTCCCCTCCAGCCGGGCGGTGACTGCACCGCCAAGCGGGCGTTTGGCCAGCAGCGACAGCCGCGTCAGATTGTCAAACCGGGCGGTGGCAGTGCCCTGCACCGCAAGGTCCATCCCTGCAACTGCGAGGGTGCCTGCGGCTTCCAGCCCGAACCCGTCAGCGGCCAGTGCCAGCTTTGGCAGGCCGACATCAGACCCCTGGCGCCAGGTCACCTGCGCCTCTCCGGTCAGTTTGTCCCCCAGCAAAGCCGCCAGCCCCGGATCGGCTAACCCCAGCCCTGCGGCCAGAAAGCTGAAACCGGCGGTGATCGCGGGCGGTGCGGTGGCGGTACCATGGGTCACGGTACCGCTGCCCTGCAGCGCCACCAAGCCACTGCTGAACCCGGACTGCTTCAGGTTGGACAGGCCGACAGACAAGGTCCAGTCTGGCCCGGTGGCGGCATCGAATTGCAGGGTGATGCTGGCATCGGTCACTTCGGTCCGATCACCCGGCAGCGGCAACAGCACCGGCGCACCGTCTGCGGCAGCGATCTTGCCCGACAGCTTGACGCTGTCTGGCAAACCATCGGCATTCAGACGCAGACTGCCACCAAGGCGGATCGCCCCCGCCTCCAACGCAAACTCCGGCAGGTCCAGCGCGCCATCATCCAGCCGCGACCCACGGGCAGTCAGGTGAAGATTGCTGCCGAAAAAGCTGCGGTAGGCGGGGGCAAACAGCGGAGCAATGTCGCCCGACAGATCGGCGGCAAACGACCGCGCCACAGCGGACCCTGCAGCAGCAGTGACGGTTCTGACGGTGCCGCGCAACCGGTCAGTGCCATCGGTGTTCAAGGCAACCGCAGCGCTGAAATCGTCGATCACCCCCTTGCCGCGCAGGGTCAGCGCCACCGGCGGTTGCCCCATGATCCCCAGCATGGTTGCAGCAATCCCACCAGCGCCTTCGCGCAGCGACAGATCCAATGCCAATTGGCGGCTGGCATTGCCATAGCTGCCGGCAAAGATCAGCGCCCCTTCGGCGCCATCGACCCGCGCCACCGTCAGCTGCGCCGCACCTTCGCCGTTTTCCAGCGCCACCGACCCGTCGAGCGACAGTACCACTGCGCGGCCCAGCACATCGGGGCCAAGCTCGACCCGCCCGGCGCTGATCTTGCCGATCGACACCGCAACCGGCAGCACCGGCAGGGTAAAGCTGCGCGCCTGGGTCGCAGGCAAGGTGCCGGTGATCTGTGGCCGCCGCGCCAGAATGATCTGATCCGCCGTCAGCGCCGCCACTTCGACCCGGCCCCGCAGCAGCGCAGTCCGGCTCCAGTCCAGCTTGACGCCGCGCAGGGTCAGCCAGATGCCGGTGTCATCGGCGATGGTCAGCTGGGTCAGACTGGCCTGCGAGGACAGCGCCCCCTGAAAGCCATCGATCTGCACCACCCGCCCGGCAGATGACAGACTGTCCTGTAACAGCCGCGTCAGATAGCCCTTGTCATCCTGCTGTGCTGCCACCAGCGCGGGCCACAGGGCAAGGATCAGCCACAGGAAACGCCTCACGAACCACCACTGGAACCGCGGCATCAAAACGCCTGCCCGATGCCGACATAGACCTGGGCACCCTTGCCGGTGCTACCCCCAACCGGCACCGCCACATCGAACCGGATCGGTCCGATCCCGGTATTCAGCCGCAATCCCAGCCCGGCACCGGAATGAAAGGCCCCGGCGCCAAACGGCTCGGCACTGATGAAACCGGCATCGGCAAAGGCGACCAGGCCAAGGGTATCGCTGATCTGGCCGCGCAATTCTGCTGACAGGCCGACAAAACCAAGACCGCCACTGTCGACAGTGCATCCCGCAGCACTCCCCGCCGGACAGGGCACGGTGACCCCAAGGGACTGATAGGGCTGCCCCCGTACCGTCCCGCCGCCACCCGAGTAAAACAAGTAGTCGCGCGGGGTGTCGAACAGGGTCGACCCGAACACCGCCCCGCCTTGCAGCCGCGCCGCTGCCACCCATTTCCCGCCGTCGCCAAGGCTGCGATAGACCCTGCCGTCAAACCCGGCCCGTGCTCCGGTGCCGGCATCCTGATACCCCAGAAACGGCTCCAGCTCGGCGCGGATAAAGCTGCCGGTGCCTGGGTTGGCCACATCGTCGCGGCGGTCCCATTCGGCGGCAAGCGGCAGCGCCAGAGTGGCGAAATGGCTGGTGCCCAGCGCATCGGTGGCGCGTTCAAAGGCAAAGGTCAGGCCCACTTCGCCGCTCAAAAGCCGCAGCTGGCGGCTATAGCCGATGCCGATGCTGCCACGGTCGGCGCGGAAATCACTCTTGTCCTCATGTTCCAGACTGGCGGCGACAAAGGCGTCGCTGTCAGGGTCCGGCATGCCGGGGCGGCTGAGCCGGAAGCCAAGGCTGTAATCCGGCCCGCCATCGGTGCCGCCGATCCCGGTGATCTTGCCATCGGCGCGAAATGCCTCGGCCCCGCCCAGAAAATTGCGGTGCAGCCAGTAGCCGGTCACCGACACCCCATCGAGCGACGCCACCTCGGCCCCAAAGCCCAACCGCCGCTTCGGCTGATCAACCAACGCCACGGCGAAATCCAGTGTGCCATCCGGGTTTGGCAGTTCCGCCTCCGTCACTGTCACCGACTGAAAAGTGCCGGTGCGGCGCAGACGGGTGGCGGATTTTTCAAGGGCATCGGGGGAATATACCGCACCGGTGGGAAACCCGGCAATATCGGCGATCCGCCCGGGCCGCACATCGCTGTCACCGGTGACGGTAAAGCGGCCAAAGCGCAGCACCGGCCCGGGGGCCAGTGTCACCTGCGCCGCCAGCCGCCGCGCCGCATGGTCGGCGACAATCGACTGTTCCGCCACCGTAACCTTGGCATGGCCGGTGGCGCGCCACTGCCCCACAGCGGCGTCCGCCGCCTCTTTGATCACCGTGCTGCGGGCAATGCGGTTCAGCGCAAAACGGGGCGGCAGTTCGGTGCCGGGGGCCAGGGGGGCAATCAGGGCCTGTGAAAACAGGAACCGCGGGCCGGGATCAACCGTCACCACCACCTGATCGATCCGGTCGGGTGGCAACAGACTGGCAAAGCCTGCCGCCTCCTGCCCATCCAGCGTCACATGGATCACCCCGCCGTAATAGCCCAGTGCATACAGTGCCCCCAGCAACGCGGCATATTCCGCCTGTGCCGCTGACAGCAGATCAGGCACCCCGGTGGCTTTGTCGCGCTGTGCCGCCAGCAACAACGACGCCTGTTCCAGTGCCCGGCGCAGATCCTTGTCGGCCCCCGGTGTCTGGAACTGCAGCGAGTCAAGCGCCCATGCGGGGAAAGCCGCCAACAGCAGCAGCGCGATCCAGAGCCGCCGTTTTGCGGTTCCCAGAATTGACATGCCCTTGGGTCCACCTCATCTAGCCCGATGGTCCACTGTGGCACCCCAAAGGTGTCACTGCAACCGCAACCGCTGATGCCGGCACCTCTGGCCGGGTTTGGCCGACGAACCGGCACTGGCGCAGGCGTTTTTGGATGGCGGCAATACGACAGCTTTACCCGGCGCGGGTGTGACCGATGGCCTGCAACTCTGCCTGTATCGCCAGTGCTGCGGCACGGGGATCAGCAGCGCGCCAGACCGGGCGGCCCACCACGACATGATCGGCACCATCGGCAATCGCCTGTGCCGGGGTGGCGATGCGTTTCTGGTCGCCACTGTCAGCCCCCACCGGCCGCACCCCCGGTGTCACGATCAGCTTGCCCGCAGCCCCGGGCAAGGCGCGGATCAGCGCCGCCTCCATCGGGCTGGCAATCACCCCGTCGGCCCCGGCGGCAAAGGCACGGTCGGCGCGGGCCAAGACCAGATCGCTTACATCCCCGTCCCGCATCAGTCCGGCATCCAGATCGGCGCGGTCCAGCGAGGTCAGGATGGTAACGGCCAGGATCTTCAGCCCGGATCCGCCTTTGCCAGCCGCCGCCGCCCGCACCACATGCGGATCACCATGCACCGTCAGAAAATCCAGATCAAACCGCGCCAGCCCCCTGACCGCCGCCTCGATGGTGGCCGGAATGTCGAACAGTTTCAGATCCATGAAGATGCGTTTGCCGAGGTCGCCCTTCAACTCACCCGCCAGCGCCAGACCGCCGCCGGTCAGCATCCCCAGACCGATCTTGTAAAACGACACCGCGTCGCCCAGCGTTTCCACCAGGTGCAAGCCGGCAACGGCGTCTGGCAGATCCAGCGCAACGATCAGGCGGTCAGAGGCTTGGGCGGGCATGGCGGCTCCTGTGCTGTCTCGGCGTGATGCGGCTGTAAAACGGGTCTGTCAAGCGGGGTCTGTCGGGTCGGGCAGGCGCGGGTTGGTCAGGCCGGGTTGGTCAGGCCGGGTTGGTCAGGTGCGGGCGTTGTTGATATCGCCCCAGTCCGCCAACGGAACCGGTGGCGCGGACGGCGCGCCCTGCAACGCCCAGCCGTCGGTGCCGAAGATCAGTGCGGTGGGGCGCAGGATCAATGGGTTGGCAGACCGCACCCGCAACCGCACCAACCTGCCATCGCGGATTGCCCCGGCCAGTGCCCTGATCCGTCGGTCAGCCGTATCGGGTGCGATGGCTGCCGCGCGAAACCGGCTGGCGGCGGTGGCGAAATCGGCGCGGACCAGATCGGGATAGCTTTCCACCAGTTTGGCCCGGGCACTGGCAGCGGCCCGCTCCATCCCTAATGCGATAATCGCTGCAGGGGGTGCCGCCAGCCACACCGCCAAAGCCTCAGCCTCGGCCTGATCCAGACCGGTCAGACCGGCAGCGCGCATGATCAGCCAACATGACAGAAGATGTCTGGTCAGGGGGTTTATAGACCGATTCGGGCAAAGAGCGGAGGGGCGATGAAGGTCATTGAGGTCAAACGGCAGATCGCGGCACGGCCAGAGGCGGTGTGGGCGATGCTGACCGATCCGTCACGGCTGGTGGCGGGTGGTCTGGGTGTGACCCGGCTGGAGGGGCGGATCGCTGCCGGGCAAAGGATCAGGCTGGAAAGCACGACCGCGCCGGGGCGGTGCTTTACCCTGACGGTCACCAGTGCCGAGCCACCGCACCGCATGGTCTGGACCAGCGGCACCCCGCTGATCTTCAACGGCACCCGGACTTTTACCCTGACCTCAACGGCAGGCGGCACCGAATTTCACATGGCCGAGGTGTACCGGGGGCTGATGCAGCCGCTGATCTGGCGCAGCATGCCGGACATGCAACCGGGGTTTGACCGGTTTGGCGATGGCGTGAAACAATTGGCAGAGGGACTTTGAGGCATGAACATGATCAGCTATGGCAGCGGCACCAGAGACGACCCTTGGCTTTTGAAAACGCCGCCGCAAAGTTCCGAATTTCAGGCCTGCCGCGATGAGGCCAGGGCGGCACTGGTGGTGCAGGTCGGCACCACCCAGCTCAGCTATCAATGGCGCTGCATCGCGGATCTGCAGGCGATGCTGCAGGCGCGCGGTGATTGGGTGCTGCTGGGCAATGCCGATGAAGGCAAACCAGTGGCCGAAGGCAGCGTCGAGGCCTGGGCGCGGGATGCGGGCAACCCGGTCGGCGGCTATTATGGCCTGCGCAAGGGCTATCGCGGGCGGTTTGGCAATTATGTGCCCCCGGTGCTGGAATTGCTGGGGCTGGCAGCGGTGGAACATAACACCCGGGGCAACCGGATGCGGCTTCGCCAGCCGGATTGATCTGCGGCGCACCTTTGCAGCAGCAACTTGTGTCGATATGGTGGGATCAAACTTCCCCCGGACACAAGGTTTTGCGCAATTCTGACCTGTTTTGATATCGGTGGTTCATGGATCAGGCCCGGCATTGCCGAGGCACCCGGTCGGATCATTCCGATGACCCCGCTGGAAACGCCACCGGGCTTTGCCGCCTTTGCCCGGGCGCTGGCGGCTGCGGTGCATCCCGGCTCACGCGGGGTTTCCATCTCAATCGCCGGGGTGGTGGCACCGGACACCGGGGTGCTGAACGCCGCCAATGTCCCCGCTGCCAACGGACACCACCTGGCGGTGGAACTGGCGGCGCTGTTGAACCTGCCGGTGTGGGTTGCCAATGACGCCGATTGCTTTGCGCTGGCCGAGGCGACCATCGGGGCTGCGCAAGGCCATCGCAATGTGTTTGGCCTGATCCTTGGCACCGGCGTCGGCGGTGGTCTGGTGATTGACGGCCGGATCGTCACCGGTGCCGGCGGCTATGCCGGGGAATGGGGGCATGGGCAGGTGCTGGCGGAACGATTGCCCGATCTGGGGTTGGATATTCCGCATTTCCGCTGTGGCTGCGGCCAAAACGGCTGTGTCGACACGGTTGGCGGCGCGCGTGGCATGGAACGGCTGTACCGCCACATGTTCGGCACCGATCTGTCCAGCACCGCGATTCTGTCGGATTGGCTGGGTGGCCAGCCAGCAGCGCAATTGCTGATCGAGGCCTGGGCCGGGCTGATCGCCGGGCCACTGGCGGTGGTGCTGAATGTCACCGGCTCCTCGGCGGTGCCGGTCGGGGGTGGGCTGGCCAATGTGCCGGATCTGATCGCGCTGCTGGACAAGGCGGTGCGGCCACGGCTGTTGCGCCAGACCAGTGCAGCCCTGCTGGTGCCGGGCGTTCTGACGGTTGAACCGGGGCTGGTCGGGGCCGCGATGCTGGGGTTTCAGGGATTGCAGACAGGCGGGGCAGGCGATGTCTGATCTTGGGACCAAGGTGCTGCTGGAAGTGGTGGTGGATACGCTGCAAAGTCTGGAGGCGGCGCTGGATGGCGGTGCCGACCGGATCGAGCTCTGTTCAGCGCTGGGACTGGGGGGGTTGACGCCGTCGCTGGGGCTGATGCAGGCAGCGGCGGCGGCGACAGTGCCGGTTTACGCGCTGATCCGGCCCCGCGCCGGGGATTTTGTCTATGACACCTCTGATCTTGTGGTGATGCGCGCCGATATCGATGCCGCCCGCGACACTGGCATGGCGGGGGTGGTGATCGGGGCAAACCTCTCGGGTGGCGCGCTTGATCTGGATATGCTGGAGGCGCTGGTGCTGCATGCCGATGGCCTGGGCCGCACCCTGCACCGGGCCTTTGACATGACCGGGGAGGGAATGCAGGCAGCACTGGACCAGGCGGTCGATCTGGAGTTTGAACGGGTGCTGACTTCTGGCGGCGCCGAATCCGCCCCTGCCGGACTGGCGCGGCTGCACCAATTGTTCGATTGGGCGGCAGGGCGTATCGGCATCATGCCGGGTGCCGGGATCACCGCTGAAAGTGCGGCGCGGCTGGCGGCGGCATTGCCGCTGTGCGAAATCCACGGCTCTTGTTCCGCCATGGTGGCAGGCCACGGCGACGGTGCCCGGCTTGGCTTTTTGCCGCACCGGCTGACCAGTGCGGTGCAGGTCCGGGCGATGAAAGCGGCGGTGGGTCGCAGTTGACTTCGCCGTCACCATGGGTTGACGGTGGCAACAGGGTAGCGGAGAGCGGCCATGCAGATCAACATCACCTATGCGCGCGATGACGAAGGGCCGAAAAGTGGGCCGATCCTGGTGGGGTGGCTGCGCGATACTGACAAGGGCGGGGTGATCTATGACCCGCCGGAACGGCTGATCAGCCGCCAGATGAACCGCAGCCACGCCAAATCGGCCAGCCGCTGCCCGGCGGTGATTCAGATGGAAAGCCGGTATTTCATGGTGAAATGCCCGTTTGATCTGAACATCGGCTTTACCCGCGACGAAAAGGGCAAGGCGGTTCTGGTCAACCGCTCTGGCACCGCCTCATCGATCCGCGCCAACAAGCTGAACGAGGTACTGACGCTGGTCAATGAGGTGGAGTGGCGCTATCCCGACCGCCCGACCATCCAGCTGAAACTGCCCTATCTGTTCATCTGTGATGAGCCGGTCTACATCACCCAGCTTGGCCCGTTTGCGCATTACCGCCGCGACAGCCTGCCGGGTACGATCTTTGGCGGCCGGTTCCCGGTGTCGATCTGGCCGCGCCCGCTGATGTGGGCGTTTGAATGGCATGAACCGGAGCGTGACATCGTGCTGAAACGCGGCGAACCTTTGTTCTATGTGCAATTCGAAGGCGATCAGGCCGACCGCCCGGTGCAGCTGGTCGAGGCGGAAAAGACCGCCGAGTTGCAAGCCTATCTGGACCATGTGTCGGGGGCGGTGAACTACGTCAACCAGACCTTTGGCCTGTTCAAGGCGGCAGAGGCGGCGCGACCGGCCAAGCTGCTGAAGCCGAAATAGACCGGGCCGGTTCCGCCCCGGCACCGGAAGCCGGGAGGGCTGTCTGCCCTCCCCCGAGCCATTGGTCACTCGGACCAATGGCGCAACCAATGGCTCACCTCCCGAGGATATTTTCAAACAGAAGATGTCAAAGGGTTTGGCCGAGGCTTGCAGCGGCGGCAACGCTTTCCCACATGAAGGGCAAGGCTTGCCAGGATGTGCGCCGCCAAGCGGGCACCGGGGCGCAGGTGCTTTGAGGAGACTGCCATGAACCTTGAAAAATTCACCGAACGCGCCCGCGGCTTTTTGCAGGCGGCGCAAACCATCGCAGCGCGCGAAAGCCACCAGTCGCTGCGGCCCGAACATCTGCTGCAAGCCTTCATGGATGACGATCAGGGCCTGGCGTCCAACCTGATTGCGCGCGCCGGGGGCGAGCCGAAACGGGTGGTTGAGGCCTTGCTACTGGCATTGGCGAAACTGCCAAAGGTCAAGGGCGATGGCGGGCAGGTCTATGTCGATACATCGACCGTCAAGGTGCTGGACGAGGCGGAAAAGATCGCCACCAAGGCGGGTGACAGTTTTGTGCCGGTGGAACGCATTCTGATGGCTTTGGCGGTGGTGCCGGGCAAGGCCAAGGAGGCGCTGGACGCCGGGGCCGTCACCGCGCAAAAGCTGAATGCGGCGATCAATGACATCCGCAAGGGCCGCACCGCCGATAGCGCAACGGCCGAATCCGGCTATGACGCGCTGAAGAAATATGCCCGCGACCTGACCGAGGCCGCCGCCGATGGCAAGATCGACCCGATCATCGGCCGCGATGAGGAGATCAGGCGCACCATGCAGGTGCTGTCGCGCCGCACCAAGAACAACCCGGTGCTGATTGGTGAGCCCGGAGTCGGCAAAACCGCGATTGCCGAAGGCCTGGCGCTGCGGATCATCAGCGGCGACGTGCCGGAAAGCCTGCGGAACAAAAAGCTGATGGCGCTGGACATGGGCTCGCTGATCGCCGGGTCGAAATACCGTGGCGAGTTTGAAGAGCGGCTGAAGGCGGTGCTGGCCGAAGTGACCGGGGCTGCCGGTGAGATCATCCTGTTCATCGATGAGATGCACACGCTGGTCGGCGCGGGCAAGGCCGAAGGCGCGATGGATGCCAGCAACATGCTGAAACCGGCGCTGGCGCGCGGCGAGTTGCATTGCGTCGGCGCGACCACGCTCGACGAATACCGCAAGCATATCGAAAAGGATGCGGCTTTGGCGCGGCGGTTCCAGCCGGTGCTGGTCAATGAACCGACGGTGGAAGACACCATCTCGATCCTGCGCGGCATCAAGGAAAAGTATGAACTGCACCATGGGGTGCGGATCACCGACTCTGCGCTGGTCGCAGCGGCAACGTTGAGCCACCGCTATATCACCGACCGCTTTCTGCCCGACAAGGCGATTGACCTGATGGATGAAGCCGCCAGCCGTCTGCGGATGGAGGTCGACAGCAAGCCCGAAGAACTGGACGCGATTGACCGCGAGATTCTGCAAAAGCAGATCGAAGCCGAGGCCTTGAAGAAGGAAGACGATGTCGCCTCGAAGGACCGGCTGGAAAAGCTGGTCAGGGAACTGGCCGACCTGCAACAACGCTCGTCGGAAATGACGGCGCAGTGGCAGGGCGAACGCGACAAGCTGGAGGCGGCGCGCGGGTTGAAACAGCGGCTGGACGAGGCGCGGGCGGAGCTGGAAATAGCCAAGCGCGAAGGCAAGCTGGCCCGGGCCGGGGAGCTGTCTTATGGCATCATCCCCGAGCTTGAGAGAAAGCTGGTCGATGCCGAAAGCCGCGAGGGCGACATGATGGTCGAAGAAGCGGTGCGGCCGGAACAGATCGCCCAGGTGGTGGAACGCTGGACCGGGATTCCCACCGCCAAGATGCTGGAAGGCGAGCGCGAAAAGCTGCTGAAGATGGAAGAGGAACTGGGCAAGCGGGTGATCGGCCAGCATGCCGCCGTGGTGGCGGTGGCCAATGCGGTGCGCCGCGCCCGCGCCGGGCTGAACGATGAAAACCGCCCGCTGGGATCATTCCTGTTCCTTGGCCCCACCGGTGTCGGCAAGACCGAACTGACCAAGGCGGTGGCGGAATATCTGTTCGACGACGATGCCGCGATGGTGCGGGTCGATATGTCGGAGTTTCAGGAGAAACATTCGGTCGCCCGGCTGATCGGAGCGCCGCCCGGCTATGTCGGCTATGACGAAGGCGGGGTGCTGACCGAGGCGGTGCGGCGCAGGCCCTATCAGGTCGTGCTGTTCGACGAGGTGGAAAAGGCGCATCCCGACGTGTTCAACCTGCTGTTGCAGGTGCTGGATGATGGCCGCCTGACCGATGGCCAGGGCCGCACCGTCAGCTTCAAGCAAACGCTGATCGTGCTGACCTCGAACCTCGGGGCACAGGCGCTGAGCCAGTTGCCCGACGGGGCCGACCCCGCCCATGCCAAGATGGCGGTGATGGAAGCGGTGCGCGGCCATTTCCGGCCCGAGTTTCTGAACCGGCTGGATGAAACCATCATCTTTGACCGCCTGACCCGGGGCGATATGGCTGGCATTGTTCTGGTACAGATGCAGCGGCTGCTGGCGCGGCTGGCGTCGCGCAAGATCGTGCTGGAGCTGGACGATGCCGCCCGCCATTGGTTGGCCAATGAAGGCTATGACCCGGTGTTCGGTGCCCGCCCGTTGAAGCGGGTGATTCAGCGCGCGTTGCAAGACCCGTTGGCCAGCATGTTGCTGAGCGGCGATGTGATGGATGGTGCGACGGTCACGGTGACGGCGGGGCCGGATGGCCTGCTGATCGGCGACCGGGTAGCGGCGTCGCGCCGCGAAAAGCCGGTGGCGGCGGTGTTGCATTGACCCTGTGCCGTACTGGACGAAAACCGGGGGCTTTGCCCCCGGACCCCCAGGATATTTGGGAACAGAAAATGAGTTGAGAAGGAAGGGCTAAAGCGTGCCCGACAAAATGCCTGCCCCGGGCGCGATCCGGGGTGGAATCCGGTTTTGGCGCAAGACACGCGAAAATCAAGGGGAGAGAGTCGGCTTGGCGTTTCTGTCAACGTGTGACAGACTCCAGGTCCGGCCTACTCCCCCGGAATCCGCTCCGGGCTACGGGCGGGTTGATACCCCTCGACCCAGCGGTCGGCGACGGCGCGGGCGGCATCGGCGTCGCCGACCGCCACAGCGGCACGCAGCGCGCGCAGGGCCGAGGCGACCTCGATCTCTGACAGGCGTTCTTCCTGGGCACAGAGGATCTTTGGGTGCGGCGTGGTCAAGAGACCCTCGCCGATCAGCAATTCCTCATGCAGCTTTTCGCCATTGCGCAGGCCGACGGTCGAAATTTCGATATCGCCATCGGGGTTGGCCTCATCGCGCACGGTATAGCCCGATGCCTCGATCACTTGCCGCGCCAGAGTGCGGATCAGCACCGGCTGACCCATATCCAGCACATAAACTTCGCCGCCACTGGCGTAGGACCCGGCCAGCAGCACCAGCCGCGCCGCCTCCTGCACCGTCATGAAATAGCGCGTGACATCGGGGTGGGTGAGGGTGACCGGACCGCCCCGGGCGATCTGATCCTGAAACAGCGGCACCACAGAGCCTGACGAGCCCAGCACATTGCCGAACCGCACCATGGCAAAGGCGGTCAGCGGCGAACGCGCCGCCAGATCCTGCACCACCAGTTCGGCCAGCCGCTTGCTGGCCCCCATCACGTTGGTCGGCCGCACCGCCTTGTCGGATGACACCAGAATGAACCGGCTGACCCCAACTTCGCGCGCTTCGCGGGCCAAAGTGGCGGTGCCCAGCACGTTGTTGGCCATGCCGACCAGCGGGTTCAGTTCGACCAGCGGCACATGTTTGTAGGCGGCGGCATGCAGCACCACATCGATATGGTAGTCTGTCAGCACCCGGCGCACGATCCGTTGATCGGTGACTGAGCCCAGCACCGCCACCAAGTCGGTGCCAGCCTCTTCGGCCAAGGGCCGCAGGTCCTGATCAACGGTATAAAGCGCCAGTTCCGACAGTTCGAACAGCACGATCTGTCGCGGGCGGCAGGCCAGGAGCTGGCGGCAGAGTTCCGACCCGATCGACCCGCCGGCACCCGACACCAGCACCGATTTTCCGGCATAAACCTCGGCACCGCCAAGCATCTCACGGTCCAGCCGGGCGCGGCCCAGCAGGCGGTGCGGCATCACCGGGCTGAGTTTATCGACCAGCGCCTCTTCACCGATCAGCTGAGCAAACGACGGCAGCGCCTGCACCTCCAGCCCCAGTTTCTGCAACCGCCGGGCGATCTGGCTTTGCTTGGGTTGCGACAGCGACGGCATCGCCAGCAGCACCCGGTCAATGTTCTTTTCAGCCGCGATTTCACTGATCCTGACCGGCCGGTGCACCCTGAGCCCCGCCACCGTCATGCCCTGCATCGCCACATTGTCATCAACAAAGGCCACAGGCTCAATCGACTTGTGCGATTTCAGCGCCGAGGCCAGCTGCATCCCGGTGGTGCCGGCACCATAGATCAGCACCCGGCAGCGTGGCTGCGAATTGCGGTACAGTTCCAGCACAACCTTCAGCAGCATCATCCGGACACCGCTGGCCAACAGGAAACACATCACGCCAAACAGTACATGCACGCCAAACGGGAACGGTGCCCCGGCGACCTGGGTCAGCAGGAAGCTGGCAGATGTCATGAACAGGCTGAAAATAGCGGTTTTCTGCACCCCGCTGAGGTCATAGGCGTTCAGCCGCATTTTCGGGATACCCAGCACCAGCGAAATCCCGGCCGCCAGCATACAGAGAACCGGCACAAACGGCAGAATCTGCCGGACCGGCAGCATCAGATCGACGGTGTTGAACTGGATGACAAAGCTGAACAGATAGGCCAGCGGCACCACCACAACATCAACCGCCAGCAGAAACATCTGCTTTTGCCTGATGTTGAGCGACTTGATATAGTTCAGCATGGGGCAGAACAAACCTGTCTGGGCTCTGGTCAGAGCGAAAATCTGATGTGCCGGGACCGATCCCGCCCAATCACTGCCGCATGAACCAAGGGAGACGCACTGCGCCGACCTTCGCCCTATTTTCCCTCAGGTTCAACCCGTCAAAGGTCCGAGTTCAGACCCGTCGGCAAGCCTACGCCAAAAGTTTATGCCCACATTGGCGGGAATGCGCGGAATGCAGCCGCCTTTGTGCCGGGGTCGGGTACCAGATTTGCCTTCGGCCAAGGCAGTGACTGTTGTATCCTGTGGCTGCGCGGGCAGCAGAGGAGGTGTGCAATGTCGTATGTCGAAGGATTTCTGGTGCCGGTCAAGTCGGCCCGTTTCGCCGAATATGCCGCGATTGCCCGGCAAGGGGCCGCGATCTGGAAACAGCTTGGCGCCTTGGCGGTGATCGAGGCGCGGGCCGACAATGCCCCCTATGGCGAGTTGACCTCGTTTCCCCGCGCCGTGCAGTTGCAAGACGGGGAAGAGGTGGTGTTCAGCACTATCCTGTTTCGCGACCGCGCCCACCGGGATGCGGTGATGGATGCCGCGATGAAGGACAAGACCTTCATGGACCTGATGCAGACCGACGTGATGGATGGCAAACGGATGGTCTGGGGCGGATTCCAATGTTTTGTCGAAGTCTGATGCGGCCTTGACGGTGCGTGAAATCACGCACCCTTGCATATTGCTGTTGTCCCATGACTCGCTAGTTTTGGGACGTGCGCGGGAGGGCGGCCG
>JAYTDA010000400.1:0-10241 GCA_043736155.1 Paracoccaceae bacterium | reverse complement strand
CGCGGGTGGACGGGTTCAAACAAGGCATAGATGACCGGCGTTGCGTTCCCGGCCAGCGGCTACTCGCGCGGGTGGACGGGTTCAAACCGGCGGCGCTGGAAGGGGACGGGGCGCGCAGGGGAAGATGGACCTGTGAGCGGGGCGAGGGCGGGGTGTACCCCGACCTACGGGGCGGAGTCGGGGTGTACCCCGACCTACGGGGTGGAGTCGGGGAGTACCCCGACCTACGGGGCGGATCGGTTGCCCATGCGGGTGGACGGGTTCAAACCGGCGGCGCAGGAAGGGGATGGGTCGCAGGGGGAAGATGGGTTTGTGAGTGGGGCGAGGGCGGGGTGTACCCCGACCTACGGGGTGGATCGGTGATTGATGCGTGCAAGCACACACTCTCCCCCGTCACGTCGGGTGAAACAGACCTGCCGGGGACAGGGTGAAGATCTCGACCCCGGTTGCGGTCACCCCGACCGAATGTTCAAACTGCGCCGACAGCGATTTGTCGCGGGTCACCGCTGTCCAGTCATCGGCCAGCACCCGGGTTTCGGCACGGCCAAGATTGACCATCGGTTCGATGGTGAAAAACATCCCCTCTTCCAGCACCGCACCCGATCCGGCGCGGCCATAATGCAGCACGTTCGGCGGTGCATGAAACACCCGGCCCAGACCATGGCCGCAGAAATCGCGCACCACCGCCATCCGGTTGGCTTCGACATAGGTCTGAATCGCGTGGCCGATATCGCCAAAGGTGGCCCCCGGGCGCACGGCGGCGACCCCTTTCATCAGCGCGTCATGCGTCACCTGGATCAGCCGTTCCGACCGCCGCGCCGGATCGCCGGCCAGATACATCCGGCTGGTGTCGCCGTACCAGCCATCGAGGATGACGGTGACGTCGATATTGAGGATGTCACCCGCCAGCAATCGATCATTGGCCCGGCGCTTTTCCAGATCGCGTGACACGGTTTCACTGGCGCCCTTGGGGATCGGCTGGCCGGGAATCCCGTGGCAAACCACATGGTTGACCGAAATGCACGAAGCATGCTGATAGCCGCGATAGCCGATGGTAGCAGACCGCGCCCCCAGTGACGCCACCATTTCGGTGATGACGCGGTCCAGTTCCTCGGTGCTGACCCCCGGCACCACCAGCGGCGACATCGCATCCAGAACCTGTGCCGCCACCTGACCCGCACGGCGCATTCCGGCGAAATCGGCGGCTTCATGGATCCGGATACCATCCTTGGTCAGGCGGCCACGGGTTTCTTCCAAGCGGAGACTCCTTTCACTGACCCCGACTGGATAGTGAAAATCGCGTGGATTGGCCAGAGGGCGCGCCACAGATTGCGCAAGCTGCTGCACCGGCGTTGCGGGAAAAGGCCGTGCCGCCGGTCTGCTGCACAAGCCGGTGGGGGTTTTGCACCCCCACACCCCCGCAGAGTATTTTTGCGAAAAACAAGCTGAAATCAGCAACAAATTGTCTGGGGAAACGGGGGGCGAGGTTTCGGTGCGGCCAGGATTGGCCTATAGGGTCGGACAACACGGAGGTTTGCGATGCCCAACCCAACTGCTGCGATGCTGGTGATCGGCGATGAGATCCTGTCGGGCCGCACCCGCGATGCCAACATGCATCATCTGGCCGGCGAACTGACCAAGGTCGGCATCGATCTGGCCGAGGTGCGGATCGTGTCTGACCGGCACGAAGCGATTGTCGCCGCCGTCAACGCGCTGCGCGCCGAGTATGACCATGTCTTCACCTCGGGCGGCATCGGCCCCACCCATGACGACATCACCGCCGATGCGATTGCCGCCGCCTTTGGTGTCACCATCGAGATCCGCGACGATGCCCGCGCGGTGCTGGCGGCGCATTATGCCCGCTCGGGGGTGGCGTTGAACCCGGCGCGGTTGCGGATGGCGCGGATACCCGGGGCGGCGCGGCTGATCGACAACCCGATTTCCGCAGCCCCGGGATTTAGCCTCGGCAATGTGCATGTGATGGCCGGGGTGCCCAATATCTTTCAGGCGATGGTGGCAGGGTTGCTGGCCACCCTGTCCGGCGGTGTGCCGCTGCTGAGCCAGAGCTTGCGGATTGACCGGGGCGAAGGCGAGATTGCCAAGCCGCTGGGCGATCTGGCCGCCGAATTTCCCGACCTGTCGATCGGCAGCTATCCGTTTGTCAGGGATGGCGCCTATGGCACCAACCTGGTGATCCGCGGGCAGGACAAGGGGCGGCTGGATCAGGCGATGACAAGGCTGTCGCGGCTGTTCCCGGATGGGCAGCGGTAGCGGTGGCGCTGTCTGACTCCGTTGGCGCGATGGAGGCGACCTGGCCACCGGTTGCCAGCCGGCTGATCGGCCCATGGATGGTGCGGCAGGGTGGCGGTGGCGGCAAACGGGTGGCAGCCGCTTCGGCGACCGGGGCCGTTTTCGAGGCCGATCTGAGGGTGGCGGAAGCCGCGATGGCGGCGCTGGGGCAAGAGCCACTGTTCTTGCTGCGCCCGACAGAGGCCGGGCTGGATGCCTTGTTGGCGGCGCGGGGCTACCGGCTGGTTGACCCGGTGGTGATTTATGCCGCCGCCGCCGCCGCGCTGGCGGCATTGCCGTTGGGGTCGGTCGCGGCAATTCCCCATTGGCCGCCGCTGGAAATCGCCAAGGAGATCTGGGCCGGGGGCGGCATTGGCCCCGCCCGCCTTGCGGTGATGGACCGGGTGGCGCTGCCGAAAACCGCGATACTGGGGCGCAGTTCGGGCCGTGCCGCCGGTGTTGCCTTTGTGGCTGCCACCCCCGATGCCGCATTTTTGCATGCACTGGAGGTGCGACCGGCGCTGCGTCGGCAAGGAACCGCCGCCAATATCGTGAAAATGGCGGCCAAATGGGCACTTTCCGAGGGGGCGGACCAATTGGCGCTGGCGGTGACCGAAGCCAACGGCCCGGCGCGCCATCTCTATGCTTCACTTGGAATGGGGGTTGTGGGAACATACCACTATCGGCAGAAATGAGCCCGAAGTGGCCCGAACAGGTGAATTGAGGGTGCAGATCCGGCGATCCGTTGCGAATGCCCCGGTGCTGAAAAGGCTGCTGCTGGCGCTGGCCATCGGCTGGCCGGGCCTGTTGGCGGCACAGGGGTTCGAGCCGCGATTTGCCGGTGCGGCGGAACTGACGCTGGAACATCGGGAGGTGCCGGGCAGTTACCTGATGCCGATCGGGCCGTGGCGGGCAATTGGCGGCGCGGTGCTGGTGGCCGAAGGCGCGATCCGGCAAAGCGCCTATCGGCTGCCACTGGCAGGGGCAACCACATTGCAACTTTTGGCCGGTCTGCGGGCACAGTTGGTGAGGCAGGGGTTCGAGGTGTTGTTCGAATGCGATGCCGCCAGCTGTGGCGGTTTTGATTTCCGGTTTGACACCAATGTGCTGGCAGAACCGGAAATGCATGTGGACCTGGGCGATTTCCGCTATCTGGCGGCGCGCAAAGACCAGGGAGGCACAGCGGAGTTTGTCAGCCTGTTGGTCAGCCGCAGTTCGGAAACCGGGTTTGTGCAGGTGTTTCGGGTGACAAAAGTCGCAGCGGCGGCACCGGCGGCGGCACAGGCGGCGGCACAGGCGGGCGGAACCGCCGCGGCCCCGGCACCGTCCCTGCCAGAGCTGGCGCCGGTGGACCCGGTGGACAATCAGCGGTCTGACTTGTCGACCGAAGCGGCGGCTGTCGGACCAACCGGGGCGCTCTTGGAAAGCGGCGGGCGGGTGGTGCTGGATGATCTGAGCTTTGGCACCGGGTCGTCAGAGCTGGCGCCGGGCGACTACCCTTCGCTGAAGGCATTGGCGGACTACCTTGCCGCCAATCCGGCGCGGGCTGTGGTGCTGGTGGGCCATACCGATGCCTCTGGCGGGCTGGAGAGCAACATCGCCCTGTCAAAGCGCCGGGCGGCTTCGGTGGTGGCGCATCTGGTGCGGGATCTGGCGGTGGCAAGGGGCCAGGTCAGCGCACAGGGCGTCGGTTATCTGGTGCCGCGTTCCAGCAATCTGACCGAAGCCGGGCGGGCGCAAAACAGAAGGGTCGAGGTTGTCTTGACCTCGACCCAGTAGGGAGTTGCACCTTCAGTCATACCAACGGCCCTTTGAGTTGACCGCAGACTGCTTAGACCCGGATGGACCCTTGATGGAACCGCCTTCCGTCCGGCAGGCCCCATCGGGCCTGCCGCAGAGAAGCATCGCCGCGTCACCCCCGGTCCTCAAAGGACCGGGCAGCGCCTGCCCCCCCTCAGGGCGGGCGCTTCGCTTCGCCGGGGCAGGCACTGCCCTCTGTCATCTCGTGCTCCACCAGTCCAGCGGCACCTTGGTCGCGGTGAGCGGGACGATCCAGTGGATCGTCTTTTCCCGCTCAGCCAGATGGCAGGTTCAGGTCGGCACCCATATACCGGGGCGGTCAGTTTGGGGGCCTCGGTTTCGGTCAAGAGCTATCGGTCTTGGACCCGGTCCCGGCGTCGGCTGCGACTCGCTGCGAGTCAGGGGTGCGGGCCGTTGGTATCAGGCAGACAGGCAGAAAATCACCAGATATCCGGTCCCTTGTCGGCGAACTGGTCGGCCAGAAAGTCGATGAAGGCCCGCACCTTCGGCTGGGTAAAGCGACCCGGCGGATAGACCGCATAGATGCCTTGCACCTCGACCGGCAGATCGGGAATCGCCTCTTGCACCAGACCCTGTTTCATCGCATCGGAATAGAGAAAGCTGGGCAGATAGGCGATGCCAAGGCCGGAAATGGCGGCGTTGAGCAGCGATTGGCCATCGTTGACGGTCAGCCAGCCAGCGGTACGAACCTGGCGCTTTTCACCCGAAGGGGCGGTCAGTTTCCAGACATTGCCGCTGGCCTGGTTGGAATAATGCAGCAGTTTGTGATCATTCAGATCGTCGATCTTTTCCGGGCGGCCAAAGCGCTGGAAATAGGTCGGTGCCGCGATCATCCGCTTGGTCGCCTCGGTCAGTTTGCGGGCGCGCAGCGTGCTGTCTTCCAGCTCGCCGATGCGGATCGCCATATCGAACCCTTCGGAGATCAGTTCGACATAGCGGTTGTTCAGCACCATGTTGACGGTGATGTCGGGATATTCGGTGAGAAAATCGCCCAGAACCGGCGACAGCAGGCTGACGCCAAAGTCGGTGGCAACCGAAATGCGCAACAGCCCGCTTGGCGCGGTTTGCATCGAGGTGACCAGCGCATCCGCCTCACCTGCATCATTCAGAACCCGGCGGGCACGGTCGTAATAGGCCAGGCCGATTTCGGTCGGCGACACCCGCCGTGTGGTGCGGTTCAACAGCCGTGCACCCAACCTCGCTTCCAGTGCCGAGACATGCTTGGACACGGCGGATTTTGAGATTCCCATCTTCTTTGCCGCATCGGTAAAGCCGCCCTGGTCCACCACCGTGGCGAAAGCTTCCATCTCTGTCAGTCGATCCATTGTGCACCTTTTGACAACTCTGCACGTCACCCAACCGTTATTGCGCCCAATTCAGGCAGGATTGTGGGGCGGAACCGTCAAGATCAGGGTATTGCTGCGGATCGTTCGGGGCAGGGAAACAACCGCGCCTTAATTCTTCAGGCTCATCACCCCCACTGACGCTAGGGCAAGCGACAGGCCCACCACCTCGCGCAGGCCAAAACTTTCCTTGAAAACCAGTGTTCCCATGCCAGCCAGCAGCAGCAGCGTTACTGCGGAATAGAACACGCCAATGGCGGCCAGAGAGTGGGCCTGCATCAGATAGTACCAGCCAATCGCCGGCAGGCCATACAGCAGCGCCCCCAGCAGAAACGCCCGGGTGAACAGCCCGCCATCACGTTGGGATGCCGCCTTGATAGAATAGTCGCCAACCACCGTCAGGGCGACAATGGCGGCCAGGATCAGCGCTGAGCGCATCGGGCTGTCTCCGCGAAGCAGGGAGGAATCGTTGGGCCGGGGCGGCAGCGCCGCTGGTGCATCCATCACCAGCGGCACGGTTCGTCTGGCAATGGAAATGACACCAGGATATCGGGCAAGACCAGGGCGATAGCGGCAATCCGGACAGTCTGGAAAACCGTGCCCGCCGCCTTTCGTGCCCCCCGCCTTTCGTGCGCCCGCCTTTCGTGACGCGGTTACAGGGATGCCGCCAGCCGCGCCCCCTGATCAATGGCGCGCTTGGCATCCAGTTCAGTGGCCTGGTCTGCACCACCGATGACGTGGTGCGATATCCCCCGGGCCGTCAGGTCATCGGCAAGGCTTCGGGCGGAAATCTGGCCAGCGCAGAGGACAATGGTATCAGCTTCGATCAGTTCAGGGTTCTCAAAGGCGGGGCCGTGGCTGATCCACAGCCCTTCAGCGGTGATGCGGTCGTAATTCACCCCGCCCAGCATCCGCACCCCCTTCATCTGCAGGCTGGCGCGGTGAATCCAGCCGGTGGTTTTAGCCAACCCCCGCCCCGGCTTTTCCGCCTTGCGCTGCAACAGCGTGACCTGGCGGGCGGGGGGTGTCGGCTGCGGCCCCCCGGCTGCCAGACCGCCCCGGGTCTGCGCCGGATCGCCCACCCCCCATTCGCGCCGCCACAGGTCCGGATCTTCGGTCGGGCTTGTGCCGGAATGCACCAGATATTCCGCGACATCAAAGCCGATGCCGCCCGCGCCGATGACGGCGACCCGGGGCCCGGCGACGTGGCTGCCGTTCAGGATGTCGATGTAGCTTGTCACATGGGGGCTGTCTTGCCCCGGTATCCCGGGATTGCGCGCGGTGACCCCGGTGGCCACGATCACATGGTCAAACCCGGTGACATGGTCCGCTGTCGCCGTAGTCCCCAGCCGCTGTGTGACACCGTGTTGGTCCAGCATGGTGGTATAGTAGTCGATCAGGCCGTGAAACTCCTCCTTGCCCGGCACTTGTTTGGCCAGGTTCAACTGGCCGCCAATCCCGGCGGCGGCATCGAACAGGATGACATGGTGCCCGCGTTCCGCCGCCACCAGCGCCGCCGACAGACCGGCAGGGCCAGCCCCGACTACCGCGATGGTTTTGGGGTTGGGTGTCGGGTCATAGGTCAGCAGGGTTTCGTTGGCGGCACGCGGGTTGACCAGACAAGTCGCCAGTTTGCCGCTGAATGTATGGTCCAGACAGGCCTGATTGCAGGCGATGCAGGGGGCGATGGTGGCGGCTTTGCCGGTACGCGCCTTGGCGATGAAGGTTTCATCGGCGAGGAAAGGCCGCGCCATCGACACCATGTGCGCCGCACCCTCCGCCAGTACCGCCTCTGCCACCTCGGGGCTGTTGATGCGGTTGGAGGTGATGACCGGGATGGTAACCTCGCCCGCCAGCCGTTTGGTCAGCCAGACGAATGCGCGGCGGGGGACCGAGGTGGCGATGGTGGGGATGCGGGCCTCATGCCAGCCGATACCGGTGTTCAGCATGGTGGCCCCTGCGGCCTGAATGGCGCGGGCAAGGGTGGCGATCTCCTCCCATGTCGAGCCATCGGGGATCAGGTCGATCAGCGAAATCCGGTAGATCAGGATGAAGTTTGGGCCGACGGCGGCGCGGACCCGCCGCACCACTTCGACCGGCAGCCGCATCCGGTTGTCGTAAGCGCCACCCCAGCGGTCGGTACGGCGGTTGGTGAGGGTCACAAGGAACTGGTTGAGGAAGTAACCCTCGGACCCCATCACTTCGACGCCGTCATATCCGGCCTCGCGCGCGCGAATGGCGGCGGTGACGATATCGGCAATTTGCTTTTCTATCCCCGCTTCGTCCAGCGCGCAGGGGGCAAACGGCGAAATCGGCGATTTGAGCGCCGAGGCAGAGACGCATTCCCTGCCATAGGCATAGCGCCCGGCATGCAGGATCTGCATGGCGATCAAGCCGCCTTCGTCATGCACCCGCGCCGTGACCCGGGCATGGTTGGCGATATCTGTCGCGGTGAACAGCCCCGCAGCCCCGGGAAACACTCCGCCTTCGCGGTTCGGTGCCATGCCGCCGGTGACCATCAGCGCCACGCCGCCGCGTGCCCGGGCGGCATAGAACGCCGCCACCCGGTTCCAGTCGCCATGCTCCTCCAACCCGGTATGCATCGACCCCATCAGGGCGCGGTTGGGCAGGGTGATGTGGCCAAGGTCAAGTGGCGCGAACAGGTGGGGATAGAGGGTCATGCAGCATCCTATGGCTTTGGCCACAGGATGGTATGGCATCAGCGCGCTGTCACCCGCAACGCCGCGTCAGCCGATGAAGCCATCGTAGATCAGTTTCAGCGAAATCGCCAACAAGGCCCATGTCACCAGCTTGAAGAACAGCTTTTCCGGCAGCACCTTCACAATCTGCACCCCAGCCAGCACCGCCAGTACCCCCGGTACCATCAGCACCGCTGCCACTTTCAGATTGGCGACGTTGAGTTGCCCCAACGCAAAATAGGGGATCAGCTTGATGGCATTGACATAGGCAAACAGGATGGTGGTGGTTCCGGCAAAGCGCGCCTTGTCGAGCTTTAGCGGCAGGACATAGACCTGATAGGGCGGGCCACCGGTGTGGGAGACAAAACTGGTAAAACCGGCAATGGCCCCCCAGAACAGACCGGGGGCCAGGTTTGCCGGTTTGCCCGGCCCCACAGGCTGCTTGCGCAGCAACAGGTTCAGGGTAAAGACCACGCCGATCACCCCGACCAGCCCGGTCACCAGCCATTCCGGCACGGTTGAGGCGGTGGCCCATCCCAAGATGACACCGATGGTGGTGGCGGGGATCAGAATCTTCAGCAAACGCAGGTTGAAATGGCGGCGATAGGCATAAAGCCCGAACAGGTCGGTGACGACAAACACCGGCAACAGCAGCCCTGCGGCCATAACCGGCGGCAGCACCAGCGCCAGCATCGGTGTCGCCAGGACGCCGACCAGCGGCAACCCGCCTTTGGACGCGCCAACCGCGATCGCAGCCAGTGTCGCCACCAGCCAGAACAGCGCATTATGGGTTTCCATGACCTGCTCCCCGGCCGGGTTTGCCTGTTGACCCCTCCTGCGCTGCGTGATGCAGGCGCAGGTGGCTTTCCTTGTTGTTTGCGCCCCCTTAACCCAATGATCCGACAAGGGGTAGCCCGGCAGCTGATATTGCCGCAGTGCAGCGGCCTTGCACGGGCCTTGCGGAAGGTCTAGGCATCGCCAAAGCCTGAAGAACCACGATATGCCAACAGACAGGGAGTAGTCTCATGGCCAGACCAAAGATCGCGCTGATCGGTGCCGGACAGATCGGCGGCACACTTGCCCATTTGATTGCGCTGAAGGAACTGGGCGATGTGGTGATGTTCGACATCGCCGAAGGCACGCCACAGGGCAAATCGCTGGATATTGCCCAGTCCGGGCCGGTTGCCGGGTTTGATGCCGGGATGTCGGGCACCAACGACTATGCCTATATCCGCCGCGCCGATGTCTGCATTGTCACCGCCGGTATCCCGCGCAAACCGGGGATGAGCCGCGATGACCTGCTGGGCATCAACCTGAAAGTGATGAAATCGGTGGGAGAGGGGATCAAGAAGTTCGCCCCCGACGCCTTTGTGATCTGCATCACCAATCCCCTGGATGCGATGGTCTGGGCGCTGCGCGAGTTTTCCGGTCTGCCGCACGCCAAGGTGGTCGGCATGGCCGGGGTGCTGGATTCCGCGCGGTTCCGCCATTTCCTGTCGCTGGAATTCGGGGTGTCGATGCGCGATGTCACCGGGTTTGTGCTGGGTGGCCATGGCGATGCCATGGTGCCCTTGGTGCGCTATTCCACCGTTGGCGGCATTCCATTGCCCGATCTGGTGGCGATGGGCTGGACCACGCAGGAAAAGCTCGATGCCATCGTGCAGCGCACCCGTGACGGCGGCGCCGAGATTGTGGGGTTGCTGAAAACCGGGTCGGCGTTTTACGCGCCTGCGACTTCGGCGGTGGAAATGGCTGAGGCCTATCTGAAGGACCAAAAGCGGCTGCTGCCCTGTGCCGCGCATGTTGACGGTGCCTTTGGTCTGAAAGGCATGTATGTCGGGGTGCCGACCATCATCGGTGCCGGCGGGGTTGAACGGATCGTCGATATCAAGCTGAACCGCGACGAACAGGCGATGATGGACAAGTCGGTTGACGCGGTCAAAGGGCTGGTCGCCGCCTGCAAGGTGATCGACCCGTCACTGGCGTGACGCCCGTAGCCATCAGTATTGGGGTCAAGGTTTTTCTAGTGTCCAAAGCCTGTTTTCGGTGACGAGAGTGTTGGCGAGGGAGATGAGTTTTCGCAGTGTTG
>JAYTDA010000399.1:0-8685 GCA_043736155.1 Paracoccaceae bacterium | reverse complement strand
GTGACGCTGGGCTTTGCCGGCCAGGGCGGCGGCAAAATGGCCCCGCTCTGCGACCACATCCTGCGCGCACCCTCCACCTGGACCCCGATCATCCAGCAGGTCCACATCACCGCCGCGCACATCGTCTGCGCCCTGGTCGAACGCGCGATGTTCCCCGACGCGGCACCCCCCTTCTGATGGCCAAACCCGCCGCCCGCTACGTCTGCCAGTCCTGCGGCGCCGTCGCCCCGAAATGGGCCGGGCGCTGCGAAAGCTGCGCCGAGTGGAACACCATCATCGAGGAAGTCGTCCAGGCCACCCCCACCCTGGCCAAGGGCAAGCCCGCCGCCCCCGGCCGCCGCATCCAGTTCGTCGACCTCGCCGGCGAAGCCGCCCCACCCCCGCGCACCCCCATCGGCATCGCCGAACTGGACCGCGTGCTCGGCGGCGGCCTCGTCCCCGGCTCCGCCATCCTGCTCGCCGGCGACCCCGGCATCGGCAAATCCACCCTGCTGTTGCAAGCCATCGCCGCCTTTGCCCGGGCCGGACTGAAATGCCTGTATGTCTCGGGTGAGGAAGCATCGGCTCAGGTGCGGATGCGGGCACAACGGCTGGGGCTGGCGGATGCGCCGGTGAAACTGGCGGCGGAAACCAACCTGCGCGACATTCTGACCACGCTCGATGCCGAACGCCCTGATCTGGTGGTGATCGATTCGATTCAGACCATGTGGGCCGACAATGTCGAAAGCGCGCCGGGATCGGTGGCCCAGGTCCGCGCCGCGTCGCACGAACTGGTGAACTTTGCCAAGAAACGCGGCACCTCGGTGGTGCTGGTCGGCCATGTCACCAAAGAGGGGCAGATCGCGGGCCCCCGCGTGATCGAACATATGGTCGATACCGTGCTGTACTTTGAGGGCGAGCGCGGCCATCAGTTCCGCATCCTGCGCGCGGTGAAAAACCGCTATGGCCCTGCCGACGAAATCGGCGTGTTCGAGATGACCGGGGCGGGGTTGGCGCAGGTGACCAACCCATCCGCCCTGTTCCTGTCGGAGCGTGACAAACCCACCGCAGGCTCGGTGGTGTTCGCCGGGATCGAGGGGACAAGGCCGCTGCTGGTCGAGTTTCAGGCGCTGGTCGCTCCGTCGCCGCTTGGCACCCCGCGCCGCACCGTGGTGGGCTGGGATGGCGGGCGGCTGGCGATGATCCTCGCCGTGCTGGAAAGCCGCTGCGGCATCCCGTTTACCGGCCTCGATGTCTATCTGAACGTCGCAGGCGGTATCCGGATCAACGAACCCGCCGCCGATCTGGCGGTGGCGGCGGCGCTGGTGTCGGCACGCGAAGATGTGGCGCTGCCCGCCGATACCGTGGTTTTTGGGGAACTAAGCCTGTCTGGCGCGCTGCGACCGGTCGGCCAAACCGAAAACCGGTTGAAAGAGGCGCAAAAACTTGGTTTTACCCAGGCCATAGCGCCCGCCCGTTCGAAGTTCAGCGGCGAAGACGGGATGCGGGTGCGCCAGATGCCCGACCTTGCGGCGTTTGTTGGGGACATATTCGGGGCAGGCTGACCCCCACAGGAGTGCAGGCCATGGATTTTACCATTGTCGACGGCGGGGTGGCAGTCCTGATCCTGCTGTCGGCCATATTGGCCTATTCGCGCGGGCTGGTGCGCGAAGTGATGGCGATTGTCGGCTGGATCGCGGCGGCGGTGCTGGCCTATATGTTTGCCGGGCAGGCAGCGCCGCTGATTCGGGAGATTCCGGTGTTGGGCGATTTTCTGGGCGATAGCTGCGAATTGAGCCTGATTGCCGCCTTTGCCGCGGTGTTTGCCGTGGCATTGGTGGTGGCGTCGCTGTTCACCCCGCTGTTTTCCTCGGTGGTGCAGCGCTCGGTACTGGGCGGCCTCGATCAGGGGCTGGGGTTCCTGTTTGGTGTGTTGCGCGGGCTGGTGCTGGTGGCGGTGGGTCTGCTGGTCTATGACCGCGCCATTGCCGGTGCAGCGGTGCCGATGGTCGATAACAGCCGGACCGCGCAGATCTTTGCCTCGATGCAGGACAAGATGAACCAGATGGTGCCATCGGATGCCCCGGGCTGGATCGTGGCGCGCTACGAAGAGATGGTGGCCAGTTGCGGCGGTGCGGTGGTGAGCGAACCGGCGGTGGTGGAACCGTCGAACTAGGGTTGGGATGGGCATCGCCGACAGAAGCGGGGGTTTCACACCCCCGCACCCCCCGTGGGATATTTGTGAACAGAAAATGGATGCGCGGAACCGCCGCCCGTTCAACGCAACATCCCGTGGACAGTGGCCGCTGAACCCCCTAAAGCATCCGTCAACAGCAGCACTGCGGAATCGGCTGCCCGAGGACCCGGAGGTTCAGACGCAATGCGTCAGCTACCCACCAAACCTTTCCATGCCCATCCGTTCGATGATGACAAGCTCAAGGAAGAGTGCGGCGTATTCGGGGTGATCGGCATGGCCGATGCCGCCAATTTCGTGGCGCTTGGCATGCATGCCCTGCAGCACCGGGGCCAAGAGGCGGGGGGGATTGTCAGCTATGACCCCGGGTCCGGGTTCAATTCTGCCCGCCGCTTTGGCTATGTGCGTGACAATTTCACCAACCATGCGGTGATGGACACCCTGCCGGGGTCGCTGGCGATTGGTCATGTGCGCTATTCCACCGCAGGCACCAAAGGCAACACCGCGATCCGCGATGTGCAGCCGTTCTTTGGTGAATTGTCGATGGGCGGTGTGGCGATTGCCCATAATGGCAATCTGACCAATGCCACTGCGCTGCGCCGCGAACTGATTGAGCGCGGGTCGATCTTTCAATCGTCATCTGACAGTGAATGCATCATTCATCTGATGGCGCGCTCGATTCAGAAAAACATCTCGGAACGGATGAAGGATGCGCTGCGCCGGGTCGAAGGCGCGTTTTCCGTGGTGGCGATGACCCGGACCAAACTGATCGGGGTGCGCGATGCCCTCGGGGTGCGGCCGCTGGTACTGGGCAAACTGACCGATGGCTGGGTGCTCAGCTCGGAAACCTGTGGGCTGGATATCATCGGTGCCGCGTTTATCCGCGAGATCGAACCCGGCGAAATGGTGGTGATCGAAGGCGGCAAGGTGCAGTCTTTCCAGCCGTTTGAACGCAAGAAGTCGCGGTTCTGCATTTTTGAACATGTGTATTTCTCGCGTCCCGATTCGATCCTGGGCGGCCGGTCGGTTTATGAAACCCGGCGCCAGATCGGGGTGGAACTGGCACGCGAAGCCCCGGTTGACGCCGATCTGGTCTGCCCGGTGCCCGACAGCGGCACCCCTGCCGCCATCGGCTACAGCCAGGAATCCGGTATCCCCTATGCGATGGGGATCATCCGCAACCAATATATGGGCCGCACCTTCATCGAGCCGACCGAACAGATCCGCAACATGGGGGTCCGGCTGAAGCTGAACGTGAACCGGTCGCTGATCAAGGGCAAACGGGTGGTGCTGGTCGACGATTCGGTGGTGCGCGGCACCACCTCGATCAAGATCCGCGAAATGATCCTGGAGGCGGGTGCCGCCGAGGTGCATTTTCGCATCGCCTCACCGCCGACCTCGTGGCCCTGTTTTTACGGTGTCGATACACCCGAACGCGGCAAGTTGCTGGCGGCGACGATGTCCGAGGATGAAATGCGCGATTTCATCGGCGTCACCAGCCTGAAATTCATCTCGCTCGATGGGCTGTACCGGGCCGCCGGTGAAGCGGCGGGGCGTGACCCCGACCGGCCGCAATATTGCGATGCCTGTTTTTCGGGGGATTACCCGGTGCTGCCATCCGACAAGATCGCCGAGGGGTTTGAGCTTAAGGCCGCCGAATGAGTGCACCGACACCAGTGGTTGCCGCTTATCTGGCAGCCCTGCCGCCGGATCAGGCGGCGCTGCTGGCCGACCTGCGGCGGCGGATCCTGCCGCTGGTGCCCGATGCGTTTGAATGCATCTCTTACGCGATGCCGGCCTGGCGCAAAGGCGTGGGCGGGCCGGTGGTGGTGGGCATTGCCGCCTTTGCCCGCCATTGCGGGATCTATCCGTTTTCCGGGTCGGTGGTGCCGTTGATGGCGGCGGAAACCGCCGGGTTCAAAACCTCGAAAAGCGGGGTGCTGTTTACGCCGCAGCAGCCGTTGACCGATGCGATCCTGCACCGGATCATTGACCTGCGTCTGGCGGAACTGGCGGCGGGCTATGGCAAGGCCAGGGCGCTGACCTAGCACAGCGGTGCTGACCCACGCAAAACGCCGCCCCGGACCGGAGCGGCGTTTCGGTTTTCTCAGTCGACTGGTTCAGGCCGCGCGGTTTTTCAGCGCCGCCCAGGCACCGGTAACCAGCAGTGCCGCCATCACCGCCTTGACACTATCACCGACCAGAAACGGGCTGATGTAATATTGCCAGATCATCGCAAAGCTGTCGGCACCCCATTTGGCCGCGTCAAAGCCAAAGGCGGCATCTGCCAGCATCGCCCAGGCAACCCCCGGCACATAGAGCAGCGCCGAAATCGCGATCAGTGCAGCGGCCAGCGGCAGGAAGCGGCGCACCCCAAGGTCCACCACCAGCCCGGCCAGAAACGCCATCATCACAAACCCTACCAGGAACCCCGCCGTTGGTCCGGCAAAAGCCACGCCATTCTTGAATTCGGCAAACACCGGCAGACCCGCCGCCCCTTCGATCAGATAGGCAATCAGTGCCATCGCCCCAAGCCGCGCCCCGCAGGTCAGCCCGACCAGCAGCACCGCCAGGGTTTGCAGCGTCATCGGCACCGGATAGAACGGCACCGAAATCTGGGCGGCAACCGCCACCAGTGCCGAGCCGCCCAACACAACAAGCATCTGCTTTGCCGCCGAAGTCCGCCCGTCCAGGGCCGCCCCGAATATGGATGTGGTTACCATGTCTATCCCCTTTACCCCGTTGATATGCTTATTCCGCATCGCGTTACCCCCGTCAATCCAATGCGTGCGTTCACTGCGCGCTGCCCGGTGATCCGGCCCTTGCCGAAGTGGCCCGGCGGTGCGATAGACCCGCCAGTTCACAAGGATGACCCGAAATGACTGCCACGACCCCGCCCCCCATCGCCCTTGTCACCGGTGCCTCACGCGGGCTTGGCTTTGCCCTGGCGGCGGCACTGGCGGCGCGTGGCTGGCATGTGGTGGCGGTGGCGCGCACCGTCGGTGGGCTGGAAGAACTGGATGATCTGGTGCAATCGCGCCGCCAGCCGGGCGCAGGCAAGCTGACACTCGCCCCGATGGACATCACCGACGAAGGTGCGATGCGGCATCTGTGCCGGTCGGTCCATGACCGCTGGGGCCATCTGACCCTGTGGGCCCATACCGCCATTCACGCCGCCCCTCTGGCTCCCGCCGGTCATATCGACGCCAAGGACTGGGACAAGTCACTGGCCACCAATGCCCGAGCAACCGGCAGCCTGATCCCGATGGTGGAACCGCTGCTGCTGGCCGCACCCGACCGGGGCACGGCGCTGTTCCTTGATGACCCGCGTGCAGGTGCCAAGTTCTTTGGCGCCTATGGTGCCAGCAAGGCGGCGCAGATGGCATTGGTGCGCAGCTGGGCCGCCGAAACCGTCAAGGTCGGCCCCAGGATCGTGATTGCCGAACCCGGCCCGATGGCCACCGCCACCAGGGCGCGGTTCTTTCCGGGCGAGGAGCACACCAGATTGGCAACGCCGGAAACCGAGGCGGATCGGATCCTGTCGCTTTTGTGATCCAGACCGGCACCCGGCAAGGCAAGATATGACACAGGGCGCGGAAACCCGCGCCCTGTGTTCAGTTCAGCATCAGGGGTCTATTCAGCGGCGTTTTCCGGCTCTGACCCACTTGGGGCATCGACGGCCGCCGCCGCTTCAGGCTTGGGTTTGCGCGGGGTCCGCTTGCGGCTGGCGGCCTTGAGGGCCGGATTTTCATCCGACGGCATTTCCGGCGTTTCCACCAGGCCGCTGTCGGTGTCGCGGTCGCGGTCATCATCCAGTTCGATCACATCCGCCAGCGGCGAACGATCCGGCAGCGGTGGGCGATCCGGCAGCGGTGGGCGATCCGGCAGCGGGCGGTCGGTCTTTGGCAAGGGCGCCGAAATGAAGGCGGGCAGTTCGCCGGTCCGGTCGACAACCGGGCGCGGGTGCGACGGGCGCTCGCGCGGTTGGCGCTCTTGCGGTTGGCGCTCTTGCGGTTGGCGGTCCGGCTGGCGCTCTTGCGGTTGGCGGTCGCCGTTGCGGTCGGGCTGGCGGTCACCGTTGCGGTCGGGCTGGCGGTCGCCATTGCGGTCCGGCTGGCGGTCACCGTTGCGGTCCGGCTGGCGGTCGCCGTTGCGGTCGGGCTGGCGGTCACCGTTGCGGTCGCCTGACCGATCGGGCTGGAACCGCTCCTGATCGGTGCGCAGCTGTTGCGGGCGCGGCTGGTGCTGCGGGCGCGGCTGGCTGTTTTGTTGCGGACGCGGCGCATCGACATAGGGGTCGGCGTCGCCGCCGTCGTCGTCGCGGTCTTCCCGAAACTGGGCATCGCGGGGTTGGCCATCATAGCGCATGTCGGATGGGTCGCCGCCCCGCGGCTGGCCCTGACTGTCGCGGCGCTCATCGGCTTCGCGTTGCAGCTCGCGGGTCGCTTCACCCAGCATGCGGGTGTAATGCTCGGAATGCTGCAAGAAATTCTCGTAAGCCACGCGGTCGTTGCTCAGCTGGGCATCGCGCGCCAGAAACTGGTACTTTTCAATGATCTGCTGTGGCGTGCCGCGCACTTTGCCCTCTGGCCCCGAACTGTCAAACACCCGGTTGACGATGTTGCCCATGGTCCGGGGGCGGTTCGGTTTCGCACGCGAGCGTTGCTTGGATGATCTCATGGTTTGCTTTGTTCCAGCCCTGGTGTGGCTTTGCCCGAACTCATGCGCCATGAATGGACGCGTCTCAATTGCTCGGTTCGGGCGGTTAATGGTGCAGCGAGGTTGTCCGTCACACGCACTGATGGTGCTAAAGCATGGTGCTGGCCCGCTGACAAGCAGAATCTTCCGCACCACACCAGGATTTCACCGCACAATTGCGACAAAACCACCATTTCAATTGGCAAAGCCCACCACAACCCGGTCGCGGCCGTCAAGGTCGGGCAAAATGGCCACAGCGGTCAATCCGGCGCCCAGCCACAGCGCTGTCACTGCCTGCCCCTGGGTTGGCCCGACCTCCACCATCAGCCGCCCCCCGGGTGCCAGATGGCTGTGTGCCCGCTGTGCCAGAATGCGGTAAGCGCCCAGCCCGTCGCCACCTGGGGTCAGCGCCAGATGCGGCTCCCAGTTGCGGACTTCCGGCGACAGGCCCGCCATGTCGGCCTCGGCAATATAGGGCGGGTTGCTGACGATCAGGTCAAACGGCCCCTGCGGTGCAACCGCGTCATACCAGTCCCCGCGCTGAAAACTGGCGCGCGCCTCCAGCCCGAACCGGTGGGCATTGCCGCGCGCCACCGCCAGCGCCGGTTCCGACAGGTCGGTGCCAAGCCCGGTGGCATCCTGGCGTTCCGCCAGCAGCGACAACAGGATGCAGCCCGATCCGGTGCCCAGATCCAATACCCGGGCAAAGGGCGCCGCCAGCGCCGCCAGCACCAGCACCTCGGTTTCGGGGCGTGGGTCCAGCACATCGGGGGTCACCCGGAACGCGCGCCCAAAGAAGTCGCGGTAGCCCACGATCTGGCTGACCGGCTGGCGGTCGGCACGGGCGGCGATGGCATGATCGAACCGGGCGATGTCGTCCGAGGTCAAGGCATCGCCCAGATGCAGGGTCATGCGGTCGGCGGGCAGCCGCATCGCATGGGCCAGCAGGCAGCGGGCATCGCGGGCGGCACCCTGCACCCCGGCAGCGGTCAGGCGGCGGATCGCGGCGGGCAAGGCATCCTGCGCCCTCATGCCTCCATCTCGGCCAGTTTGGCGGCCTGATCATTGGCGGCCAGGGCGTCGATCACCTCGGTCAGATCGCCTTGCAGAATGGCATCCAGCCGATACAGCGTCAGGTTGATCCGGTGGTCGGTCATCCGCCCTTGCGGGAAATTGTAGGTGCGGATGCGTTCAGACCGGTCCCCGGACCCCACCTGGCTTTTGCGGTCGGCCGAGCGTTCGGCATCAACCCGGCTGCGTTCCATGTCATAAAGCCGGGCGCGCAGCACCTGCATGGCAATTTCGCGGTTGCGGTGCTGGCTTTTCTGCGCCGAGGTCACCATGATCCCGGTGGGCAGATGGGTGATGCGCACCGCTGAATCGGTGGTGTTCACATGCTGGCCGCCGGCACCCGAGGCGCGCATGGTGTCGATCCGCAGATCGGTGGCGGGAATCGCCAGATCCACCTCCGCCGCCTCGGGCAACACGGCGACGGTTGCCGCCGATGTATGAATGCGGCCCGAGGCTTCGGTCGAGGGCACCCGCTGCACCCGGTGCACCCCGGATTCGTATTTCAGCCGGGCAAACACCCCCTGGCCCTGCACGTTGGCGATCACTTCCCTGATGCCGCCCAGTTCGGTATCCTGCTGTTCCACGATCTGGAACTGCCAGCCTTGGGTCTCGGCATGGCGCTGGTACATCCGCAAGAGATCGGCGGCAAACAGCGCCGCCTCTTCGCCGCCGGTGCCGGGGCGGATTTCCAGAATGGCGGGGCGGGCATCGGCGGCATCCTTTGGCAGCAACGCCAGCCGCAG
>JAYTDA010000398.1:0-2711 GCA_043736155.1 Paracoccaceae bacterium | reverse complement strand
ATCACGCCAATTGCTGGGGGCAGCTTGGCGGCAACGCCGTGGGGGTCACCTCGATCACCGAACTCAGCTATCGTACCTTTGGGGCGATGGACCGCGCTTGTGCCGATATCGCGGCGGCTGGTTATGAAGGTGTTGAGCTGTTTGACGGCAACCTGCTGGATTACAGTGCTGCGGCGATGCGTAGCCTTCTGGCCGACAACGGGCTGGCGCTGGTTGCTGCCTATGCCGGTGGAAACTTTATCTTTGACGATATCCTGCCCGAAGAACTGGCCCGTGTAACTCGCGCCGCCGACCGTGCCGCCGAACTGGGTGCGCCGCATCTGGTGGTGGGGGGTGGGGCGAAGCGGTTCGATGGAGTGCGCGAGACGGATTATCACAAGCTGGGCGCGGCGCTGGACCGGGTCAAGGCGATTGCCGATGCCCGGTCTTTGCGCGCGCATTATCACCCGCACTTGTCCACCATCGTCGAGGGTCCGGCCGAGGTTGCCAAGATCTTCGATCTGACCGCAATCGACTTTTGCCCTGACACGGCGCATCTGGCTGCTGCCGGCGGCGATCCTGCGCAGCTGATCCGCGATCACGCGAAGCGCATCTCGTATGTGCATCTGAAAGGGTTTCAGAAACAGCCCTTCGCCTTTACCCCGCTTGATCGCGGCGACGTGCCCACCGATGCCATTCTTCAGGCGATGAAGGACGTGGGCTTTGCGGGCTGGGTTTGCACTGAACTTGACGCTTGGGCCGACCCTGCCGACGGGGCGCGGATCAGTCGTAACTATCTGAACCGGGCCTTGGCGGGCTAACCCGCAAGTCCTTTATCGGGGGCAACCCCACATCTTTCCGGGAGGAAGACATCATGATTACCAGACGTGCTCTTATGGGCTCGGCCACCGCGCTTGCGCTGGTTATGGGGCTGAATGCCCCCGCTTTTGCCGACCCTGATACTGCCTTGGCCGCATTGCAGGAAACCGTGCTGTCAAAAGGCCCGAATGGCGAAGACCCCTCGGCCCCCTCGACAGTCGTTCTGACCGACGAGGAACTGGCCAAGATCAAAGAGATGGGGGCCACCGCCGCAATCGTCATGCACTACGGCGGCAACGACTGGTCCCGCGCCCAGATCAACGGGTTGCAAACGCAGTTCACCGCCATGGGCATCGAGGTGATCGCGGTGACCGATGCGGGCTTCAAACCCGAAAAGCAGGTCAGCGATCTGGAAACCATCATGGCGCAAGCGCCCGACATCATCGTGTCGATCCCCACTGATCCCACCGCGACCGCAGCCGCTTACCGGGCCGCTGGCGAAGCGGGTGCAAAGCTTGTGTTCATGGACAACGTGCCGGCGGGCTTTGTTGCTGGCAAAGACTATGTCTCGGTCGTCTCGGCGGACAACTATGGCAATGGCGTCGCGTCGGCACATCTGATGGCCAAGGCGTTGGGGCCGGATGGTGGGGATATCGGTCTGGTCTTCCATGCCGCCGATTTCTTCGTGACCAAGCAGCGCTATGATGCTTTTAAAGCCACCATTGCCAGCGATTATCCGAACATCAAGATCGTGGACGAACAGGGCATCGGCGGACCGGATTTCTCGGGTGACGGGGAAAAGGCTGCTGGGGCGATGCTGACTTCGAACCCCTCGATCAAGGGCATCTGGGCGGTCTGGGATGTGCCCGCCGAGGGCGTGATCGCCGCCGCGCGCGCTGCTGGCCGCGATGATCTGATCATCACCACCGTTGACCTTGGTGAAAACGTGGCGATCAGCATGGCGCAGGGCGGCTTCATCAAGGGTCTTGGCGCGCAGCGTCCTTATGATGCGGGCGTGGTCGAGGCCAAGCTGGCTGGTTATGCGCTGCTGGGCAAAGAGGCCCCGGCCTTTGTCGCCTTGCCAGCACTTCCCGTCAGCAAAGACAATTTGCTGGAGGCCTGGACACAAGTCTATTCCACCGAAGCAACCGACAACATCAAGGCCATGATGCAGTGACCCCTGACGCGCGGGGACCATCCCCGCGCGAAACCAGAGCAGTCGGTCCGGCAGTTTGCTCCCCGCCCGCCCGAAGGCTCTCTCCCAGAAATGGAGACCGAAAATGACTAAAGTGATGAACGTTGCCATGATCGGCGGCGGGTTCATGGGCAAGGCGCATGCCATGGCTTATGCATCGATGCCGATGTTCTTCTGGCCCGCACCGGCCATTCCGTACCGTAAGGTGGTGGTCGATATCACCGACGGGGCCGCCGACGAGGCCCGTCGTCGGTTCGGTTTTGACGAGGCCAGCAGCGACTGGCGTGCCGTGGTAAACCGCCCGGATATCGACGTGGTCGATATCTGCACGCCCAACAACGTCCATGCCGAGATTGCCATCGCGGCGGCAAAAGCGGGCAAGCACATCATTTGCGAAAAACCCCTTGCGCGCACCGTGGAAGAGGCTCGCGCGATGACCGATGCGGCGAAGGCCGCTGGTATCATCCACATGGTCGCCTTCAACTATCGCCGCACGCCCGCCGTGGCGCTGGCCAAGAAATTCATCGACGAAGGCCGCATCGGCAAAATTCTGAACTTCCGTGGCACCTATCTGCAGGACTGGTCAGCAGATGAAAATGGCCCGCTGTCGTGGCGCTTTCAGAAAAAGATTGCAGGCTCCGGCGCAGTTGGCGATATCGGCACGCATGTGGTCGATCTGGCGCATTATCTGGTGGGCCCTATCGCCGAGGTGATCGCG
>JAYTDA010000397.1:0-4397 GCA_043736155.1 Paracoccaceae bacterium | reverse complement strand
CGCAACACTGCGAAAACTCATCTCCCTCGCCAACACTCTCGTCACCGAAAACAGGCTTTGGACACTAGAAAAACCTTGACCCCAATACTGATGGCTACCTGCCCTTCAGCAGCCTTTCCATCCCGATATCAACCGCTGCCCCCGCCAGCCTGGCGCGGTAGATCACCATCGATTCCGCCACCCGCATCACATAGGTCCGTGTTTCGGTAAAGGGAATTGCCTCGATCCAGTCCACCGGGTCCACCCCCGGCTGGCGCGGGTCGCCGAAATCCACCACCCATTTGCGCGGCCGCCCCGGCCCGGCGTTATAGCCTGCTGCCACCAGAGCCACCGAAGACCCGAATTCAGACCGCAGCTGCGCCAGATAGGTTGCCCCCAGCCGGGCATTGTAAGTGCCGTCGCTGCGCATCCTGTCGGGCAGATATTCCAGCCCGGCGCGGGGCGCCACCAGTTTGGCGGTGGCAGGCATCACCTGCATCAGCCCCTGTGCCCCGGCAGCGGACAGCGCGCCTTCGTCAAACTCGCTTTCCCGCCGGGCAATCGCCAGAGCCAGTTCGGTCGGTACCGGCAAATCCAGTCTGGCCAGCCCGGTCACCGGGTAATAGGCGCGCTGCAGGATCACCCCTGCCTGATCCGCCGCCTGTTTGGCGATTTTCAGCGCGATATAGGGCTCGTTCAGCGACAGCGCCAGGTCGGCCAGTTGCCCCAGTTCGACCGGCCCCAGACTTTCGGCCAGTTGCAGAAAGAACCGTGCCGACAGGCTGCGCGACCCCGCCTTTTGCAACAACAGTGCCGCTTGCAACACCGGGGATTGCAGAAAGGCGGCGGTGGACCAATCCGGGTAAGTCTCTGTGCCTGCAAGCACAGGATCCATTGGCAACCCGGCACGGTCCGCCGCCAACAACCCGTAAAACCCGGTCTGGTGGCGCGCAGCTTTGGCATAAGCGGCGCGGGCGGCTTCGGCATTGCCCAAAGCCTCTTGGGCGCGGCCTTGCCAATAACCGGCCCGGCCACGGGTGATTTCGGATTTTGCCGCCTGCGCCAGGTTCCGGAAATGCCGGAGTGCGGTTTCAGGATCGGCCAGCCGTTGCAGCGCGACATAGCCCGCCAGAAACTCCAGATCGGCATAGCCGGCAGTGTCGGCTGCGGCGTCCAGATGGTGCTGTGACGCCAGCGCGTAGGCGCGCGACGGCTGCCCCTCGCGCAGGTCGCGGCGCACCAGCAGGGCGCGGGCATCGGCCCAGGCGGTGGGTTGGCCCAACCCAATGGCCGAGGTGCTGCGTTCCAGCATCAGCTCGGCGGCTTCGTCCAGCCGGCGGCGCTCCATCCGCCAGGCAAACCGGGCATGGGCCAGCCCGGCCCCCTTGCTGAAATCGGCGGGAACAGCGGCGATCAGCGCATCGACGCCGTCCTGATCCGACAGCAGCGCCAGCCGCGCCGCCGCCGATGCCCGCCAGTCGGCTGGGACCAGCGGCAGCATCAGCCGGGCAGAGCCCAGCTGCCCGGCCCAGATCATCGCATCCAGCCGCCGGGTGTGCAGCGGGGCCAGCACAGCGCCAAATTCGGCGACAAAGGCCCGGTGTTGTGGTTCCTGCAGCGCCAGATCGGTCCAGGCCCGTTCCGCCTCTGCCTCGGCCAATACCACTTGCCCGGTGGCGCGATAGGCCCGCGCCAGTGCCAGCGCACCAACCCCGGTTTCAGGGGCATGACCGGCGAAATAGTCGATGATGGCGCTGTCCCCCGCCGCTGCCACCACGGGTTCGCCCTTTTCCAGCAGCAGCGGCAGCCCGGGCCAATCGGGGCGGCGGGCGACAAAGCCGGTGAAGTCGGTGGCCTGCCCCTGCCCCGCGCGCAACCGGTGCCATTCGACGATATCGCGCGCCACCGGCCCGGCATCCTGCACCGCAGCCGCCGCGGCGGGCCAATCCTGCCGCACCACCTGTTTCATCGCCGCCGCCAATGCCGCGCTGGCGTCAACGGTGGATTGCGGCGATGCCGGTGCGGCCCAGACCAGCAGCCACAGCACAACAGTCAGGTATCGGATCACCCAAGCCCCTTTCGGTCCGCGTCGCTGCACCGCAGCAGCGACGGTCCCATCACTGGTACCATGCCATCCACCGCAAGTGCAAACTTGGCAATGGCTTGCGAGGCGGATATAGCCCGCCTGCACCGGCGATTCCGCCGATTGCCAACCAGAGGAGCGTGTCATGTTCAAAGGGTCGATTCCAGCCCTGGTGACGCCGTTCAAGAACGGCTCAGTCGATTTTGATACGCTCAAACAGCTGGTCGATTGGCATGTGGCGCAGGGCTCGCACGGGCTGGTGCCGGTGGGGACCACCGGCGAAAGCCCGACGCTCAGCCATGCCGAACATGGCGCGGTGATCGAGGCGGTGGTCAAGGCCGCCGCAGGGCGCCTGCCGGTGATTGCCGGGGCGGGGTCGAACAACACCGCCGAAGGGATCGACCTGATCCGCCATGCGCAGAAGGTTGGTGCCACTGCGGCGCTGGTGGTCACACCCTATTACAACAAGCCGACCCAGCGCGGGTTGATCGCGCATTACACAGCACTGCACGACTGCTGCGACCTGCCGATCGTGATCTACAACATCCCCGGCCGGTCGGTGGTGGATATGCTGCCCGACACCATGGGCGAACTGGCAAAGCTGCCCCGTATCATCGGGGTCAAGGATGCCACCGGCAAGATTGAACGCGTCAGTCAGCAGCGCCTGAGCTGTGGCGCGGATTTCATTCAGCTGTCGGGCGAAGATGCCACCGCCCTGGGGTTCAATGCCCATGGCGGGGTGGGCTGCATTTCGGTGACAGCCAATGTGGCGCCGAAGCTCTGTGCCGAGTTCCAGATCGCGACCCTGGCAGGTGATTACACCAAGGCACTGGAGTATCAGGACCGGCTGATGCCGCTGCACGAGGCGATCTTCATCGAGCCGGGGCTGGCAGGGGCGAAATACGGCCTGTGGAAGCTGGGTCTGTGTTCGGATGAGGTGCGGCTGCCGCTGACCGGGTTGCTCGACAGCACCAAGGCCCGGATCGATGCCGCGATGCGCCATGCCGAGCTGTTGAACTGAGCGCGACACCAAAGCCACCCAAAGCCCTCTCCCGCTTTGCGCGGGGGAGGGTTGGGTGGGGGTGTTACCCACGTCCATCACAGGTCAGGGTTACAGCTTGGCGCTGATCGCCGGATTGTCCTTGGCGGGTGACAGATCCTCTTCGGTCGCCACCAGCCCGACCCCCCTGGCATAGCTGCTGCGTTCGCGCAGATCGGGGTCGGCGGTGCTTTCGGTATAGACCAAGACCAGATCACCCAAGGCCTCGACCACCGAATATTCCGTCTCTTTTGCCGCTGGAGCATTCGCCCGGAACAGCGCCTTGCCCAACACCGGCTCGGCCTCGATCACGATGCCCGGCGCAGCGCCATCGACCCCGGCGGTCCAGGAAGGTGCCTGTTTTTCCGCCACCAGCTTGCCTGCGTCGTCATAGTCATAGGCGGTGACATCCTCGCCGAAATACCACACCGCTCCTTGATTATCGGTGGCATAGTAATCGACCGACCGTTCCATCAACAGCCCGCCTACTGTCTCATCATCGCGGATCGCGGTGGTTTGCACCCCCAGCAATACCGGCCCCGGCCCCTCAATGGTGCGCACCAGGGTAAAGGGAGCCTCGCCGCCGTCGGCCTTGATCGTGCCGGTCAGGGTGCTGACCGTGCCGGGCACCATCGGAAAATAGTCGTTGGTGACCGGTGAGGCGAAATTGGCAAGTTCGAAGGTCGGGACCACCGCGTCAGCGGCGAAGGCTGCGAACGGCGACAGGATCAGCGCCGAGGATGCGAGCAGGTTCAGTGTGATACGGTTCATGGTTGCACTTCCGTCACCATTTTCGGGTTGTCCAGCGCCTCTGACAGCTCTTCTTCGGTGCGCACGAACCCGACACCTTTGGCGTAGAACTTGAATTCGCGCAGATCGGGTTCGCTGGTGCTGCCTTCAAAGGTTTTCAACACGCCGGTAAAAGTGCCCGCCGGGCCGGTGACGGTGGCATTGGTATCCAGCACCTCGAAATAGTCCATGGCGCCATCTGCCTCGGCCTGTTCCTGGAACAGCGAAAGGCCCACCACCGGATCGGCTGCGACGGAAATCCCGGGTACCGCCCCGTTCACCCCGGAACGCCAGGCCGATTTGCTGTCGGTGCCGGTGAATACCCCGGCATCGTCATAGCGGTAGTTGGTGACGTCTTCGCCAAAGTACCAGAGATTGCCGTCATTGTCGGTGGCGTAATAGTCAAAGGTCCGCTCGACCAGATTGCCGTTCTTGATGGCTTCATCAAGGATCTGCATGGTTTGCACCCCCATCAGCATCAGGCCGGGGCCGGTGACGATCTGGGTT
>JAYTDA010000396.1:0-2000 GCA_043736155.1 Paracoccaceae bacterium | reverse complement strand
AAACTCGGGCTCACCACGCTGGCCGTCGGCGGCTACGGCTGCGACATGATGGGCGACTGGTCCGTCAGCCGGCTGGCCGAATTCGGCATCGACACCTCGGGTCTTCAACGCCTGCCGGGGGTGCCCACCTCGTCGTCAATAGTGCTGACGCGGCGCGACGGATCGCGTCCGGCCCTGCACGTCAAGGGGGCCACCGGGCACTTCGTCGTGCCGCCCACCGAGTTCGACCGCATCACCGACACCCGCGTGTTCCACATGGGCGGCGTCGGGCTGATGGATGCGATGGACGGCCCGCGCAATGCCGCCCTGATGGCCCACGCCAAGGCGCGCGGTTGTATCACCACGGTTGATGTGTTTGCCGGATCAGCCGGTGATCTGCCCGATGTCGACGCCGTGCTGCCTTATACCGACTATTTCATCCCTTCGGTGGAAGAGGCGCAGGCGCTGACCGGGCTGACCGACCTTGACGAGATGGCGGCGTTCTTTTTGGCGCGCGGCGCCGGAGCCTGCGTCTTTACCCTCGGGGCGGACGGGGCCTATTACTGCGACCGCACCGGCCTGACCTTCCGAATCCCGGCCTTTGCTGTCGACGTGCGCTGCACCTGCGGATGCGGCGACGTGTTCAACGCGGGCTTTGCTGCCGGTCTGCTGAACGGTCTGTCACCGCAGGATTCGGTGCGTCTCGCGCAGGCATCTTCGGCGCTGAACGCCACTGGCCTCGGAAGTCAGGCCGGGGTAGTGTCGCTGCCCGAAACGCTGGCATTCATGCAGACTTGTGCGGTGCGGGCCGCGTGAATTCCGGAATCGGACCGATCCGGCGGCAGGCATCTGTTCGCAGACCCGCCGCGAACCTTTCAATGTGTTGGCATCAACGCGGGCCGGGCCGCGCACAGCACGGAGGGGCAGTGTGAGCGAAGCCGATGTATCAGAGGACGTCAAGACGCGCATCGCCTCGCTTTATTATGTAGAAGGTCTGACCCAGGATCAGGTCGCGACCCTTGTCGGCATGAACCGGTCACGCGTGCTTCGCATCCTCGCCGCAGCCCGCCGCGACGGCACCGTGCAGATCCGCGTCACCACCCGCCTGTCGCGCTGCATAGAACTGGAACGGTTGCTGGAACAACGCTGGGCCCTGACCCGCGCGATCGTCGTGCCCGAACCGCAGGACCCACAACACCTCCGCAGCATCATCGGGGCCGCCGTCGGGGCCTACCTGTCCGAGGCGGTTACCCCCAACATGACCATCGGGCTTGGCTGGGGCAAGACGCTGAACAGCGGCGTCGCCTCGATCCAGCCGCGCGCGGCGGACGGGGTGCGGGTGCTGGCGATGCTGGGCGGCCTGACGCGGGTCAGCGAGATCAACCCGTCGGAATTCGCCTGGCGCGTGGCCGACCGGCTGGGGGCGGAATGCTACATGCTTGCGGCCCCCGTCTATGCCCCCGAAAAACGCACCCGTGATGCGCTGCTGGATCACCCCGGCATCGCTGAGGTGTTCACCCGCGCCCGGTCGCTGGACATGGCGGTGGTGTCGGTCGGCGACCTGACGCCGCATTCGGTGTTCTCGGAATACGGCCTGCTGACCCGCGACGAGATCGCCTCGCTGGAGCGGGCGGGCGCGGTCGGCGACCTCTTGTGCCATTTCGTCGACGCCGAAGGCAACGTGATCGACCATCCGGTCAACGACCGAGTGATCGCCATCAACCCGACCGCCCTGCGCGGCACGCGTCAGATCGTGCTGGCCTCGGGGGGCTGGCACAAGCTGACGGTTATCCGCGCCGCGCTGCGTCTGCTGCGGCCGACCGTTTTGATCGTCAACGAACTTGTGGCCGAACGACTGTCGGCCGAGTCCCCCTGACGCTCATCAACACCACGATACCGATGATCGTGCCCAGAAACGGCGCGCTGGTGATGACGCTGCCCAGGCCAAGGCCGCCACACCGGGTCGGCTGCGTCAGCAGGTCGCCGAACAAAGCTCCGGGCGGTCGGATAAAGATATCGTG
>JAYTDA010000395.1:0-3425 GCA_043736155.1 Paracoccaceae bacterium | reverse complement strand
CACCTCGACTGTGCCCGGCACTACTACCAACCCGCCACGATCCTGCGCCTGCTGGACCTGATGGCGCTGTGCAAGCTTAACCGCTTTCACTGGCACTTTGCCGATGACGAGGCGTTCCGGCTGGAGGTCGATTGCGCCCCCGCCCTGTGGCGCAATTCGGCGTTTCGCGGCGAAGGCTGTGCGGTGCCCGGCGTATTCGGCGGCGGTATCCGGTCCGGTGGCAGCTATTCCCGCGCCGATGTGGCGCAGGTGCTCGACCGCGCCGCAGCGCTGCATATTCAGGTGCTGCCGGAGATCGAGGTTCCCGCCCATGGCTTTGCCATCAACCGCACCATTCCCGGCCTGCGCGATCCTGAAGACAACCGGGGGCAGGAAATCAGCATTCAGGGCTACCGGGAAAACATCATCAATCCGGCGCTGGAGGCGACCTGGGCCTTGATAGAGCCGCTTGCGCTGGAAGTGGCCAGCCGATTTCCGATAAATATCCTGCATCTGGGCTGTGATGAAATGCCCCCCCAAGCCTGGGAAACCTCGCCTGCGGTCGACCGGCTAAAGGCGGCACAGGGCCTGACCGATCAGGATGACGTGCAGGGCTGGATGATGCACCGGCTGGCGCAGTTTCTGGCGGCGCGCGGCATCCGGTCGGCCGCCTGGGAAGAGGCGGCAAAGGGCTGTCAGGGCGGCATCGGCAGCAATGCCCTGCTGTTTTCCTGGACCGGGCAGGGGCCGGGGATCGACGCGGCGCGGATGGGCCATGATGTGGTGATGTGCCCGGCGCAAAACACTTATCTGGATATGGCGCATTCGTCCGACCCCAATGGCTGGGGTGCCACCTGGGCTGCGATCATTGCGCTGGAAGATACGGTGAACTGGCAACCGGTGCCCAAGAGGGCCGAAGATGTGGCCCATCGCATCATTGGTGTGCAAAGCTGCTTCTGGTCGGAATTTACCACCGATGATACGGAACTGGAGCCGATGCTGGCCCCGCGCCTGCTGGGCATCGCCAACAAGGCCTGGGACCGGAACGACAGCGTTGATGGCCCGGCACTGCGCGCCCTTGCCGCCGCCTGTGGCCCGTTGTTCGACTGCATCGGCTGGAACCGGCATCGCGGGGCCTGACCTTGCCTCCCAAGGCTCTATGGCCATTGCCGACCCGCCCGACTACAACGGCTGACGCCGCAACCGGCTCGTGCGAAAGGCTCCTGCATCATGCCCCTGATCGAACCGCGCCACCGGCCGCTGTTTCTGGTGCTGTTTGGTGTCTTTACCGTGTTTGGCACCTCGATGACGGTGATCGGGGCAGCTTTGCCCGAGATTCTGGCCAGCTTTGGCTGGAGCTATCTGGTGGCGGGGATGGTGCTGGGGGCCAATGCCATCGCCTATTTCAGCTTTACCTTTGCCGGTGGTCACCTGATCGCGGTCTGGGGGCCAAGGCGCGTGATGGTTCTGGGTTTGGCCATTGCCGCTGCCGGGTTGCTGTTCTTTGCCGCAACACCGGACCCTCTGACCAATATCCTGCTGTTCGGTCTGGTCGGAGTGGGGCAGGGCTTCATCGAAATCTCGGTCAACTGGACCACGCTGCGGCTCGACAATGCGCATACCGGCCGGCCGATGAACCTGATGCATGGCGCCTTTGCGCTGGGGGCGATTGCCGGGCCTTTGGCGCTGGGACTGTTGCTCAGCGCCGGGTTTGACTGGGTTGCGGTCTATCGCGGCCTGGCGTTGATCTTTGCGCTGTTGGCAGGGGTGATGCTGCTGGTGCCGATGTCGGTGATGGCAGAGGCCAAGGCCGAGGCGGCAGCCAAGGCGCAGGCAGAACCCACGGCGCGGCTCAGCACCCATCCGGCCTATTGGCTGTCGTTTCTGGCGCTGTTTCTTTATGTCGGGGTTGAACTGGGGGTATCGAACTGGGTGGCGGAATATTTCACTTCGGTCTTTGCCTATCCGCCGGCCCGCAGCGGATTTTTGGTGTCACTGTTCTGGGTCGGGTTGCTGGCGGGGCGGTTCGGGGTGCCGCTTTTGTACCATGGACCACGGCAGGATCTGACGCTGGTGGGGTTTTCGCTGCTGGCAACGCTGTCGATTGCCGCGCTGTCGGTGCTGGGGTTTCTGCCGATCGGCTGGTGGACCCTGGGCACCGGGTTGGCGCTGGTGTTTCTGGCCGGTCTGGGCTCTTCGGTGTTTTATCCGGTGGTGATCTCGCTGTTGGGCAAATGCTTTCCGCAGGCGCAAAGCCAGGCCATCGCCTTTGCCGCGACCGGTGGCGGCATCGGTGCCTTTGTGTTTCCATTCCTGATGTCGGCATTGGCCGAGGATTGGGGTATCCGCGTCGGCTTTGCCACCTATGCCCTGTTCGGTATCGTGATGACGGCGGCAGCCCTTGGGCTGGCGCTGGCTGCGAAACCCCGCGCCAGACCCTGAGCACCACCTGCGGCGCTCCACTGCGAAAAACCGCAGCACACCTGTTTCCCTATGGGAATAAAAATTGACACTCATTCGCTGCCCCGACTAGACTTCAGCCGAAGCTGCCGGGACAGAGGTCAGCCATGCAGCAGTCGGAGAACGGAATGACGAAACGAATAGCGGTGATCGGTGCCGGGCCTTCCGGGCTGGCGGTTCTGCGGGCTTTTCAGTCGGCAGCGGCCAAGGGCACCGATATCCCCGAAGTGGTCTGTTTTGAAAAGCAGGACAACTGGGGCGGGCTGTGGAACTATTCCTGGCGCACCGGCCTCGATGAGTACGGCGAACCGGTCCATGGCTCGATGTACCGCTATCTGTGGTCCAACGGCCCGAAAGAGGGGCTGGAATTTGCCGACTATTCGTTCGAGGAACATTTCGGCAAACAGATCGCCAGCTATCCGCCGCGTGCCGTGCTGTTCGACTATCTCGAAGGCCGGGTGAAAAAGGCAGGTGTGCGCGACTGGATCCGCTTTCGCACCACCATCCGGTTTGTGCGGCACGATGACAGGACCGGCCAATTCACCGTGACGGCGCATGACCTGATACAAGACCGCATGTATGAAGAGGTGTTTGACCATGTCATCGTGGCCTCCGGTCACTTTTCCACCCCGAATGTCCCGGAGTTTCCCGGCTTTGGCAGCTTTGGCGGAAGGGTGCTGCATGCCCATGATTTCCGCGACGCAGTGGAATTCAAGGGCAAGGATATCCTGATCGTCGGCACCAGCTATTCCGCCGAAGACATCGGCAGCCAATGCTGGAAATACGGCTGCACGTCGGTGACAGTGTCGCACCGCACCGCACCGATGGGGTTTGACTGGCCGCCGAACTGGCGCGAAGTGCCGTTGCTGACCCATGTCGACACCGACACCGCCTATTTCAGGGATGGCAGTTCGAAACGGGTCGATGCGGTGATCCTGTGCACCGGCTACCAGCACCATTTCCCGTACCTGCCCGACGACCTGCGG
>JAYTDA010000394.1:0-3383 GCA_043736155.1 Paracoccaceae bacterium | reverse complement strand
TCATCCAACGTCAGTGGTGCGGCGTTGCACGACAAAATACACCGGTTTCCATCGTTCCAATGCAGCGCGAACCTGATGTCCCGCACCGGTTTGCCTGCCGCGATGGCCCGTCGTGACGGCAAATCCGCCTCGGGCAGCGGTCCGCCTTCTATCCGTTCCAGCCGCCAGGCCGGATCGCGGTAACTGCGGCCAATAATTTCAGATTGCGCAAGTCCTAGAACCCGCTCTGCTTCGGGATTGGCAAAAGAAAACATGCCGTCGCCACCGATGACGGCCACGGCCGAAACACTGGTTTCCATGATTTGCGACAGATAAACACGGCTTTCGATTAGTTCATGCTCAAATCGTTTTTGTTCGCTGATGTTGATATGCACCCCGACAACGACCTGTGCATCCCCATTTGCGGCCCGTTCCGTGACATGACTTCGCGACAGGATCCAAACCCAATGTCCGTCCAGATGTTTCATCCGGAATTCATTTTCAATCACAGTGATTTCTTTGCCCAGCTCTTTCGCACGGACCTTTTCCAACCGCTTAAGATCGTCGGGATGCACAAGCGCGCGAAATTCTTCAGAGTGGATGGTGGCAATGGATGTTGTCGCACGGCCGATTATTTCGCCCCATCGGCCATCAACCTTGACGATGTCGTGGACAATATCCCATTCCCAGGTGCCGATATCCGCACCTTCCATGATCCTGATCAGGCGCTGTCGCGCCGCGTCGCGATCTTGCAGGGCGAGAATAAGATCGTCGTTCACAGCGTCCAGTGCGGCAAGGTGTTTTTTCCGCACGGTAATGTCTATTCCAACCGAAATGCAGCCGCCATCCGACGTGCGCGTATTGATGCGGCGCAACCAGCGACCGTCCGGCACTTGCACTTCATCCGCGTATTGAGGTTGGCGATATTGTGCAAGGCGCGTCTCTACGCCAACGTCCGTATCGCCACTGTCTGGGGCGGCAGGGAAAAGACCTTTTTCGATCCCAGCACGCAACAAGTCGGTCAGCAAAGCCCCCGGCACAGCAATATCCGCAAGCTCGGGGAAGGTTCGCAGATAAGCCCCATTAACTGTAACCACCCGTTCGTCAGCGTCCAAAACGATGACGCCATCCGGCAGCGCCATCAACGCGTTTTCCAGCCGCGCCTGGGCCAACGCCGCCTTGGCGGCAAGGCCCTCCATTTCTGCCTTTTGGTCCTTTAACAGCGAAATCACAGTCTCAACAGAAACATAGCCCTGAAATTTGCCAGTCGCATCTAATAACGGCCAGATGTTGAAATCGACCCAATAATTTTTGCCGTTGCGGTCCTGATTGATCATTTCGCCAGTGAACGGCTTGTGCTGGGCGACGGCGATATTAACCTGCCCGACAACGGCGGGGTCACTTTCGGCGCAGCGCACCAGATGTCCCAGATCCAGGCCGCGAACTTCATCCAGCCGCCAGCCGGTTTGTTTTTCAAAGGCGGAATTTGCCCATGTCACCTGCCCGTTCTCATCAGTGATCACAACAAGGTTGCCCATCACTTCCACGATTTTGCCCAGGCGCAAAAGCTCCTCACTTAGCCGGGCTTCCTTTGTTACCTCGCGGACAAGAAAAATCGCACTGGGCCGCCCGTCAGGATCAGCGGCCGGTTTACGGGCACCGGTCAGTTCGAAATCATGCGGTCCGTCGGCTAGATTCAGGCGATAGTGGATGTCACTTGTGCTGCCCGTCTCAAGCACTTCGTGTAACGCCGCCATGTTTGTGACGGTCACATCTGCTGGCAGAACTTCAGCAATCGTCTTTCCTGCAAGCGCCATCGGCGCTGCAAACATCAGATGTTCTGGCCCGGTCATGAACCCCGTGTAGCGGCCGTCCGCGTCAATCTCGAACAACAGGCATGGCAGTGCCGCCAGGGTCGACTCCAGCCGGCTGGCGACCTCGACTCCCTGCTTTTCAGTGGCACGGAGGGTAAGCGCCTTGCCGATTAATCCGGACATCAAGGTCAAAAGTTTCAGATCGTCTTCCGAAATCGCCGGGCCGGGATTGTCTATTCCGAAACTGATTGCCCCGACGACTTGCCCGTCTTTGTGCATTGGTACGATAATCAGCGTTGCCAGCACGCCTTGCAGCAAAGCAATTTCCGGTGCGTCGTCTGCTGAAACCCGGGCGTTGCGGACAAATGCGCGGCCGTCTGCTGTCAATTGAGAAATGGCTGTGGATGGGATCACTTGAACCGGCGGCCAAGAAGCTTCATTTCCACCAGCATGCGAAGAATGCATGCAACGAAGCTGACCATTCCCGTCATCCCGAAATAGAGCGGCATGGTCAACTGGTGCATTGAGGCATATCCAGCTTAACGTATCGCTGATCGCAGCATGGTAGTCCTCACCAGACGACCCTAAGAGCCGATCCAGAGCTTTGAGAAGTCGCACGTTTAGCTGCACCGAAAACTCCCGCATAGGTAGAAGATCATACACCACACTTCTGCCCGGATAGAAAGCAACACGTTTCGTAACACCAGAACTCATGCGGTGGATGCCCCTTGGGCTGCGAAATAAGTGATCGGCGCACCGTTTACCCAGATCGAGCTTGTTCAAACTGCCACAGTGGCAATCTCTGGCTCAGGAATATTTGCCGCATACATGCTTGTTGCAGTATATCCTTGGGATGCAACTGCGTGCCGCTGCGCAGCCAGATAAATGTTGCGTTGTCTTTAAATCGGTTCTGCTTCAAACTGTGTGGCATCACTATCCTTTGAGGTGACGGTTCAAGGGGATAGTCATGAACACGAAGATGGAGTGGGCACCATGCAGCAACGTGAGAGTCGATCACGTTGGTCGCACCGAATCCGGCGCATGGGTGGTGTCTGGAACGCTGACAGTCAAAAGCATCTGTCCGGACTGCGGTTTGCAGTGGCGACGACATCGATGTTGGGGGCATCGGCGCCTTCAGGACTTCCCTGCACAGGACGAGGAAGTGAGGGTGGAACTCCGCGTTTGCCGCTGGCGCTGTTCGGATCCCGGTTGCCCGCGCATTACATATTCTGATCAAGCGACTTCGCTCGCACGCCCTTTTGCCCACCGGACGTCAAGAGTGTCCCAGATTCGGGTCATCTGGGACACGTTGCGGGTGTGCGGCTAAGGGCCTCCTGGACCGGTTAGGCATCCAAGTCAACGACGACACGATCCTTCGCCAACTGCCGCGCGCGACCCGAGACAATGCTCCACCTGCAAACGTCGTTTGCATTGACGACTGGAGCTGGCGAAAATCGCAGAACTACGGGACAATCATCGTCGATCTCGAACGGCGCACGGTTGTCGACATTTTGGAAGCCCGCCACGTGGAGCGTTGCACGGAGTGGCTGAGCCGCCATCCGGAAATCGAGGTCATCAGCCGGGATTGTT
>JAYTDA010000393.1:0-8357 GCA_043736155.1 Paracoccaceae bacterium | reverse complement strand
CGCAACACTGCGAAAACTCATCTCCCTCGCCAACACTCTCGTCACCGAAAACAGGCTTTGGACACTAGAAAAACCTTGACCCCAATACTGATGGCTACGAGAGTCCACCCCGCCGCCTCACCCCTCAATCCCTAACAAACCCCTAACCACGCCCGATAACCCATTGATATTCCTGACCCCACCCGCTGTCCCGCCACGGGACAATGGCGGGGCCCCCCCCTCAAATCCCCACAAACTTCCCCAGCGCCGGATCAAAATGCTCCAGCACCCCGCCACCGGTGTCATTCCACAACCCGTGCAGGGTCAACCGCTCATCCTCGACCCGCGATTTCACAAACGGAAACGTCAGCAGATTCTCCAGTGAGATCAGCACCGCCTCTTTCTCCAGCGCCTGTATCCGCCCCTCCGGCGCCACCCCGGCAGTCCTCTCAAACCCCGGGCGCAAAATATCCATCCAGCGGCCGATGAAGCTGGTGCGTTCCTCCAGTTCCGGGGCATGGCCGGAACACATGTCGAAACAGCCCTTGACCCCGCCGCAGTTGGAATGGCCCAGCACCACCAGATGCGCGACCCGCAGCACCGTCACCGCATATTCCACCGCCGCCGAGGTGCCGTGAATGTCGCCATCGGGTTTGCAGGGCGGCACCAGATTGGCGATGTTGCGGTGAATGAAGAACTCGCCCTGATCGGCCCCGAAGATCGAGGTGACATGGACCCGGCTGTCACAGCACGAGATGACCATGGCGCGCGGGTTCTGTCCCTCATCGGCCAGACGGCGATACCAGGCCTTGTTTTCCATATAGGTGGTGGCACGCCAGCCGTGGAAACGCTGGATCAGATAGGCCGGTAGAGGTTTGACATCGAGCATTGGGCACCATTTTGCTGCAGGGCAGAACAAGCTGTAGGCTGCATTTGAGCGAATTTCGAGGGGTTTCTTTGGCGCGACCTGCCACCAGTCAACCATTTCTTGAGAGCGAGGGTGCAGTTTGGTCCTTGCTGCGGGGGTGCAGTACAAAGGTGGGCAAATGGCAGACATGGCTGCGCTGCGCCATGAAGAGGGTGTCCGGATGGATCCGGACCGCCTGATGGCGCTTTATGAAGATCTGGGTGAAGCGGGCGCCGAGAATGTGGTGACCCGCGCCATGGAGGAGCTGTCGTTCCGCCGGGCCGAAATGCAGGAAGAGTACCGGTCAGGCGACATGGACAGTTTTGCCCGCAATGCCCGCAGCCTTGGCAGGGTTGCCGGGCAGGTCGGGATGGTGACGCTGTCGCGGGTATCGCGCGACGCGGCGGACTGTGCGGCACGGGGCGATGTCGTGGCAACAGCCGCGACATGGGCGCGGCTGGAACGGATCAGCGACCGGTCTTTGGTCGCTGCCTGGGATATGCAGGATATGTCGGTGTAGCTGCCGGCAGAATGGGGTTTATGCAAGCTGGCACTCTGCAGGTTGCCACTATGCAGGTTGGCACGGGGATTGCCGATTGCATCGATGGCACCGGTTGCGGCAAGGCGTGGCGGGGCTTTCGCTAACCCGCTGTCCCGTGGGGCCAGCGCGGAGTTTGAAAAACTCCGGCCCGATTTCTACAGAGAAATCGGTGGTTCCCGGCGGATCACCCCGGCGCTGGTTCCGGTGCGCCAGTCGCAGATGCCGGGACGCGATCAGCGGTTCCATCACCCGGGCTGCCGCGCTAGGTTGCCGACCAAACTGCCCCAGACCGGATTGCCCCGATGCCCCCGATCACCCTGCGTTTCGCCGACCCTGATGCACCGTCGCTGCCGCTGTATCTGATCGACAAACAGCGCTGTACCGAATGGGTCGCGGGACTGGGTCCGGCGGCGCAGCGCTGGTTGGCGGCGACCGGGTTTGACGGTGGCTTGGGCGATACCAGGGTCTGGCCGGATGCCGATGGCACCCCCGCTGGCGCCGTGATCGGGATGGGCGATGCGGCTGCCCGCCTGCGCGGCCGGTTCTGGGTGGCCAAGGCTGCTGTCGCCCTGCCAGCCGGGGTCTGGCATCTGGCGGAGCCGCTGGCGGTGGAAGATGCCGAAGAAGCCGCGCTTGGCTGGTTGTTGGCGGGATATCGTTTTGGCAGCTATCGCAGCGTCAAACCGGCAACCGCCCTGTTGCAGGCCCCCGCCAATGTCAACGCCGCCCGGATCCTGGCGATTGCCGAAGCCGAGGCGCTGACCCGCGATCTGATTAACAGTCCCGCCAACGACCTTGGCCCGGAGGCGTTGCAGGCGGCGTTCGAGGCGCTGGCGGCGCGGTTTGGCGCAACGGTACAGGTGACCATTGGTGCGGCGCTGGAACGGGATTTTCCGCTGATCCATGCCGTGGGCAAGGCATCGCCCCGCGCCCCCCGGCTGCTCGATCTGCGCTGGGGCATGGCGGGGCCGTTGCTGACGCTGGTTGGCAAAGGCGTGTGTTTTGATACCGGCGGGCTGGATCTGAAGCCATCCTCCAACATGCTGTTGATGAAAAAGGACATGGGCGGGGCTGCCACCACCATGGGGTTGGCGCAGATGGTGATGGCGCTGAACCTGCCGCTGCGGTTGCGGCTGCTGGTGCCTGCGGTGGAGAATGCGGTGGCTGGCAATGCCATGCGGCCGCGTGACATTTACCGGTCCCGCAAGGGGTTGACGGTCGAGATCAACAATACCGACGCCGAAGGGCGGCTGATCCTGGCCGATGCCCTGGCACTGGCGGCAGAGGAAAAGCCCGACTGGTTGATCTCGATGGCGACGCTGACCGGGGCGGCGCGGGTGGCGGTGGGGCCGGACCTGTCGCCCTATTTCACCGATGATCCAAGGATTGCCGCAGCACTTGACGAAGGCGGGCGGGCAGCGCGGGACCCGGTCTGGCGCCTGCCGTTCTGGGATCCCTATGAGCCGCTGATCGAACCCGGCATCGCTGATCTGGACAATGCGCCATCGGGTGGCTTTGCCGGGGCGATCACCGCCGCGCTGTTCCTGCGCCGTTTTGCCGAAGGCTGCCCGAGCTACACCCATTTCGACATCTTTGGCTGGAACCCGACCGATGCCCCGGCGCGGCCCAAGGGCGGGGTTGGCATGGCGGCGCGGGCGGTGCTGGCGGCGCTGCCTGCGGTTTTGGGGCTGTGACGATGGACCGGCGGCTGCTGGCGGCTAATGGCCGGGTGGCGCATCTGTCGCTGCGCGGGGTGGTGAAGGCGGATCAGTTCGTCGCCGGGGATTGGGCGCGGGTCGGGGTGCCGGTGGCCGATCTGCTGGATGGTCCCGGGGGGCGGCGTGACCGGCAAGTGATCTTTGGTGAACGGTTCCTGGTGCTGGAACGACAGGGCGGTTTTGCCTTTGGCCGCGCCGAACGCGACGGCTATGTGGGCTATCTGGCAAAGACGGCGCTGGTGGCGGATGCCTTGGCCAGCCATTGGGTCTCTGCGCCCGCCACGCATCTGTACCGGCACCCCGACATCAAACAGGGCGAAGCCGCACTGTTGACCCTTGGGGCGCGGCTGACGGTGGCAGGGCCTGCGCTGGGACCGGTGGCGGGGCGGTTTGTCGAAACCGATCAGGGGTTGTTTGCCATTGCGCAGCATCTGCGCCCGGTGGGGCAGTGGGCCAGTGACCCGGTGGAAGTGGCAGCGGCGTTTCTGGGTACCCCCTATCTGTGGGGTGGCAACAGCCGGTCGGGGATTGATTGTTCCGGGCTGGTGCAGGCGGCGCATCTGGCCTGTGGCATCGCCTGCCCCGGCGACAGTGATTTGCAGATGCAGGGCTTGGGGGGGGAGGTGCCTGCGGGTGCGGCCCCGCAACGCGGCGATCTGCTGTTCTGGAACGGCCATGTGGCTTTGGTGGCGGGGCCAGACCGGATCATTCATGCCGCAGGGCATTTCATGGCGGTGGTGGAAGAAGGGCTGGCGGAGGCCGTGGCGCGGATTTTGGCGCAGGGGGGCGGGTCTTTGGTGGCGCACAAGCGGGTGACTGGCTGAGGCTTTTGCCGGGTTTGCTTGGTTGATGGAGCGACGCACTGCGTTGTACGGCGCAGGTTTCGTTCCCTTCGACTCTTGGCAGATTTGGCGGAGACAAATTTGCCCGCGCCTGCCTGCCGGGAGGCAGGCGCGATAGTGCGCCCGCCCAGGCAGGCGCGGACAAATTGGAATGGTCCGGTCCCGGCCCCACGTCCCTTGCCTTACAGCTTGCGCCTCCAGGCAACGGAACCGATGGTGGTTCCACTGGAACCCCCATCAGACGGTTCCGAAACAGCACATGGCGCTAGTCCACCGCCCTGATCAGCTTTCGGTCCAGTTCCAGCAGCACCTGTGCCAGTTCCTGCCCCCGCTTCAACACCTGACCTTCGGCACCGATCAGGGCAAACATTCCCTGTTTCGCCCGCAGCTTCGGGCGTTTTTCGATGCGGTACAGCGGGTTTTCGGCGGTACGGCGAAAGATCGAGAACACGGCGGCTTCGCTCAGGCAGGCAATCGCATAATCGCGCCATTCCCCGGCGGCAACCATGCGGCCGTAAATGGCGAGGATGGCGGACAGTTCGCGGCGGTCAAAGCTGACCTGTTCGGGGAACCGGTGTTGCGGCGGAAACGGGGTCGGGCTTTGAACCGTCATGTCCCCAGACTGGCGCGGGTTGCGGCACAAATCAAGGCTCGCCCGGATTTCGCCCAAAAAACACCTGCAAAGCACCTTGCCTTGCCCGCACCTGCGCCGCCTTTGCGGGTGATACAGAAGTCATAGCGAAACGCGCTACCCGGTGCCGCAGATTAACAGCCCCCACCCAGCCTGCGGCACCGGGGACTGAATACAAAGGCCCTCGCCCCGGCGGGGGTCTTTGCTTATCGGCTTCACGTCACGCAAAAGACCCCTGGCAGAACCAGCCGCCACTGATCGCGCCACCATGGGCATAATACAGCCACAGCCGTTCGCCATTGGTGGTTTCCAGCCGCCAATAGTCGCGCAGACCAGAGCGCCAGTCGGGGTCATCGAGCCACCATTCCGGCGAAATCCGTTCCGGCCCGCTGGCCGATGCCGTCACCAGATCGCGGCGGCGCCAGCGGAATTGCAGCGGCAGGCCTGGTTCATCGGGGGCAGTGACAGGCTCTGGCCGGTGCAGCAGCAGCGGGCGCGGTGCCGGGGGGGGGGGCCAGTCAAGCGCCGGTTCCGACCAGGCGGCTGCCAGCACCTGCGCCGCCTTTTCCGGGATATGGCTCGCCGCCGGATGCAGCCGGGTGATCGCCTCCATCCCGACCCGGGCACCGATCTTGGCCATCAGGTCATCCAGCCCGTTGTTGCCTGCCAGCCGGGTGGCGGCATCATCGGCGGCATCCAGATGGCCTTTGTGGGTGCGGGCATGCACCGGTTCGGTCTGGTGCGCCTCGACCCGCAGGATGTCGATGCCAAAGCGCGGCTCGATCTCCGGCAGTTTCAACAGCAGCAGCGGCAGGATGCGGGCAGGCTCGGCGGTGGGGCGGGCGAGGCCAAGGTCAAACGACTGCATCGTATGGTCGGAGCGCCAGACCTCCAGCCGGACCCGCCGCGCGCCGCGCCCGGCAGCGGTCAGCCGCGCCGACAGCACGGGCAACAGGCGGGCAATGGCGGCGGCGATATCTTCGGGCAGGCCGATCGGGTCGGGGAATGTGATGCGGGTGGCGAAATGGTGCGGCGGGCGGGCCGGTGACACCGGTTCCGGCTCCTGCCCCAGCGCCTGATCCAGCCGCCACACCACCTCGCGGCCGAACCGGCGCGACAGACCGGCGCGCGGCAGGCCCAGCAGATCCTCGATCCTTGTCAGCCCCAGCCGCGCCAGTGCCGCGACGGTGTCAGGGGCCAAGCGCAAGGCGGCAATCGGCAGGCTGGCAAGCGCGCTGCGGCCCATGCCAGCGGGGGCGATATGGCCAGTGGTGAGCGGAGTAGCCCCGGCTTGAGGTGCCGCCCCGCCGCGTTCCCAATGCCGTTTCTTGGCGGCACGCGACCGGGTGGCCCGCGCCTCCTGATCTATCGCATCGCCGGAACGCGTATCGCCGGAGCGGGCAGCGCTGCTGGAGCGCCCGGCATAACGCGCCAAGGCCCAGGCGGCACCCGGTGTATCGGCAATGCCGCTATGGACCGCCAGTCCCAGATCGGCGCAATCCAGTTCCGCCTGCGCCACCAGTGCGGCTTCACCGCCAAACAGATGGGCACAGCCGGTCAGATCGACGATCAGCGAGGCCGGGGCCTGTTCGGCGACCCAGGGGCTGAACTTGCCGGCCCAGCGCCGCAGCGCGGTCAGAAAGGCGGCGTCGGCCTGGCGGTTGGCGGGGCGGGTGACAAGGGCGGGGCACATGGCGCGGGCATCGCGCAAGGGCTGGCCCACGCGCAGCCCCGCCGCCTCGGCCCCGGCGGTCAGGCTCAGCAGGATCTGGCTGTTGGCCACCTCCTCCACCACCGCCAGGGGGCCGGGCAACAGCCCACGCTCTGCCCGCATGGCGCGGTCAGCGGCCAGGCGGGGAAACCACAGCGACAGGATTCGGCGGTGCGACATGACGACAGTGTTCGCTTTTTGTTCAGGTTTCTGCCAGCCCAAAACGCACCATCTTCACGCCAAACCCACCGCTGATTCTGTGACCTTGGCCTGCCACACACTGGCCTGAACCGCTGCCTGTCCTGCCAAACTTCGGGATTTTCGAGCAAATCCTGCATCCAACCGGCAACAGAGCACCCAATTCAATGACAAATCCGTGATCCTTGGGCCATCTGCCCCTGCACCGGCTTTGAGCGGCGGCTCCGATGCCTATATGGTGCTCTGGACATCAGTCTGGAGTGACCCAATGAAGCTCATCACCAAGTCGATCGCGTTTGGCCTGATCCTGGCTGCAGGCATTGCAGCGGCACAGGATGCCACCAACCCTGCGGTGATTGCCCGCAAGGATCTGATGAAGTCCAACGGTGCCAGCGTCAAGATCCTTGGCGACATGGCCGGCGGCAAAACCGGGTTTGACGCAGGCGCAGCCGAAGCCGCACGGGCGCAACTGGCGGGCAATGCCGCCAATATCGCCGCCAGGTTCGAAGCAAACGAGGCGGATCCCGCCTCCAAGGCCAGCCCCGATGTCTGGACCAACTGGGATGATTTCGTCGCCAAGGCCGATGCACTGGCCGCCGCTGCCAAAGCCATCGACACCAGCACGGTCGAAGGCATTCAGGCCGGGATGGCCGGGGTTGGCGGGGCCTGCAAAGGCTGCCACACCAGTTACCGGATGTAATCCACCACAGATTCAGGACAAGGGGCCGGGGCTTTCCCGGCCCTTTTGCATTACAGCAGCCGCTGCGTTTCGGCCCATAACCGCGCAACCAGCGCCCCCGCCGGTTCAATCCGGTCAATAAACCCCACACCGGTCCCGGCGTACAGACACCCCTCCGCCACCGCACCCGCCGCACCGGCATGCGGCGGTTCATCGGAATAGCGCAGCACCGGCTGGCCATTTTGATGAAACAGCACCTCGCCTTCGCCGGGGCGGAACGGCGGCGCGGGGTGGCCTGCCGCTTCCCACGCCTCCAGCGTGGCATTGCGCAGAACCCGGTGCAGGGCAAACGGCCAGGTCAGATCGAAGCACAGAGTAAAGCTGGTATCATCAGCCCCTGCGGCAACCAGCGCCTGTTTGTAGTCTGGATGGGCAAGGCTTTCCTCGGTGGCGACAAAGCGGGTCCCCATCATCACCGCCTGTGCCCCTTGTTGCAGGCAGGCGGCAATGTCGCTGGCACCGGCAATGCCCCCCGCCGCCACCACCGGAACCGGGCCTGCGGTGGCCAGAACAGCGGGCAACAACGTTGCCAGCGGTGTGGTGGATTGCACATGGCCGCCGGCCTCCATCCCCTGGGCAATCACGAAATCCGCACCGGCGGCGATGGCACCTGCGGCCCCGGCGGCGCTGCCGATCTGCACACCGACCCGAATGCCCTGCGCGTGCGCCAAGGCGATGGTGTCGGCATCGCAGCCCCAGGAAAAGGTGATGCAGGGGGGCCGGTGCATCAGCGCCGCCCGCGGCACCGACGTGCCAAACCGCAGAACAAAATTGACGAACCAGGGTAATCCGGTGGCGTTGAGCCTGGCGATCTGGTCGGCAGCCTCGTCCAGCGGCGTCCATGTCAGGGCCAGCGACCCCATGGCCCCGGCACGACCCACCGCCTCGACCAGTTCGGGCGTTGCCGCCCCGCCGATCGGGGCCTGCAGGATCGGCACCGTCAGCCCGAACCAGTGCATCAGGTCATTTTGCATCTGCCCCCCCGCCCCGGATCAGCCGCAGTGAACGCCGCTGATCACTTCACGCAGGTCGATCTCGATGTTGAGCCGCTGCAGACTGAAATCTTCGGTCACCATGTCGCCGGGGCGGAT
>JAYTDA010000392.1:0-3984 GCA_043736155.1 Paracoccaceae bacterium | reverse complement strand
GCGCCCCCCCGGCCCCCCCCGCGGGATATTTGTGAACAGAAAATGAACGAAGGACAAATTCAGCGGTGGCGATTGCGCAACCCTTTCCAATCGGCATAGTGGCGAAAAGCAAGCACGGGGGCCGCGATGACATTGCCGTTTGACGGGGCGATCAGTAAGTTCTTCAAGCAGGATGCACCGAAGGCGGTGCGGGACGCGATCGAAAAGGGCAAGAAGAAAGACATCCTGTCGACCCGCTATCCCTATGACCGGCAGTTGGACGGCGACGCTTACGCAGCACAGATGGAAAAGCTGCAGATCGAACTGGCCAAGTGTCAATATTGGGTCAAAGCCAGCGGCAAACGCATCGTGGTGCTGTTCGAGGGCCGCGATGCCGCCGGCAAGGGCGGCACCATCAATTATTTCACCCAGAACCTGAACCCGCGCACGACGCAGGTGGCCGCGCTGTCGAAACCCTCGGACCGCGAAGCCGCGCAATGGTATTTTCAGCGCTATGTCGACTGGTTGCCCGCGAGCGGCGAGATATTGCTGTTTGACCGATCCTGGTACAACCGCGCCATCGTTGAAAAGGTCATGGGCTTTTGCTCCGATGACCAGAGGGCGCGGTTTTTCCATCAGGTGCCGGGGTTCGAGGCGTCGCTGGTCGATGAAGGCTTTCAGCTGACCAAGATCTGGCTGGAGGTCAGCCGCGCTGAACAGTTGCGCCGGTTTCTCGACCGCGAACAGGATCTGCTGAAGCAGTGGAAGCTGAGCAGGATCGACATCGACGGCTTGAACCGCTGGGATGCCTATTGCGCCGCGATCCGTGAAACCTTTGACAAGACGCACAATGATACCGCACCCTGGACGGTGATCCTGTCGGATGACAAGCTGCGCGCCCGGATCACGGTGATTCAGGCGGTGCTGGGCGGCCTCGACTATGACGGCAAGGACGCAGCCGCCCTGAGCCAGCCCGATCCGCTGATCTGTGGCGGCCCGGAACTGTGGCACCCCTGCTGATGGCGAAACAGGGCTATCATCACGGCAATCTGAAACAGGCGCTGGTTGATGCGGCACTGGCGCTGATCACCGAAAAGGGGCCGCAGGGCTTTACCCTGTCTGAAGCCGCCAAGGTGGCGGAGGTGACGCCCGCCGCCGTCTATCGCCATTTCGCGGGGCGCGAAGAGCTGTTGGCCGAAGTGGCGCGGCAGGGGTTCGAGATCTTTGCCGATCTGATGGCCTTTGCCTACAGGGGCGGTCAACCCACCGCGCTGGCGGCGTTTGAGGCGACCGGGCGCGCCTATCTCGCCTTTGCCCGCCGCTATCCCGGCCATTATCAGGCGATGTTCGAAAGTGGCCTGTCGCTGAACGCCTATCCGGGTCTGGCGCAGGTGGCGGCACGGGCGCAAGCGGTGCTGGAACAGGCGGCGGCGCAGCTGTCGGAACATATCCCCCCCGCCAAACGCCCGCCGGCCGCAATGTTTTCCGCCCATATCTGGGCGCTGAGCCACGGGGTGGTGGAGTTGTTCACCCGGGGGGCACCGGGGGCACGTGCGCCGTTTCCCGCCGAGGATCTGCTGGAAAGCGGCATCGGCATTTATTTGCGGGGCCTCGGGCTATTGCCGCCGGACAAGTGAGACCTGGTCAGTAAAACCCCCGCCCCGCCACATCGGCAAAGGCATAGCCCTTGGCATGGACCCGTTGTAGCAGGGCGGGCAAGGCGCGGGGGCTGTCTTCCAGGCAGTTCTGTTTCAGATACCAGACCAGAAATTTGGCATGCGGCCAATCGCGCGCCAAGGCTTCGGCCATCGCCTCGGCCATCCGGGCCGGATCGGTCAGGGTGACGGCGTTCTGCGCGAAATCGGTCTGCCCGCCCAGTACCAGCGGTTTGCCATGAAGGAAGCCTTCGAACCCGACGGCAGAAGTCAGGGTCAGCACCAGATCGCAGGCCTCCAACAGGTCGTGAATCGACGCGTTGGTGACGAAAACTCCGGCCTCGGGCCGGTGGTAGGCCTTGAGTGTCGCCAGTTCCGCCTCAGTCTGGTTGGGATGCGGTTTGATGTAAAACGCCCGCTGCCCACGCGCCGCCAGACCAGTGTCGATCATCTGTGGCACCGTCATGTAATGCTTGTGGAACCGGGGCGGCAGGAAATCCTGGGCGAAGAACGCGACCGAGCCGGGGGCGATGGCATCACCCCCCCGGTCAGCCTGGGAAAATTTGGAAAGGTTCTGGCCCGCGAACTGGTCCAGCAGTCTGGCCTGAAACCCTTTGGCAAAGGCGTCGCTCATCGGGCGGGGGTCGAATGTGCGCAGCCGGTGGCTGGAATTGTTGCGGCTGGCGACTTCATCGAAATACCAGTAGCCGCGCAGATAGCTGGGCACCGCATGAAAGCAGTTCGGGGCAAAAAGCGGGTGATCCTCCATCAGCACATGCAAATGTCCGCCAGCTTCGACCATGGCGCGCGAAGTGGCGGTATATTGCAGGATGCGCACCCGCCAGCCAGCGCCCGCAGCATGGGCGGCAAAGGCTGCCAGCAGCTTGAACTTGCCCGCAGCAAGGCTGGCCGCCAGCTTGCCGCGCGCGTGAAAGAACAGGGTATCCGGCCCCGCCAGCACGGCTTCGGCGCGGCGGGGGGTCAGGTCTTCGGGGGCGGCAAAGCTGAAGGGCACCTCAGGCAAACAGGACAAGGGATCCCTCTTCCCAGACGATCACCGTTTTGTCGCCACGCTCCAGCACCTTGCGGCCCACCAGGTTGCGCATCGAGATGGTCACCGGCTTGTCCACTTCGGTCAGCTTGACCTGATAATAGGTCATGTCGCCGAAATATTCGACCTCTTCCACGGTGCCGTTGACGGTGCGGCCCTTGGCCTGATCACCCTCGAACAGGATCGTCACGGTTTCGGGACGGAACCCGACCGAGGCTTCACCGCCCTGCAGCCCTGCCGGGCATTGCTCCAGCGGGATCGCGGCGCGGCCAAGACCCTGCACTTCAACCTCGACCAGCCCCCCCACTTCGCCGATCACCCTGGCGGGCAGAAAGTTCATCACCCCGATGAACTCCGCCACCTTGCGGCTGACCGGGCGGCGATAGAGCTGCTGCGGGCTGGCCAGTTGCGCAATTTGGCCTTCGAACATCACGGCGATGCGGTCCGACATGATCAGCGCTTCTTCCTGATCGTGGGTCACCAGAATGAAGGTGATGCCGACCTGGCGCTGCAACCGCCTGAGTTCGATCTGCATCTGTTCGCGCATCTTCTTGTCGAGCGCCGACAGCGGTTCATCCAGCAGCAAGACCTTGGGTTTCAGGATCAGCGCCCGGGCCAGCGCCACCCGCTGCCGCTGGCCGCCCGACAAGGCATGGGCGGCGCGGGCACCATAGCCGCCCAAGCCCACCATCTCCAGTGCTGCGCCAACCTGACGCGCCATTTCATCCTTGCTCAGCCGTTCGCGGCGCAGGCCGAAGCCGACGTTTTGCCCCACCGTCAGATGCGGAAAGATCGCATAGGACTGAAACACCATGTTGGTTGGCCGCACGTTGGCGGGAACCCCGTCCATATCCTTGCCGTCGATCTTCAGCATGCCCGACGACAGATCCTCGAACCCGGCGATGGTGCGCAGCAGGGTGGTCTTGCCGCAGCCCGACGGCCCCAGCAGCGAAAAGAACTCGCCTTGCCTGATCTCGGTGCTGATGCCGCGCAGCGCATGATAGCTGCCGTAATATTTCTGCACATCCTGCAGCTCGATGATGGCGCGGGTCGGGGTTGTGCTCATGTTCACAGGAAGCCTCCGGTGTTTTTGCCGCCCTGACGTCTGACGCCACGCCGGCGGAAATATTCAGCAATCGCCAACAGCAGGATCGAGCTGAGCACCAGCACGGTGCCAAGCGCCATGATCACCGGCACCTTGGCGGGATAGCGGAACTGCGAAAAGATATAGACCGGCAGCGTCGGATTGGCGCCGGTGAGAAAGAACGAGGTGATGAATTCATCAAGGCTGATGGTAAA
>JAYTDA010000391.1:0-2127 GCA_043736155.1 Paracoccaceae bacterium | reverse complement strand
TTCCCGCGCCCGGTAATGCGCTGAGGCGGGCCGGGCAACGATCCGGGGGATCGTTGCCCCGACGAACGCACAGGCCTCCATGCCGATCAGCGAGGGCGCGAGCCTGGCGAAAAACCCATGCACCTAGTTGCGCCGCAGTTGGCGACGCAGAACGACCTTTCCGTCAGCGCCGCCGGCGTGAAGCTGAAGAACGCTGTTGGCCAGATCAAGGCCGATTGTGGTAGTCTCTTGTATGGATGGCGCCTTGGCTTGGGGTCAGACAACAACCCCATTATGGCGCATTGCGACGCCGGGAGCAGGAGCCATTCACCCCATCAATGGCGCGTCGATGTCTGACCCAGTAGAGCAACTTCAGACGATCCGCCCTGCGCGACCGGAACACAAATACCGTGCCGGTGAACGGATCCTTGTGCAGCTGGTCCTTCACCAGCGCCGCCAAACCATCATGTTCCTCGGGCTTACGCGACCCCACCGGGGCCACGGTCCCGCGTCATTGCAAAAGTGGATCGGCTTGGTCGCCACCACGATCCGCACCCGGTTGGACGGGAAGATCATAGGGGGCCATTCAATGCGCGGACGATCTGTGGCGATCCGCACTGCAGGCGTGGCTGCATCCAGCTGCAGCGTAACCTTGTCCCGGATCACATCCAGCGCACCAGCCATAGCCGGTTTCTGCACGGGATATGGGGCGCACAAAGATCGGCGCAAACTCAAGGTCCGCAGCAATCGCAGGCAAAACCAACCTGCCGGTTCTGGCCAAACGCCGCCACTCCGACACATGGTTCGGACGCATATCATACCGTCGGGCAACCGCATGGACCGTCGCACTCTCCACCAGTGTCTCGGCTAAAATCCGGGCCTTCAGCGCCTCCGACCAACGCCGCTTGCCTTTCGGGCCGACGATCAGATCAATCTGACCGCGAACCTCCGCTGAGCGCTGCATGGAGAACCTCCCATCCAGATATACTGCATGAGTTCAATCTCAGATCACGAACGGAAACGGAATGTGGGGTTGGTGCATCGCTTACCAAAGGCCCGCGCCAACCCATCGAAGTCTGGCACCTGTCGACCCCGATGCCCGATACCCGGGGGCCAGCTCTACGGCCTGATCTCCGGCCTCCGCCGCCTGACCGCCTGGCGGAACCTCGCCAAACTCCGGGGCAACGGCGCCTTCACCCATATCGACGCCTTCATCCGCACGCCAAAGACCCTCCCGGACGCCCTCGCCGCCATGGTTTCCGAGAATGAAATCCGCGCCGACCCGAGCCCGTGGGACAAAGGCCGCATCCTGATCAAGGTCGTCTTCGAGGGCCATTTCCCCACAATCGACGCCGCAGTCGCCGCCCTCCACCGCAACGCCAGCAGGCAGAAACGCGCGAGACTAAGGGTCTGTGCCAGCGTGGTGGAGGAACTGGAGGGGTTGATCAGCACGCCGGACCGCCTGAACGAAAACCGCCTCCTCCGCCTCGCGGCCTCTCTGCGTGGCGGGTTAACGGAATTGATCCAGCACATTCTGAGCGAAAATCGCGGTCAGAGCCTGGAAACCCAATGATCCGCCCTCCAGACAACGCTGGCTGAAGCCGACCGCGGTGAGGAAGACTTCCCCGCTACCGCAACGAGCCCGGCGCGTCCACGGCGGATGCTGACCCTGGCGCAGGGGCTGATCATAAGACGGGAGCAGTCGCCGAGTGGCTACCTGCTGCGGTTTTGAGGACCGGAGGGGAAACGCGGCGGGCTGATTGATGATGTGATGGACGCAGTGGAGAGATTGTTTAGGCCCGAATAACAAACAAAACCAAAGTCAGTCCGGCTCAATATGGTACCATCAAGGCAGATCTTCTGAAAGTGCCGCGAGGGCGCGACTGCTGTTCCGGCGATGTCAGCGTAGACCCATCCATGCGAGGACAAGTCCTACAACACCTATGAGGCTGCCAACCCAAAGAGCTATTCTGCCTTGACGGATGCTTGCTGTAGCTTGGCGAGCCGTCTCGGCGACGTTAGCCGCATCCTTTTCTGCAGCCTTAACCATTAGAGCGTGTCTTGGCCATCGCGATTCAGGATTCCCAAATGGACTGATCTGTGATTCCCTGTCTTTGAGGCAGATATGGGGGTCATGGATGGGCAAGC
>JAYTDA010000390.1:0-18416 GCA_043736155.1 Paracoccaceae bacterium | reverse complement strand
CTGAAAAAACCCTGGCAGAAGTGCGCGAGCGCATCGTGCGCGAAGGCCCATTACGTTCGCAGGATTTCGAGCATGACCGCAAAGGAAAAGCCGCTGGTTGGTGGGACTGGAAACCGCAAAAATCTGCGCTCGAATATCTTTGGTTTTCCGGCGAACTGATGGTGACGCGGCGTGAAAAGTTTCAAAAGGTTTATGACCTGACCGAACGGGTGATCCCGGCGCAGCACCGGGGCGCAGCCGGAGACGCGGCAGATATGGTCGAATGGGCCTGTGCCGCCGCGCTGGACCGGTTGGGCTTTGCCACCAGTGGCGAACTGGCCGCCTATTGGCGGGCCTGCAACCCCGCCGAAGCCGCAGACTGGTGCAGCACGGCATTGCGTCATGGCAGACTGGTTGAACTGGTGGTGGAAGCCGCCGATGGCAGCCTGCGCCGCAGCTTTGCCTGGCCCGATGTGATCGATCGTGCCACCGCCGCACCGGAACCGCCTTCCCGTATCCGTATCCTGAGCCCGTTTGACCCGGCGCTGCGCGATCGCAACCGGGCCGAACGACTGTTCGGGTTCGTTTACCGCATCGAAGTCTTTGTGCCAGAACCCAAACGCCTGTTCGGCTACTATGTCTTTCCGGTGCTTGAAGGCAGCCGGATCATCGGTCGCATCGACGCCAAGGCCATTCGCGCCGAAGGCGTGCTGCGCATCAAGGCGTTTTGGCCGGAACCGGGCGTTTCAATTGGCCACGGCAGGCTGGCGCGGCTGGAGGCGGAACTGGCCCGGCTGGCCGGATTTGCCGGATGTGAAACGGTGGAACATCTGGCCGGTTGGCTGCGCGACCCGGTGCGGCTGACCCCGGAGAAATGAAAAACCCGCGCCTCTGGCAAGGCGCGGGGTTCTGTTTGGTCAAGCCGGGATCAGGTGAACAGGAAGTCTGCTCCGGTCAGTTGGTTTTCGTTCACCAGCCCGGTCAGCACCATGTCGATATTGGCAACCCCGTTGCCGTCGGTATCAATCAACAAATGGTTGCCCAGCGTCACCGCTTCGGAGTTGCCGGTGGCGGTGAACACTGCAGCGCCAAGATAGGCGAAGGTGCCGGTCAGCAAGCCCTGGAACACCAGTTGGTCACCTTCGGCGGCACCGCCATCCAGCGCGTTGAAATCAGCGATGGTGTCAAAACCGGCGTTGGTGCTGGTAAACACGAACTGGTCAGCCCCGGTGCTGCCGGTCAGCGTGTTGTCGCCCGAGTTGCCGGTCATCACGTTGGCGGCACCATTGCCGGTGCCGCTGGTGTTGCCGTTGCCGGTCAGGGTCAGGTTCTCCAACCCGGCGGTCAAGGTGCGGGTCACCACACTTTGGACCGTGTCGGTGCCTGAACCGCCAGCTTCCGATGTCACATCACCGCCGACCCCGACGATGTAGGTATCGTCGCCCTGACCACCGTTCATCGTGTCAATGCCGCCACCACCGTCCAGCACATCGTTGCCGCTGTCGCCATCCAGCAGATCGTTACCAAAGCCACCAAACAGCTGGTCATTGCCGAAGGCACCGGTCAACACGTCGTTGCCGCCGTTGCCATTGACCGTGGCTCCCAGCGAGCCACCGGTGATAGTGATCGTATCCACACCGAAGTGGCCGTTGATCGTGTAGGCCGCCAGACCACCGTCGTTGATGGTAAAGGTGTTGGCACCGTTGGCCAGATTGATCGTGCTGGTCGAGATCGCCACCGCTGACAGGTCGATCGTCCCGATATCCGCCAGGGTCAGTGCCCCTGTATTCACCTCGGCAAAGCCCAGCACCTGCGTCGACGTCAGGGTGACGCCGCCGCTGAACCCGGTGATGACCTCGATGCCGCTGAACAGCGAAGCACTGAGGTTAACCGCGGTGCCGTCGGTGCCGCTCAGGGTGTCGATGCCCAGACCACCTTCGTAGAAGTCGCCTGCTGCCACATCGCCTGCCGCCGCGATCACCAGGGTATCGGCAGCCGCACCGCCATCCACCGAGTCAACCCCGGCACCCCCGGTCAGCACGTCTGCCCCGGTGTCGCCGGTGATGGTATCGTTGCCCGCAGCGCCGTCGATGCTGTCATTGCCACCCAGACCAGCCAGAAGGTTGGCGATTGCATTGCCGGTCATGCCGTTGGCAACGGTGTTGCCGGTGCCGTTGACCGAAGTGTTTCCGGTCATCACCAGGTTTTCGAAATCGATCAGCAGGGTGTAATCCAGATCGGTCTGCACCGTGTCGGTCCCTTCGCCCGCCAGTTCCACCATCACATCCGACACATGGTCGATGACATAGGTATCATCGCCCAACCCGCCAACCAGCGAGTCGATGCCGGTGCCGCCATCCAGGGTGTCGTTGCCCTTGCCACCGGTCAGGGTGTCGTTGCCGGCATCGCCGAACAGATCGTTGGCGCCATTGTTGCCGGTGATCTTGTTGCGCAGATCGTTGCCGTTCCCGGCGATGCCGGCACCACCGGTCAGCGTCAGGTTATCAAGATTTGCCGACAGGGTGTAATCTGCCGAAGCCCGCACCAGATCGGTCCCGCCTGCCACAGCTTCCACAATCACATCGCCGGTATTGTCGATGGTGTAAGTGTCGTTGCCGTCGCCGCCGGCCATGCTGTCGACACCGGTACCACCGTCCAGCTTGTCGTTGCCGAAGCCGCCATCCATCGTGTCGGCACCATCTCCGCCGAACAATTGGTCAGCACCGCCAAGACCCGACATCAGGTTGTTGCCGATGTTGCCGGTGATGACGTTGGCGACCAGATTGCCGGTGGCATCAAGATCGGCGCTGCCGGTCAGGGTCAGGTTTTCCAGATCGGTGCCGAGCACCCAATCCACCGACGCCTGCACCAGATCGGTGCCGCCGAGCGGCACTTCCACTGTTTGGTCAGCGGCATTATCCACCACATAGGTGTCGCTGCCTGCGCCGCCCACCAAGCTGTCGGCCCCTGCGCCACCATCCAGCGTATCATTGGCGTCGCCACCATCCAGCGTATCGTCGCCAGCGCCACCAGACAGGGCATCGGTGCCGCCCAGCCCGGTCAGCACATTGGCCCCGGTATTGCCGGCCATCACGTTGTTGGAAGCGTTGCCGGTGCCATCGATGGCTGCGGAACCGTTCAGCGTCAGGTTTTCCAGTTCGGTCGACAAGGCATAGGTGTTGGAGGCCTGCACCGTGTCTACGCCACCGCCGGTCAGTTCCACGATGACATCGCCGGTATCGTCGGCGACATAGGTATCGTCACCTGCACCGCCGGTCATGCTGTCGGCACCAATGCCGCCGTCCATGCTGTCGTTGCCGTTGCCGCCCGAAATTGTATCGACCCCATCACCACCAGACAGTGTGTCGTTGCCATCCAGCCCCGACAAGTTGTTGTTGCCGGTGTTGCCCAGAATGATGTTGTCGGTCAGGTTGCCGGTGCCATTCAGATTGACAGACCCGGTCAGCACCAGGTCGTCGACCGAGGCCCCCAGCGTGTAGGTGGCAGATGAAATCACCAGGTCGATGCCGCCACCGGTGAATTCGATGGCTTTGTCGGTGGTGCTGTCGACAAAATAGGTGTCGTCACCCAGACCACCGGTCATCGAGTCATTGCCGGTGCCGCCGTCAATGACGTCATTGCCGTCGCCGCCGTCGATGGTGTCGTTGTTGTCGCCACCGTCGATGCTGTCATTGCCTGCACCGGCTGTGATGGAGTCGGTGCCTGCCAGACCCGAAATCACGTTGTTGCCGCTGTTGCCGGCCAGCAGGTTGCTGCCAACGGTACCAGTGGCATCAATGTTGGCGGACCCGGTCAGGGTCAGGTTTTCGAAATCGGCTGCCAGAACGTGGGTCAGGCTGGAAATGACGGAGTCGGTGCCGCCTGCAACGCCTTCGAATACCAGATCTGCAATGTTGTCGATGGTAAAGGTGTCGTTGCCTGCACCACCGGTCATGCTGTCGGCACCGGTACCACCATCGATGGTGTCGTTGCCGTTGCCGCCGTCAATCGTATCGGCACCAGCGCCGCCAATGATGGTGTTGGCAGAGGCGTTGCCGGTGATGGTATTGTCCAGCAGGTTGCCGGTGCCGCTGGCGGCGGTGCCGGTCATGATCAGTTGTTCGACATCAGCGCCAAGGATAAAGGACGCCGAGCTTTGCACGGTATCATCACCGGTAGCACCCAGTTCGACCACCACGTCGCCAATGTTGTCGACGATGTAGAAGTCGTCATCATTGCCGCCGGTCATGCTGTCGGCACCGGTGCCGCCATCGATGGTGTCGATGCCGTCGCCGCCGATCACGGTATCGTCGCCAGCGCCGCCAACCAGCGCGTTGGCACCGATATTGCCGGTGATCGCGTTGGCAGAGCCGTTGCCGTTGCCGTTCAGGTTGGAAACGCCGCCCAGGATCAGGTTTTCAACATTGGTGGACAGGGTGTGGGTGACGGTGCTGGTGACAGTGTCGGCCGTACCCTGGCCCGACAGTTCCACAACCACATCGCCCGCATTGTCGACTGTGTAGGCGTCATTGCCGATGCCGCCGACCAGCCTGTCGGCGTCAGCACCGCCATCCAGGGTGTCGTCGCCGTCGCCGCCGTTCAGCGTGTCATTTCCGGCATCACCGAACATGTCGTTGTTGCCGGTGTTGCCGGTCAGGATGTTGATATCGCCATTGCCGTCGGCAGTGGTGTTGCCGGTGCCGGTCAGGATCAGGTTCTCGACATTGGCCCCCAGAGCGTGGTTGATCGAGGATTGCACGGTATCGGTGCCGGTGCCAACGCCGCTGACTTCGACCACCAGGTCACCCGCGTCGTCAACCACATAGGTGTCATTGCCGTTGCCGCCGGTCAAGCTGTCGGCACCGGTGCCGCCGTTCAGCGTGTCAAGGCCATCGCCACCGAACAGCGTGTCATTGCCCACCAGACCCGAAAGGTTGTTGTTGGCGCTGTTGCCGGTGATGATGTTCATCTCGTCGTTGCCGGTGCCGTTGATCGTGCCGGTACCGGTCAGGGTCAGATGCTCGATGTTGGCGCCAAGGGTGAAAGTCACGGCTGCCAGAACGGTGTCGGTGCCTTCGCCGGCCAGTTCGGTTGCAGTGTCGGTCGACTGGCCGATGATATAGGTGTCGTTGCCGTCGCCGCCATGGGCCTGATCGGTGTTGGTGCCGCCATCCAGCGTGTCATTGCCATCGCCGCCATACAGCGTATCGGTGCCAGTGCCACCCAGAATGCTGTCATCGCCGTCATCGGCATAGATCACGTCATTGCCCAGACCGCCGTCAATCGTATCGGCCAGAATGGTAACGCCGATCACCTCGTTGGTGCCGCTGGGTTGGATAATGCCGTCGCCCAGACGGTGAATGAAATCGTCAAGTGAGGTGCCGGTAACGTTTGCCATGTGTAATCTCCGCAGTGGGGGGACGGCCAGGCCTGCTGGCCGAGTACCGCCCGAGATTGATCCGATGGTTAACCGGCTAGACGAGTTTCTTGTCCGAAATGTGGCAGGAATGAACACAATGCGGGGCATCATTTCGCCCAAATTCGGCAGGGGATTCGGGGAATTGGCAGCTATGCACCGATGCTGACTCCCGGTGACCCGACCCGACAGCGAGCAGAGACGCCATATATGGTAATCCTAGGCTTACTTTAAACAATATATTGAAAAAAAACGGGTGACTCAGTTTGAGTTTCCAAATCGGGCATAAAACTCCGGATTATCATGAATTTCCCCCGTCATCGGCACCGATTGTTGCGAGAATGTGTTGCAATGCCACAATTCCTGCGGGCCTTGTCCCGCCGCACGCTGCAGCCGGCGATCAAGATCCTGGCCGGTATTTCGGTTTTCATCGAAATGGAATGGATCGGCGATTGGCTTGATCATGGCTTGCCCGTCAAGAATGGACCCGCGATCTTTCCGGGCACTTCACAGTAGGCAATTCCCGCATTGCCATGGCAACAAAGCCGCCCCACTCTGGCAACGTGGAGGCGTTATGATCCTTTCGCGCCGCACAAAGTTGGCAATGGTCCCCGCCCTGCTGGCGGCACCCCTGCGAGCGAATGTCCGACAAAGAACCTGCCCCGGACCTGATCCGGGGTGGACAACGGATTTCGCGCAGGACCGGCGCAAACCAAGGACTCCCGGGTCGGTCTGGCGTTCCTGTCGCCGTCGGACAGACTCAGTCTCCGATCATCGTTTCGTGTCGGAGGCCAGTTGTCTCACCTCTTTTCACCCGGCTTGCCAACCCCCAACCCTTGACCAGCGAATAGACCGCCGGGATCACCACCAGCGTCAACACGGTCGAACTGACCATCCCGCCGATCATCGGCACTGCGATGCGCTGCATCACTTCGGACCCGGTGCCATGGGCCCAAAGGATCGGCATCAGCCCGGCCATGATCGCCACCACGGTCATCATTTTGGGGCGCACCCGTTCCACTGCGCCGACCATGATCGCGGCGTTCAGATCGGCACGGGTGAAGGCGCGGGTTTCAGCAAGCGCCCTGGCGCGCGCTGCCAGCAAGGCTTGGTCGAGGTAGATCAGCATGATCACCCCGGTTTCCGCCGCCACCCCGGCCAGCGCGATGAAGCCGACCGCCACCGCGACCGAGGTGTTGAAGCCCAGCAACCACATCAGCCAGATGCCCCCAACCAAGGCGAAAGGCAGCGACAGCATCACGATCAGGGTTTCGGTCAGCGCCCGGAAATTCAAGAACAGCAGCAGAAAGATCAGCGCCAAAGTCACCGGCACCACGATCTTCAACCGCTCGGTGGCGCGTTCCAGATATTCGAACTGCCCGCTCCAGGCGACGGAATACCCGGTGGGTAAAGCCACCTGGGCCTCCACCGCCGTCTTGGCCTCGGCGACATAGCCACCCAGATCGCGGCCGGAAATGTCGACGAATATATAGACCGCCAACTGGCCGTTTTCGGTGCGGATCGTGGTCGCCCCCCGCGTCAACTCCACCCTTGCCACGGCACCAAGTGGCACCGACCCACCCCCCGGCAGTGCCACCTGTACGTCATTGGCAATCGCTTGCGGGTCGGAGCGCTGATCGCGCGGATAGCGCACGGCGACGCCGTAACGCTCGCGGCCCTCGACCGTCTGGGTGATCACCTCTGACCCCAAGGCCATCGCAATCACCTCCTGCACCGCCGCGACCGACAGACCGTAACGGCCCAAAGCGGCCCGATCCGGGGTGATATCGAGGAAATAGCCGCCGATAACCCGTTCGGCATAGGCGCTGGAGGTGCCCGGCACGCGGCGCACCACCGCCTCGATCTCGCGCGCCACCCCTTCCATTCTGGCCAGATCGGTGCCGTAGATCTTGATGCCTACCGGGGTCCGGATGCCGGTGGACAGCATATCGGTGCGCGCCCGGATCGGCATCGTCCAGGCGTTTGACACCCCGGGGAATTGCAGCGCCGCGTCCATCTCGTCCTTCAGGCTTTCCGAGGTGACTCCCGCCCGCCATTCCGATTTCGGTTTCAGGTTGATGATGGTTTCAAACATTTCCGTCGGGGCCGGGTCGGTGGCGGTCTGCGCCCGGCCGGATTTGCCGAACACCGATTGCACTTCGGGGAAACTTTTGATGATGCGGTCCTGCATCTGCATCAGCTCCGCCGCCTTGGTCACGGAAATGCCGGGCAAAGTGGTCGGCATATACATCAAGGTGCCTTCGTCCAGTGCAGGCATGAACTCGCTGCCCAACTGGCGGGCGGGCCAGATCGTGACCACCAGCGCCGCAAGCGCTACGATGATCGTCAGCCCCCGCGCTTTCAAAACCCCCTGAATGATCGGGCGGTACAGCGCAATCAGCAGACGATTCACCGGGTTCTTGTGTTCCGGCACGATGTGCCCGCGCACAAAAATCACCATCAGCGCCGGCACCAAGGTCACCGACAATATCGCCGCCGCCGCCATTGCGAAGGTCTTGGTGAAGGCCAGCGGTCCGAACAGTTTTCCCTCCTGATTTTCCAATGTGAAGATCGGCAGGAACGACACGGTGATGACAGCCAAGCTGAAAAACAGCGCCGGGCCAACTTCGCTCGCAGCTTCGATCAGAATATCCACCCTTGGCTTGTCAGGGGCGGCGCGTTCCAGATGCTTGTGTGCGTTCTCGATCATCACAATCGCCGCGTCGATCATCGCACCGATGGCAATGGCGATGCCGCCAAGGCTCATGATGTTCGATCCAAGACCCAGGAATTTCATCGCCGTAAACGCCATCAGAATACCAACCGGCAGCATGATGATCGCCACCAATGCCGAACGCACATGCAGCAAGAAAATGATGGTGACGGCTGCCACCACCAGACTTTCCTCCAGCAACGTGCGTTTCAGTGTCTCGATCGCCGAATTAATCAGGGTTGACCGGTCATAAACCGGCACAATTTCTGTGCCCTCTGGCAGGGATTTCTGCACATCGGCCAAGGCCGCCTTGGCATTGTCGATCACGGTCAGCGCGTTCGACCCCACCCGTTGCAGCACGATGCCGCTGGCCACCTCGCCATCGCCATTCAGCTCGGTGATACCGCGCCGCTCGTCCGGCACAATCTCCACCTGCGCCACATCCAACAGCCGCAGCGGCACGCCGGATTTGGTCATCAGCGTTATGTTCTCGATATCGGCCACACCCTGCAGATAGCCACGCCCGCGCACCATGAATTCAAACTCGGATATCTCAACCGTGCGCCCGCCGGTATCCATGTTGCTGTCACGCACCGCCTGGCCGATATCGGCCAAAGTCACCCTCTGCGCCCGCAACCGGGCCGGATCGACGACGATGGAATATTGTTTGACAAAGCCACCGACACTGGCGACCTCGGACACGCCGTCGGCTTTTGACACCGCAAAGCGCACCACCCAATCCTGCAAACTGCGCAAATCGGCCAGCGACATTTCCTTGCCGACCAGCGCGTATTGATAGACCCAGCCCACCCCGGTTGCATCCGGACCAAGCGCAGGCGTCACCCCGTCGGGCAAGCGGCTGGCGGCAGCATTCAGATATTCCAGCACACGGCTGCGCGCCCAATAGGGATCAACGCCGTCTTCAAAGATCACATAGACGAACGATACGCCAAAAAAGGAAAACCCCCGCACCACCTTTGATCGCGGCACCGTCAGCATCGCCGTGGTCAGCGGATAGGTGACCTGATCTTCGACAACCTGCGGCGCTTGCCCGGGATAATCGGTCAGCACGATGACCTGTACATCTGACAGGTCGGGAATCGCGTCCAGTGGCAGGGTGCGGATGGCGTAGATGCCGCCTGCAACGGCCATGGCGGTGGCAAACAGGATCAGCACCAGATTGCGCGCGGACCAGCCGATCAGCTTGGCGATCATGGTAGCACCGCGCCCGGGACAAGCGCTGACAAGGCGGCCTTCAGGTTGCTTTCGGCGTCGATCAGGAAATTGGCCGACACCACCACGGTCTCGCCCGCCGCCACGCCCTGCCTGATCTCGACCATGCCAGCACCTCGCTGGCCAATCTGCACATCGCGCGGTTCAAACCGCCCCTCGCCCAGATCAACGATCACCACCTGACGGTCGCCGCTGTCGATCACGGCGCTGTCCGGCACTGTCACCACGGGCGCTGCGCTTCCGGCTGCGATTTCCACATCGGCATACATATGCGCGATCATCGCACCGTCCGGGTTTGGCAGCTCGACGCGGATTTTTGCGGTGCGGGTTTCAGCCTGAATCTCGGGATAAATCTCATCGACTTTACCAGTAAAGACCCGCCCCGGCAGACTGCGGAACCGCACGGTGGCCGCCGCTCCGCGCTGCACCGAGGCCAGTTCATATTCCGGCACATCGGCAATGATCCAGACGGTCGAGGTGTCGGCGATGCGAAACAGGGTTTCGCCCGCTTCGGCCATCATCCCATCCACCGCCATCCGTTCCAGCACCACGCCGCCCTGCGGGGCCATCAAAGTGACTGAAATCGGCGGTTTTCCGGTGGCCTCAATCTCTGCAATCATCCCGGCAGGCACGCCAAGGTTCAACAGCCGTTGCAAACTGCCGACCGCCTTGGCCTTGCCGCCATTGCTCAGGTCCGCCGCATATTGCGCCCCGGCCAACGCAAATTCCTTGGCATAAAGCGTGACCAGGGGTTGCCCGGCCTTGATCGGCGCCCCGGTTGTCACATCGGCAACCTTTTCGACAAAAGCCTCGGTGCGCAGCGAAATCACACTGACCTTGCGTTCATCATGCTCGACCACGCCCGGCACCATCACCGGCTGGCTGATCGCGGACAGGGTAGCAAGTGTGGTTTTCACCCCAGACCGCTGAATCCTGCCTGCGGACACGGTGACCGTCGATGCATCCGCCGCTTCGCCATCAAAGACCGGAATGTAATCCATCCCCATCGAGTCTTTTTTCGGCGTGGGCGAGGTATCCGGCAGGCCCATCGGATTGCGGTAGTACAGAATGCGCTTTTCGGCTTGCGCCACAACCGGAGCCGCTGCGACCGGCTTTGCCGCAGGATCAAAACTGACATCCTGACTGGCCAGCACGGCCAGATAGTCGCGACCATCTGTTGTTTTCACAGGCTCAAGGGAATAGGCGGCCTGATCCGGGTGACGATAATAGATGACCGCCCCGCCCCCGTCAGCCATCGGCGAGGTTTCAAGACTGCCCGAACCCATCGCTTCGGCGTCTGCGCCAAACAGCCGGACCACAGACCCCCGCACCCATCCGGGAATATCAGCCGGAGCCAATCCCTGATCCCCGGCCCAAATCCCGGCAAGACCCGCAGACCCGGCGAACAGCCCCACCATCAGGGTTTTGCCAAGAACGCTCATTTCTGCACGCCAAAGATCAACGCGCCCTGCACGGTTTCCGCCTCACCCTGCACTTTGGCGGCAATCTGCAAACGCCAGTTTCCGGCCATCGCCAGATCAGCCTGCAGACTGTAGATGCCCGGGGTATCTTCGCTCAGCACCGCAACAGGGCTGGTCATGCCCGCCATGCCGTCGGGTGCCATATCAAGGCGCGTGGTAAAGATCACCGCGCCGGAGACCGGTGTGTTGGTGCGCAGGTCGGTCAGGCTGACTGCAAAGATTGCCCCGTCGCCAGGGTGAATGTCGCTGTCGGTGATTTTGAAGGCATAGTCGTCAGCAGCGGCCTGCGCGCTGATCGCAGCTGCAAGGGCAAGAGCCTGCACCAGCACGATGGCGCGCACAAAGGAGGCGGTGTTCATGATTAGGTTTCCGACTGTCAAAGTCGCGCCTTCGCGCGATGGCGGCATGGCAAAAGCCAAACCGAACGGGCCGCGCGGGCAGGATGCCGGGCGGCTTACGGGTGCGCCTGGCACCCCTGACACTCAGGTTTTGGGAGGCCGTCGTACCCCGCCGCCATCCCGGGATGGCGGCTCCGGTTGCACCGAAAAGGCAAAGCGGACGATATGAACTGCGGGCTGAAATGCTGATTTGGCCACGGGTGCAGCAATGGCCGCAGTTGCCGACAGACAGGGGACGGCCATCGGGCAATTCGGCATCTTGGCACAGCTTTGGTGTGTACACGGCGCGCCATCATCCATCTGCATCATCGGCGCGGTCACGGCAGCAACAGCGGCATAGCTTTCCTGCGCCGGGGCAACGATCATCGTCACCAGCGTCAGTACCAGGCCCAAGATGCCAAATATCCTGCTCATCCTGACATGTTTGCCCGGAGCATCACCGCCCCGCAAGTCACATTGTGCGGAGCGGCGGTTTGCATGGGGTTTGCCGGACTCGACCACCGCAGTTTCAGCTTTCACCCACCCCGACCCTCCCCACGGAGGGGAAGGGAGAAGGAAGCGAACCCGCATCCAGCCAAATGCGATAGCTCTGCCGGAAAATCTCTTTGAGCTTCACGGATTACTGCCTAACTGTGAAATAACAGAGAGAATCAGATGCTCGGACAGCGCTTTGCCACGCGGATCAATTCGTTTGCTTCGGGGGCTGCCGACTACTGGCCGGACCTTGTTGGCAAACCCGGTCTGGCGCAACTGGTGCGCAGGGCCGCCACGGCTCGGGGCCTGTCGGAACTGGATTTGAACTACCCCGATCATCTCAGCGACGATGCCATGTCCGTCGGTGCCATGTCCGTCGGTGCCATGTCGGTCGGTGCCATGGTGCGCGACTGCGGGTTGCAGGTTTCCGGTCTGGCCATGCGCTATTACACCAACCCGGCGTACAAGCGCGGGGCCTTTACCAATCCGGATCCGGTGGTACGCCGTGAAGCGATTGATCTGACCAAACGCGGGATTGATGCTGCCCGCGCCATGGGTGCGCCGATGATGACGCTGTGGCTCGGGCAAGATGGCTGGGACTATGCGTTTCAGTGCGACTATAAGGCGCTGTGGGATGCCGAAATCTCCGGCATCGCCGAAGTGGCGGCGCATGACCCGGAGTGCCTGATCTCTATCGAATATAAACCAAATGAACCAAGATCTTACTCGGTTCTTCCCGATGCGGCAACCACCCTGCTGGCGATTGCCGAGGTCGGGGCACCCAACCTTGGTGTCACCATCGACTTTGCCCATGCGCTGTACGCCGGTGAACAGCCCGCATTTGCTGCTGCACTGGTCCAGAGCCGGTCGCGGCTGTTGGGGCTGCATCTGAATGACGGGTATGCCAAGCGCGATGACGGGCTGATGGTCGGTGCCGTACATGAACAGGCCACACTGGAGCTGCTGCGGCAGGTGCATCGCGGCGGCTTTGACGGTGCGGTCTATTTCGACACATTCCCCGATGCCTCCGGCCTTGATCCGGTGGCGGAATGCACCGCCAACATCCGCACTGTCCGCCGGATGCTGGCGGCTGTCGCCCTGATGGAGGGCGACAATGCCCTGGCCGATGCCCAAGGCCGTCAAGACCCGATCACCGCACAGGAACTGGCCCGCACCGCATTGGCCAGGGCCACCACCAAGACCTGACGGCTTTACATACCGACGTGAAACCGTGTTGATCAAGGTGGGAAACCGATGCAACACTTGCTGAAGGGTGCGCTTGTTGCAAGCGCTCTGGCACTGTCTTTGGGCTTGGCCCATGGACAGGATCTGACACCGCTGAATTCTGACAGCGAACCGGACCGGATGGACGGGTCGGAGCTGGATGCAAAGTTCGGCGCACTGCCTGCACCGGCAGCCGGGACCAAGGTCGGCGGCGTGTCGAAAACCCTGACCAACGAATTCTGGCGGCCATTGGGTGACGGCGATGCCAATGTCGCGGGCAAGCTGGGGATCAAGGTTGTCGATCAGGCCGCCCAGAACGAAGGCGACCAGATGGGACGGCTGTCGATTGCCGAAAATCTGAACGGGGCACTGATTGCCTGGGGTGGGTTGCAGCCCCTTATCGTCACCCTTGGCGGGCTGTCACTGTACCGCGCGCTGGCGTTGATCTTTAGCGGTGGCACCCCGATCTTTGGCCTGCAGCACGGCTTTCGCGCCCTGACCAACGGCAATCTGGCGGGTGTCCCGAACCCGGTAGTTGCGGTGGCGGTGCTGGTGGTGCTGGCCTGGTGGGGGGCGCGGATCGATCCCCGGCACCCTGATCGGCTGCACCATCCTCGGCACCCTGCGCAATGGCCTGACCCTGATGAATGTGCTGGCGTTCTATCAGTTGCTTGCCACCGGCATTATCATCATTGTCGCCATGCTGATCGACAAGGCGACTAGGGGCGACCAGGGGCGAACAGGGGTGAATGATGGGTGATCCACGGGCAGTCGGGGCACAGATCAGGATGCGGCTGCCCAGTCTGACCCCGTTGGAGGCCAAGGTGGCCGCTGACATTCTGGCCCGCAAGCACATCACCGATGCCATGGCGCTGCGCGCCATCGCCACCGGGTCCGGCGTGTCCGAGGCGATGGTGGTCAAGGTCGCCAAGAAACTGGGCTTTGCCGGCTTTCGCGAGTTTCGCCAGGGGCTGGTGGATTACTGCAATTCCAACACCGCAGCGCTGCACTCTGAAATATCGGAAACCGATACCGCCGGGGAAATCGTGCAAAAGGTGTTTCGCACCGCCATGCAGGCGCTGGAGGAAACCTTTGCCATTCTGGATCTGGAGGCGTTTGAATGTGCAGCCAGTTTTCTGCACCGCACCGGGCAGCGCGATTTCCATGGGCTGGGCGGGTCGGCCCAGATTGCCCGCGATGTGGCACACAAGTTCCTGCGCATCGGCATCCGCGCCTCGGTGTTCGATGATGCCAACATGATGATGTCGGCATCCTTGCTGGGGCCCGACGATGTGGCGATTGCCTTTTCCCATTCCGGCAGCACCGCCGCCGTGCGCGATGCGGTCGAACTGGCGCGGCGCAACGGTGCCCGCACCATTGCCGTGACCAATTATCCCGACAGCCCGGTGGCGCGCGGGGCGGATGTGGTGCTGTGTTCCCCGGCGCAGAACAACCCGCTGCTGGGGGAAAATGCCACTGCCCGCATTGTCCAGCTGAACCTTTTGGATGCGCTGTTCGTGGCTGTGGCGCAAAACGACCACAAGGCGGCAAAGCTGAACCTGTCGCGCACCATGCGCGCCGTACAATCCAAACGCCAACTCTGAGGATGAAACATGCCTGATGTCCCGCTGATCCTGGTTGCCGGAAGCCTGCATTACGACATCATGGTCGAGGCAGATCACCTGCCGCGTCGCGATGAAACCGCCGTAGGCAGCCGCTGGTATCCGAAGTTTGGCGGCAAAGGCGGCAATCAGGCTTTGTCAGTCTGCCGCCAGGGTGCAGCGGCGCGGATGTTTGGTGCCGTCGGGGATGATGATTTTGGCCGCTATCTGCGCCAGGGGCTGCAGCAGGCCGGGGTTGATCACCGCTTTGTCGCCACGCTGCCCGGGACAGGGTCCGGGATGAGCGTCGCCATTCAGGACGCCAGCGGCGATTATGCCGCCACCATCGTGTCCGGCACCAATCTGCTGATCGACCCTGCGGCTGTGGCCGGGGATGCCGTGTGGCAGGATGTGGCACTGCTGGTGCTGCAAAGCGAGGTTCCCGATGCGGTGAACCTTGCCGCCGCATCCGAGGCTCGCCGCCGGGGTATCGGTACGGTCCTGAATGCTGCCCCCAGCCGTCCCTTGCCGGTTGCCATGCCGGCGCTGGTCGATGTGCTGGTGGTGAATGCAATCGAGGCTGAAATGATGGGGGCAGGCCATGTCTGCTGCCTGCAAAGCGCCGCCGAAGCTGCCCGCCACCTCGCCACCCGGTTCGAAGCGGTGGTGGTTACTGCCGGTTCACGCGGACTGGCCGCCTTTGGTGCTGACGATGCGCTGCTGATCCTTGCGGCTGAAAAGATCCCGGTTGTCAGTACGCATGGCGCAGGCGATGCCTTTATCGGTGCACTGGCTGTCGCGTTGGCGCGTGGGGCAGACCTGTCCACCGCCTGTGCCACCGCATCCCATGCCGCAGCCCTGCATGTCTCGGGCCATTGGCAGCGGGGTTGAAGCCGCAGCTTGCGGCGCTCCGTCGCCGGTTGCCGCGCCCGGTACTGCACCCCTCCCCTCAAAGTCGACTGCCGCTAAAGCCTGTCCGACAAAATGCCTGCCCCGGACCTGATCCGGGGTGGACCTCGGTTATGGCACCAGACAGGCGCTGGCTCGCGCTGTCCGGCCCGGCAAGCCATCCCCCTTCAGTTCTCGTTGATATCCTTGTCCCACTGCTTGACCCGCCCCTTTGGCAAGCCAAACACCGCGCGCAGCGCTACCCAGGCCGCCAGCGACAGCAGGGCAAACACCAGCATGTGGTTGGCCACTGACCCGGCCATCCAGCCCGACCCCGGCCCGTTCAGCCAGATCAAGGCACCGGTGGCAACGGCACCAATGGCAAAACCCAGAAACACGAACACCGGCGCCAGCAGTTCCAATATCGCCAGCACGAACCCTGCCGCCATCCAGACCCACCAGGCATCCATCATCACAGCCGCCCTTTCAGCATCTTGAACGCATCGCCAAAGGCATCGAGCGCCTGCGCCGGGACGATGATCATCTGTTTGCCGGCCCCCTGACCCACGGCGGTCAGGGCCTCTACCTGCTTCAGCGCCACCTGATATTGCGCGGCTTCAACCCCGTTTTCCTTGATCGCCACCGCAATCACCTGTGTCGCATAGGCTTCGGCATCGGCCAGCACCCGGCGCGCCTTGGCCCCCTGTTCGGCGGCATACAGCTCGGCGTCGGCGTTCAGCTCCACCGCCCGCTTCTTGCCCTCGGCCTCGGTCACCTGCGCCCGCCGCGCCCGTTCGGCGTTCAGCTGTTGCAGCATTGCCGTCCGGGTCGCCTCATCCAGATTGACATCGAGGATTTCCGCCCGCGTCACCTCGATGCCCCAGTCATCGACCAACAGCCGCACCTGTTCGCGGATCGCCAGTGCAACCCCGGCGCGGTTCGACTGCAGGCTGTCCAGTTCCATCTTGCCGATTTCACTGCGCACGATCCCCGCCACAGTGGTGGCAATCGCGGCATCGACATCGCGGATGCGGTACACGGTCTTTTCCGGCTCAGTGATGCGGTAGAACACCGAAGTTTCCACCTTGACCAGCACGTTGTCGGTGGTGATGGCGTCCTGGTGGGCGGTCGGCAACTGGCGTTCCAGCACCGAAACCTTGTGGGCGACCCGGTCGAGAAACGGGATCAGAAAGTTGATCCCCGGCGACAACACTTGCCGCAACCGGCCGAACCGCTCCACCACGAATTTCTCGCTTTGCGGCACGATCCGCACCCCCAGATAGATGCACAGCAGGATAAACCCCGCCAGCACCAGCGTCACCACAGCGCCGCCGCTCAATCCGTTCATGAAAATCTCCCTGCCGAACCAATGCCACTATGCCTGCAAAGGCGGATCAAGCCAACAGGTTTGGTTTCACGGTGAAATCTGGCGTAACCCCAGCATTTCCCTCGCTTTTTGCCAACTTGCCACCGGGCGTTCATACTTGTCGCACAGGTCCACCACCCGCTGCACCAATGCAGCGTTGGAGGGGGCCAGGTGGTCACGGTCCAGCCGGACATTATCCTCCAGCCCGGTGCGGGCATGGCCCCCCGACGATACCGCCCAGTCGTTCAGCACGATCTGCGCCGGGCCGATCCCGGCGGCGCACCAGGGCGCATCGGGGCCAAACAGGCGGCGGACGGTCTTGATGTAAAAGTCGAACACGTCGCGGTCGGCGGGCATCGCGTTCCTGACCCCCATGACAAATTGCACGTAAGGCAGGCCGCTGATCTGCCCCTTGTCCCACATGTCGCGGGCTTTCAGGATATGCGACAGGTCGAACGCCTCGACTTCCGGCTTCACCCCATGGGCTCGCATCTCTGCCGCCAGCCAATCCACCAGATCCGGCGGGTTTTCATAAACCCGGGTCGGGAAATTGTTCGACCCGACCGACAGACTGGCCATATCGGGGCGCAACGGCAACATGCCGCCACGCGCCTGCCCGGCTCCCGAACGCCCGCCGGTGGACAGTTGCACGATCATGCCGGGGCAGTGCTGTTCGACCCCTTCCTTCAGCCGGGCAAACCGTTCCGGGTCAGATGTCGGCCTGCCCTCATCATCGCGCACATGGGCATGCACGATGCTGGCCCCCGCCTCGAACGCCGCATGGGTGCTTTCCACCTGCTCGGCAATGGTGATCGGCACCGCCGGGTTGTCGGCATTGGTCGGCAGTGATCCGGTGATGGCGACGCAGATGATGCAGGGTTGCTGTGTCATGGCGCCCTTTCGCTTCGCACTGATAAAGCCGATCTTTCGGCAGCGCCGCAAGCGGATATGGCGGTGGTGCTATACCGAAACCTGCGCCCGCAGATGATCCCCGTCCAGCGCCGCCTTGGCCCGCGCCAGATCGACCAGCAGCGTGGCGGTCTGTTTCCGTTCGGCAGGAGTCATCCTTGCGGCGGGTTCATCGACCAGCAGCAGCTTGGGTTCCGGTGCCAGCGGCATGGCAATTTCCAGCCATTGCTCTTGCCGGTGGCTCAGTTCGCCCGATTTCCGCTGTAACAGAGCCTTGATCCCGACCTGTTCCGCCGGTTCCCCGACCCGCACCCGCTGCTCATCATCCCGTATCGCCCAGATCACCGAGCCGAATTTGCCGGAAACCACCCGCGACGGCAGCAGATAGCCAAGGCCGAGCGCGAGGCCCGAGGCCCAGTAGAACCACAACGACAGCTGATCCTGCCCCAGATCCGCCAGCCCCGGCAGGTTCTACAACCCCGAAAGGCCGTTGTTGCCACGCAGCCCGCTGTCATTTTGAAACAGATAGAGGGCCAGCGCCAACGTCATCGCCTGGGTCAGGATAGACAAGTAAACCCCGGTGACCCGGCTGCGAAACGCCCACCAGCCGAACAGCAGCGCCAAAGCCCCCCCCCACCACCGTCATGAAGCTTGCACGATGTAATCGGTACCAAGCTCTGACGTCACCTTGGCAACCAGCCCGGTGGCCACCCCGGCGATTCCGGCAATGCCGG
>JAYTDA010000389.1:0-30980 GCA_043736155.1 Paracoccaceae bacterium | reverse complement strand
CGAAAGGATCCTCAAGAGCGCCATATCGGTCGCCCCAAAACATGTCGGCGACTGGCATGTGAATCGTTGCGCCCGCTGCAACAGCCTGCTTGACCACTGTGTCCACATCTTCAACCTGCAAGTGGATTGTGACCGGGGAGCCTTTGAGGCTCTTGGGTCCAAGGGCTTTCATTTCAGGCATTTCGTCCATCAGCATAAGTGCCGAATTGCCTATCCTGATCATCGCGTTCACTATCTTGCCGTCCTTGGACTCCAAGCGGGATACTTCAACGGCGCCAAAGGCTTTTTTGTAGAACTTGATGGCATCGCTGGCGCCGGCGCAGGTCAAGTATGGCGTTACGGAATGCATTCCATCCGGAATGGCTTTTACGGTTGCTATGGGCATAATCGAAGTTCCTTTGATTAATCTACGGTAACACCTAAAACGCCGCGCCGGAGAAAAAGTTCCGGGGCATTCTTTACGAAAAAAGCGTACGCAGTCGAGCGTCGCGCAGCCACAGGCCGCCCAGGAAAATCGCGTTTGGGCTAAGGGTTGGCTAACTGATTGAGAAGGCTGAGAAGAAACGCATCGTTCCAACCGGGGCGCTTCAGTTTGATCGAGAGCGACCCTTTGGAGGTGTCGCGTCGGGCGAGGTCGAGGGTGCGGCGGCGCATGCGATACCCCTTCCACAAAGGGGGAGGCAGAAGGACTGCGGACCCGCAATCCGCCAGATGCGACAGCCCACCCGGCACCACCAGCAGCCCTTGAAGACAGGAGGCAATCCGCCTTAAATGCCTGTTAGCATCATCATCGAGGTCGCCATGCGTTTTACCCTGCCCGCTCCCCGCACCCTCCACGCTGCCGATGGCACCCATGGCGGCAACGAACCCTTTGCCGACCTGCCGGAATGGGATCTGACCGACCTGTACCCTGCCCCTGATGCCCCGGAATTTGCCCGCGATCTGGCGTGGCTGCACACCGAATGCGCCGGGTTTGCCGCCGATTATCAGGGCAGACTGGCGGGGCTGGAAGCCGCCGCCCTGCTGGCCTGTGTGACGCGCTATGAACAGATCGACATCAGGGCGGGGCGGCTGATGTCCTATGCCGGTTTGCGCTATTACCAGAACACGATGGACAGTGACCGGGCAAAATTCATGGCCGATGCCCAGGACAAGGTGACCGAATTCACCACGCCGCTGGTGTTTTTCGCGCTGGAAATCAACCGGATCGATGATGCGGCATTGGCTGCCCGGCTGGAGGACAACCCGGCGCTTGGCCGCTATGGCCCGGTGTTTGACCGGCTGCGCGCCATGCGGCCCTATCAGCTGTCGGATGAGCTGGAACAGTTTCTGCATGACCAGTCCACCGTCGGTGCCGCCGCCTGGAACCGGCTGTTTGACGAGACGATGGCGGGGCTGGAGTTTCAGATCGACGGCGAAGCGCTGAACCTGGAAGGCACGCTGAACCTGATGACAGACCCCGACCGCAGCCGCCGCGAACAGGCGGCACGCGCACTGGCGGCGCAGTTTGACGGCAAGATCAAGCTGTTTGCCCGGGTCCACAACACCCTGGCCAAGGAAAAGGAGATCGAGGACCGCTGGCGCAAGATGCCGACACCGCAGACCGGGCGGCATCTGTCGAACCATGTTGAACCGGAAGTGGTCGAGGCGCTGCGCAATGCCGTGGTCGCCGCCTATCCGAAACTGTCGCACCGCTATTACGCGCTGAAGGCGCGGTGGATGGGGCTGGACAAGCTGGAGGTCTGGGACCGCAACGCGCCGCTGCCGATGGATGTGCCGCGTCTGGTCGAATGGGAAACGGCGAAAGCGACGGTGCTGGGGGCTTACGGCGCCTTTTCCCCGCGGATGGCCGAAATTGCCGCACCGTTCTTTGAGCGTGGCTGGATCGATGCCGGGGTCAAACCGGGCAAGGCTCCCGGTGCCTTTGCCCACCCGACCGTCACCGAAGTCCATCCCTATGTGATGCTGAACTATCTCGGCAAACCGCGCGACGTGATGACGTTGGCGCATGAACTGGGCCACGGCGTGCATCAGGTGCTGGCGGCGGGTCAGGGCGAGCTGTTGTCATCCACCCCGCTGACCCTGGCCGAAACCGCGTCGGTGTTCGGTGAAATGCTGACGTTCCGGGCACTGCTGGAGGGGGCAAAGACCAAAGCCGAACGCAAGACCCTGCTGGCGGGCAAGGTCGAGGATATGATCAACACCGTGGTGCGCCAGATCGCGTTTTACGATTTCGAATGCAAGCTGCATGCGGCGCGGGCGCAGGGCGAACTGACCCCCGATGACATCAACGCGCTGTGGATGTCGGTGCAGGCGCAAAGCCTGGGCCCCACGTTCAATTTCATGGATGGCTATGAAACCTTCTGGTCCTATATCCCGCATTTCGTACATTCGCCGTTTTACGTCTATGCCTATGCCTTTGGCGACGGCTTGGTGAATGCGCTTTATGCCGCCTATGAGGGCGGCTTGCCGGGGTTCGAGGAAAAGTATTTCGACATGCTGATGGCGGGCGGCTCCAAGCACCACAAGGAGTTGCTGGCCCCGTTCGGCCTTGATGCCTCAGACCCGAAATTCTGGGACAAGGGGCTGAGCATGATCGCAGGCTTCATTGATGAGCTGGAGGCGATGGAGGGGTGACCTCCGCCGCCCGCCCCGGCTTCGGGTCTCAGGCTTCGGGTCTCAGGCTTCGGGTCTCGGGCCTCAGGCGGCTGGCGGCGTGGTCTGGTTCCACGGGGTCCAGGGAAACGGCTTTTCTTCGGATGCGGCGGTCAGATACCGCGCGGCTTTCGCCATCCAGTGCGACAGGCCGGTGCCGAATTCGGCCAGCGGCTCGCTGGGTTTGCCGCCAAACAGCATCCAGAAAAACTGCACCACAGTGGCGGCACCCAGCAGGCTTTGCGCGATCCCGAACAGGCACATCACAACAATCATCCACAATCCGCGCATCCAGACCGACGGCGCAGTCGGCGCGACGCTTGATTGGTTATCGGTCATTGCGACCTCCTTTGCGCACGACGGGATGTCACAGTGCGACCACGTCCTTCAAGTGGTCACCCATACGGTCCAGTGCAAGGTGCAGCAGGTCGGCATCCAGATCGGCTTGCAGTGCCTTGGTCAATTCGGGTGGCATCGCGGCGCGCAACTGGCCCAGCATCTTGGCCGGTGCGGCGATCACCAGCCGCTCATGGCGGCCCGTTGCCCATTCGGTGCCGGTGATGTCCAGCACATGGTTGGCAAAATGCTGGCGGTTCTGCGCCCGTTCGCTGGTCGAGCGATCCAGCGCGGAGATCGGCCCGGCCCCGTTGCGCATCCGGCCTTCACGGTCAGCATAGCGCCGGGTGGCATCGGCCCACTCGGCAACGCCGTGGTGGGCGATCTGCAACAGCGGCTGCCCTTTGCCCGCATGGGTCAAAAGGCGCATGTCATGTTCGTTGGCCAACAGGATCAGGGTATCGACGGATTTCATCGTGTGGCTCCTGCCAGAGGCGATCCGGCAGGGACACGATGTCATACCAGTGCCAGCGCACACTTGATCTGGATCAAGTGCGGCTCTGATCGCCGTCATAGATCATGTCGATCATTCGCTGGTTGCCTTGCGAAAATTCCAGGCTGCAGGGATAGGCGGCACCGGTCAGCACCGAGGCGTTGAAGGCGTTGGCCTGTTCGGTATAGTGATCGACCAGCGCAAACCGCTCGGTCTTCACCACACCGGACTGGTCGCGGATCTCGATCTGATCATCGCCATACAGCTTGGCGTTGAACGGGGTATGAACCTTGATCCAGCCCGCATCGCCGTGGAACAGCATCTGCTGATAGGGATGCATCCGCATCGACACATAGAAATCCATGGTAAAGCCGGGAAACTCGGCCCAGACCCGGGCGGTGGCGTCGATGCCATGGTCCCATTCGATCTGGCTGCGAATTTTCGTGGGTTCCTGGCCGGTGACAAAGCGGGTGGTCACCGAAGGGTAAACCCCGATGTCGCGCAGCGCACCGCCGCCTTGCGCCGGATCGTTGCGGATATTGTCATAGTCGAGCAAGTGAAAGCTGAAGGCGCCCTGAACATGGCGCAGCGAGCCGATGGCCCCGCTGGCAATCAATTCCCGCACCCGGTGCCACTGCGGATGGTGGGTCACCATGAAGGCCTCTGCCGCCACCAGTTGTTTTGCGTCGCGCAACGCGATCAGGGCATCAATTTCGCCGGCCTTCATCGCAATCGGCTTTTCGGTCAGCACATGTTTGCCGGCCTGCAACGCCTTGACGGTCCATTCGACATGGGCCCGGTTGGGCAGCGGGATATAGATCGCGTCAATCGCCGGATCAGCCAGCAGCGCCTCATAGCTGTGATGCACCCGGGCACCATAGGTTTGCGCCAAGGCCTCGGCTTTGCCGGGGGTTTTCGAGGCAACCGCGGCAACGATCCCGTTGGTCGAATTGTGGATGCCGGGGCACACCCATTCCCTGGCAATCTTGGCGGCAGACAGAATACCCCAGCGGACGTTTTTCATGTGATCCCTCCCTTTTGCGGCAGGGTAGGAAAGTGGCGGCACTTTGTCCACCAGCAGCCGACGGCAGGAGCACGGATGCCCTGACCGCGCCGCCGAATTTTCTGCGAAAATTCAAATTTTTCGCAGAAAAATTGTCGCTCAGCGCCTGAAAGCCTCCTATGCCGGGATCGCCATGCCCTTGTCGCGCGCCAGATCGCGCATCCGGGCCTGCAGCTTTTCAAACGCCCGCACTTCAATCTGACGGATCCGCTCGCGGCTGACATCATAGCGGATAGACAGATCCTCCAGCGTCACCGGTTCATCCTGCAAGCGGCGCTGGATCAGCACATCGCGTTCGCGCTCGTTCAGCGCATCCATTGCCCGCATCAGCAAGGCGTGGCGGGCGTCAAATTCCTGCCGGTCGGCAAAATGCCCGGCGGTGTCGGCGTCCTCATCCTCCAGCCAGTCCTGCCATTGGGTGGCGCTGTCGCCGTCCATGCCGACTGTGGCGTTCAGCGACGAATCGCCGCCCGACAGCCGGCGGTTCATCGAGATCACCTCGGCTTCGGTGACGCTCAGATCATGGGCGATTCTGGTCACGTTTTCCGGGCGCAGATCGCCCTCCTCCAGCGCGCCAACCTTGGCTTTCGCCTTGCGCAGGTTGAAAAACAGCTTTTTCTGCGCCGACGTGGTTCCCAGCTTGACCAGGCTCCACGAGCGCAGGATATATTCCTGAATCGAGGCCCGGATCCACCACATCGCATAGGTGGCCAAGCGAAAGCCCTTTTCCGGGTCGAACCGCTTGACCGCCTGCATCAGGCCGACATTGGCCTCGGAAATCACCTCGGCCTGCGGCAGGCCATAGCCGCGATAGCCCATGGCGATCTTGGCGGCGAGGCGCAGGTGCGAGGTGACCAGTTGATGTGCCGCCCCGCTGTCCTGATGATCGACCCAGCGTTTGGCCAGCATGTATTCCTGTTCCGGTTCCAGCATCGGGAACTTGCGGATGTCCTGCAGATAGCGGTTCAGCCCCTGTTCCGGGCTGGGTGCCGGAAGATTTGCATAGGTGCTCATGCTGCCCCCTTTTGTTGGCCCGGGGTCCGTTGCGGCCCCCCGGACACGATTGATTGACCTATGTTGCCCGTCGTAATGCTGCAAGCAGGTTGGCAACAAATAGATAACGCAAGACTAATCACGATCTGTCGGTTTTACATCCGGGTTCACGACCCATTGAAGGGGCGTGACCCGCAGGCGGTACCCCCGGGCTCTACCACCCGGCTGCACCTTCCGCGCTGTACCCGGCAAGATCACTGCATCCGGTATCAACGCGTGACCGGGTCACAAAGTTCCAGTGCCCTGCGTTTGGCTACAGCCACCCGGTACCGGCCTGCAATCCGCACCTTCAGCCCCGCACCGCTGCGATCAGTGCCGCCATGTCAGGGGGCAGCGGTGCGCCAAACGCCATCCGCTCGCCGGTTGCCGGATGGTCAAACCCCAGTTCGGCAGCATGCAACGCCTGCCGGGGAAACGCCGCCACCGCCGCCAGACCCGCCGCACACAGCACCTTGGCTCCCAATTTGCGCCGCCCGCCATAGGTGGCATCCCCCACCAGCCCGTGACCGGCATGGGCCAGATGCACCCTGATCTGGTGGGTCCGCCCGGTTTCCAGCCAGCATTGCATCAGCGCAAGGCTCGGCGGTGTGCCAAAGGCTTCGACAATCCGCGCCCGGGTCACCGCATGGCGCCCCCCCTGAAACAGCACCGCCTGGCGCTGCCGGTCGGTCTTGTGCCGCGCCAGCTGGGTGGTGATCTTCAGGATATTGGCGGCCTCGAAGCTGACACCCCTGGTGCCGCGCAACCGGGGGTCACCGGCATCGGGAACACCGTAGACCAGCGCGCTATAACAGCGATGCACCGAATGCTTTTCAAACTGCGCCGCCAACCCGTGGTGGGCGGCATCATGCTTGGCCACCACCAGCAGACCAGAGGTGTCCTTGTCGATCCGGTGCACGATGCCGGGCCGCTTTTCGCCGCCAATGCCCGACAGGCTGCCGGCGCAGTGATGCAGCAGCGCATTGACCAGAGTGCCGCGCCACGATCCCGGTGCCGGATGCACCACCATCCCCACCGGTTTGTTGATGACGATCAGGTCGCCATCTTCATAGACCACCGCCAGCGGAATAGCCTCGGCCTCTGCCTGAATATCCACCGCTTCATCCAGCACGATATCCCAGACCTGCCCTGCCGCCACCCGCGCCTTGGCATCGGTGACCACGGCACCGTCATGGCTGACAGCCCCTTCGGCGATCAACCGCGCCAGCCGCGAGCGCGACAGCGCCGCTGCCTCTGGCACGTCGCGCGCCAAGGCCTTATCAAGCCGGTCAGGCGGGGCATCCCCGATTGTCACCGCCACAGATGCAGGATGGGTCGCCATGGAACACGCTCCGCCAGAGAATGGGTTGCCGCCCAACCTCAGATTTCTGAAACTGCTGGTTACAGTGCTGACGGCAACGATGATTGGCGGGCTTGTAATCGTGATCTTGCTGCTTGTCACCCGGTTGCCGGGGGGCAGTGGCGCGATCGTTGCCCTGCCCGAGCGGATCATCTTGCCCTCCGGGGTCAAACCGCTGGCCTTTACCGTCGGTCCGGGCTGGATCGCGGTGGTAACCGATGCCAGCGACATCCTGATTTTCGACGCCACCACCGGGGCACAACGGCAAGTGCTGCATGTGGGAGAGTGAGGGGGGGCAGCCTGTCAGACCATGCGCCGCTGATCTGACTTGCCAGTGGCGGATAAGGTGGGATTCGAACCCACGGAACCCTCGCAGGTTCAACGGTTTTCAAGACCGCCGCAATCGACCACTCTGCCACTCATCCGTCGGACCATGCCCATAGCGCGCCGCGATTGATTCTGAAAGATGCTGCAGGTGCCGCAGCGCCAAGCCGATTGTTGCCGGTGCCGACAGGCTCTCTTTCCTTGATGCGGCGCAGCGGTTACACTGCCGTCCGAGGGCGCGGATGCACGATCCTGCGGGATGTGTTACTGTAGTCGAAGGCAAGGCAGTCAGACCGGGTACACGGTGGCGCGCAGGACAGGAATCGCTGCGCAAGGGAGCAGACATGACGGGATCAGGGATCAGGCAACTGGCCATGGGGGTCGGTACGGCATTGGTGCTGGCCGGATGTGGCGCAGCACCGACCGGCAGTGGCGGCGACCCTGCGGCAGCGGCACTGGGCAGCGCCGAGGTGTCAACCACGTCGCTCGATGCCCCAACCGGTGCTGTGGCAGCCGGTGACGTGTCGGCAGCGGACGCAGCGCTTTTGGATGCCGCAGCTGTTGCCGATCCGCTCGGCTCGGCTCTGGTGGATCCCACTGTGGCGGAACCGGCGAAACCGGCCCGCAAAGGCCTGTTCGGCTTTCTGAAAGCCAAGCCAAAGCAACCGACTGCCGGGGAGGATGTGACCCTGGTCAGCCCCGATCCGACAGCGCCAGATGCCGGAACACCGGACATTGCCGCTGTCGCTGGCGCGGCACTGGCCGATGCATCGGCTGATGCACCGGCCGATGCACTGGCAGGTGACGCCACCCTGGCGGACCCTGCCAGCGCCGCAATCGCGACCGACGCCGCCCCGGTCAAAGAACGCAAGGGCCTGTTCGGCTTTCTGCGCGCCAAACCGGCCGACGGCAGCACCACCACCAAAGCCACCCCCACCCGCGCCTCGGTCCGCATGGTTGACCGCGATGTCGAAGCCCCGGATGTGTTTTCGGTGACCGACAGCGGGCTGTGGGATGGCCGCCCGTCGCTTGGCGGGGTCTGGGTCGCCTATTCCGAAGTGACCGACCCGGAGCGGGTGATCATCCGCAACACCGACACCGGGGCCTTTGTCATCGGTGCCCTGTTCCGGCGCGAACGCGAAAACCCCGGGCCGCGGTTGCAGGTGTCATCGGATGCCGCTGACGCACTGGGGATGCTGGCAGGCTCTCCGGCCAAACTGAACGTCACGGCGCTGCGCCGCGAAGAGGTGGCGGACCCTGCCGATGCCGAAGCGCTGCTGGGCACCAGTGACGCCATTGCTGCAACCACGCTGGACCCGATTGCGGCGGCAGCGGCTGCGGCGATCGATGCCGCAGACCCGGCAACCGGGCAACCCGCCCCCCGTCCAGAGACCGAAGCTGCAACCGATGGCCTGGCAACCGCTGCACCCGCCGCAGAACCGGCAGCCAAACCCGCCACCCAACCGACCTCCTCCGGCGGCAAAAGCTTCCTGCAAGTCGGCATCTTCAGTGTCGAGGGGAACGCAAACGGCACCGCCAAACAGTTGCAATCCGCCGGGTTGAGCGCCAAAGTCATCAAGGAATCCAGTCAGGGCAAGACCTATTGGCGGGTGATTGCCGGCCCCGCCAGCAGCAGCGCCGACCGCGATGCCCTGTTGGCCAAAGCCAAGGGGCTGGGCTTTGCCGACGCCTATTTCGTTTCCGGCTGACGCCGCACCTGACGCCGCACCTGACGCCGCAACTGACGCTGCAACTGACGCTGCAACTGACGAGGAGCCGCGATGCCTTTCCGCATTATCCTGGCGCTGATCGCGGCCCTTGCAACCCTGGCACTGCCGGTGGCGGCGTTTGAAACAAGGGCACAGGCCGCCTATGTCGTTGATCTGACTACCGGCACCGTGCTGCTGACCAAGAACGCCGAAGTACCGCTGCCACCGGCCAGCATGTCGAAACTGATGACGCTGAACATGCTGTTCGAGGCGCTGCATGATGGCAGGGTCCAGATGGAGACCACCTTCAGCGTCTCGGCCAAAGCCAAGGCCATCACCGGCGAAGGCGGGTCCACCATGTTCCTGAATGAACAGGACCGCCCCACGGTGGAAGAGCTGATCCGGGGCGTCATCGTCAATTCCGGCAATGACGCCGCCATCGTCGTTGCCGAAGGGCTGGCAGGATCCGAAGAAGCCTTTTCCCAAAAGGCGACAGACCGGGCCCGTGCATTGGGGATGGCCGGAACCACGCTGGTCAACGCCTCGGGCTGGCCCGATCCGGCGCAGCGGATGTCGGTGCATGATCTGGCGATCGTGGCACAGCGGATGGTCGAGGAATTCCCGGAATTTTACCCCTACTTTGCCGAAACCGAATTCAACTACAAGGACCGCGCCGCCGATAACCGGTTCAACCGCAACCCGCTCTTGACAATGAACATCGGTGCCGACGGGCTGAAAACCGGCCACACCCGCGAGGCGGGTTACGGTCTGGTCGGGTCTGCCAAACAGGGCGACCGGCGGATCGTGTTCGTGCTGACCGGCATGGAGTCCGACACCATTCGCGCCGAAGAGGCGGAACGGATCGCCAATTGGGCGTTTCGCCAGTTCGTGCTGAAAACCGTGGCGCCCAAGGGCACCCGCATCGCCGAAGCCGAGGTCTGGATGGGCGATGCCTCGACCGTCGGACTGGTGGTTGCCGAAGATACCAGATTGCTGCTGCCCGCCGAACTGGCCGAGAATATCCCGGCTGAAGTGGTCTATTCCGGCCCGATTCAGGGCGGGTTCGGGGCCGGGGCGCCGTTGGCCGAACTGGTGCTGCGGCTGCCCGGCATGGGCGAACACCGGATCCCGCTGGTGGCGGAAACCGCTGTCGGCAAAGCCGGGATCGTGACCCGGCTGAAAACGGCCGTCTGGGTACTCTATGGCGATGTGATGGGGTCGGGGTCAGACACCGCCCCGCTTGCGGAGCCTGCCAGCTGATCATGGCGGGCCCGGGGTTTTTCATCAGCTTTGAAGGGATCGACGGCTCCGGCAAATCGACCCAGGCGCGGTTGCTGGCACAGGCGCTGACCGCAGCGGGCCACTTCGTCACCCTGACCCGTGAACCCGGCGGATCACCGGGGGCCGAGGAAATCCGCGCACTGGTGCTGGAGGGAAAGCCCGACCGCTGGTCGGCGGAAACCGAGATATTGCTGTTCACCGCCGCCCGCCGCGACCATCTGGAAAAGACCATCCGCCCCGCCCTGGCTGCCGGCCATGTGGTGATCACCGACCGCTTTGCCGACAGCACCCGGATGTATCAGGGCATCAGCCGGGGCGATCTGGCGGCGGTGGTCGATCAGTTGCATGCGCTGATGATCGGGGTGGAACCCGATCTGACCTTCATCATCGACATTGACCCCGCCAAGGGTCTGGCCCGCGCCAAGGCGCGCAATGGCAGCGAGGAACGGTTCGAGGATTTCGGCCTGGACCTGCAACGCAAGATGCGCAGCGGGTTTCTGGCGCTGGCGACAACCGCGCCCCGGTTTCGGGTGATCGACGGCGACCGGCTTGAGGCCGGGGTGGCGGCAGAGGTGACCCGGATCGCCAATGACCATATCGCCCTGGACCGCATCACCCTGAGCCAAATCGTCCGGAACACCGGCACCGGCAGCCATGATCGATGAAACCAACCCGGAGTTTGACCGGGTCGAGGGCGCCCCCCATCCGCGCGATACCCCGGTTCTCTATGGCCAACAGGTCGCCGAGGCGGCGTTTCTGGCTGCCGTCACCAGCGGCAGGCTGCACCACGGCTGGCTGATCACCGGGCCGCGCGGTGTGGGCAAAGCCACTCTGGCCTGGCGCATTGCCCGGTTTCTGCTGACGCAGGAACCGGCGGGGGCGGGGCTGTTTGGCGACCCGGAACCGCCTGTGTCACTGGACAGCCCACCCGGCCACCCGGTGTTGCCGCGCATGGCGGTGCTGTCTGAACCAAGGCTGAAACTGGTGCGGCGTGACTGGGACGCCGAGGCCAAGAAGCTGGATAGTGTGATCACCGTGGACCGGATCCGCAAGCTCAAGGAATTTTTCCAACTGTCAGCGCCGGATGGCGGCAGACGGGTGGCGATCATCGACAGTGCCGATGAGATGAATTCGCAAGCCGCCAATGCCCTGCTGAAACTGCTGGAAGAACCGCCAAAAGACGTGGTTCTGCTGCTGATCTCGCACCAGCCGTCGCGGCTGTTGCCCACCATCCGGTCGCGCTGCCGCGCGTTGCGCTGTGCCTTGCTGGGGGCCGAGGATATTGCACTGGCATTGCAGCAGGCAGGGATCGAGGCAACCGACCCGCGTGCGTTAGCGGAGTTGTCCGGTGGTTCGGTCGGTGAAGCGATCCGCTTGCTGACCCTGGAGGGTCTGGCAACTTACACCGATCTGGTGGCGCTGATGGCGAGCCTGCCCCGGCTGGACCGGCACCGGATACTGGCGCTGACCGACAGCGCCTCCGGCAAAGGCAATGAGGCGCGGTTTGACCTGATCGTGCGGCTGACCGACATCTTTCTGGCGCGGCTGGCCCGCAGCGGCCTGTTTGCCCCTCCGCCCGAAGCGGCCAAGGGAGAGGCGGCGCTGTTGCAGCGGCTGTCGCCCGATGCCCCCGCCGCCCGCCGCTGGGCCACGTTGCAGGCGCAACTGGGGACCCGCGCCCGGCAAGGCAAAGCGGTCAACCTTGACCCTGCGGCGCTTCTGCTGGATATGGTGCTGACCATCGACCAGACGGCCGCCGATCTGGCCGCCCGCTGAGGCTGCCATGCACCAGAACCACACTGCCCCGCCCGACCTGGTTGACAGCCATTGCCATCTGGATTTCCCGGATTTCAACGGTGAAATCCCGGCCCTGCTGGCGCGCGCCCAGGCTGCCGGGGTGGCGCGGATGGTGACGATCTGCACCCGTTTGCGCCAGGAACCCGCAGTGCGGGCGCTTGCCGAGGCGCATCCGCCGGTGTTCTACGCCGCAGGGACACATCCGATGAGTGCCGCTGATGAGCCGATGGCAACAGTCGATCAACTGGTGGCGATCAGCCGCCACCCCAGGATGGTCGGCATTGGCGAAACCGGGCTGGATTACCACTATACCGCCGACAGCAAGGCGGTGCAGCAGCAAAGCCTGTTGATCCATCTCGAGGCGGCGCGGCAAACCGGGTTGCCGCTGATCATCCATGCCCGCGACGCCGACGCCGATGTGGCACGGATATTGGAGGCCGAACATGCCGCCGGACCCTTTGGGTGCGTGATGCATTGCTTTTCCTCGGGGGCGGATCTGGCGGAACGCATGCTGGCGCTGGGGTTTTACCTGTCGATGTCGGGCATCGCCGCCTTTCCGCGCGCCACCGAACTGAAGGCGATCTTTGCCGCCGCACCACTGAACCGGCTGCTGGTGGAAACCGACGCCCCCTATCTTGCCCCGCCACCGCACCGGGGCCGCCGCAACGAACCGGCCTATGTCGCCGATACCGCCAGGGCCGGAGCCGCGATTTACGGCGTCACCCTGGCCGAGTTTGCCGCCGCCACCACCGCCAATTTCGACCGGCTGTTTGCCAAAGCCACCCACCGGCAGGCCGCCTGATGGCGCGGCTGGTCTTTACCATTCTGGGCTGCGGCTCCTCTGGCGGGGTGCCGCGGATCGGCGGCGACTGGGGCGCGTGTGACCCGGCAGACCCGCGCAACGCGCGGCGCCGCTGTTCGCTGCTGATTGAACGCCACGACACCGGCGGCACCACCAGGGTGCTGGTCGATACCTCGCCCGACATGCGGGCCCAGCTGCTGGATGCCGGGGTTGGCACGCTGGATGCCGTGGTCTTTACCCACAACCATGCCGACCATGTGCATGGCATCGACGATCTGCGGCAAGTGGTGTTCAACCTGCGCCGCAGGCTGCCGGTCTGGGCCGATGCCCCGACGCAAGCGGCGCTGTATGCGCGGTTTGGCTATGCCTTTGTGCAGCCGCCCGACAGTTCCTATCCGCCGATCCTGGAGATGAACACCATTCACCACATGGTCCGGATCGAAGGGGCCGGGGGGGCTGTCGAGATGCTGCCGTTCAAGGTGGTGCATGGCTCGATCGATGCGCTGGGGTTCCGGATCGGCGATCTTGCCTATCTGCCGGATGTGTCGGACATACCGGAAACGGTGTGGCCACACCTGGCGGGGCTGGACTGCTGGGTGCTGGATGCGCTGCGCCGCAAACCGCACCCGACCCATGCCCATCTGGCGCAATCGCTGGAATGGATTGCCCGCGCAGCACCCCGCCGCGCGGTTCTGACCAACATGCATATCGATCTGGATTACGCCACGCTCGATGCCGAAACCCCGGACCATGTCACCCCGGCCCATGATGGCCTGACCATCGCCTACGATATCTAGGTGCAGGCCCTGATCGACGTCATCCTGCCGGTGTTTGTCGTCATCGGCTTTGGCTATCTGGCGGCCTGGCGCGGGCTGTTTGCCGATAGCGCCGTCGATGGCGTGATGCGCTATGCCCAGAACTTTGCGGTACCTTGCCTGCTGTTTCGCAACCTCGCCGGGCTTGATCTGGCGGCGAGTTATGATCTGCGGCTGTTTGCGGCGTTTTACATCGGGGCTTTCGCCAGTTTCGGGCTGGGCTACCTTGGCGCGCGGCAGCTGTTTTCGCGGCCAGTGGCGGACAGCATCGCCATCGGCTTTGTCTGCCTGTTCTCCAATTCGCTGCTGCTAGGGTTACCGATCACCGAACGCGCCTATGGCCCGGATGCGCTGGCAGGCAATTATGCCATCATCTCGATCCATGCGCCGCTGTTTTACGCCTTTGGCATCACCTGCATGGAACTGACGCGCAGCCATGGACTGGGGCTGCGGCCAGCCGCATTGGCAGGCAAAGTGGTCAAGGCGATCTTCATGCAGCCGCTGGTGCTGGGGATCACAGCCGGGTTCATTGTGAACCTGTCCGGTCTGCCGCTGCCCGGTGCCGTGATGGGCGGCATCGACATGTTGGCGAAATCGGCGATTCCGGCGGCTTTGTTCGCACTTGGCGGTGTGCTTTTGCGCTATCGCCCCGAAGGCGACGGCAAGACGATTGCGATGATCTGTGCCCTGTCGCTGGTGGCGCATCCGCTGATCACCTTTGGCCTGGCGCATCTGCTGGGGCTGGATCTGCACCAGATGCGGTCGGCGGTGGTGACGGCATCCATGGCCCCGGGGGTCAATGCCTATATGTTCGCCCATCTTTACGGTGTGGCCAAGCGGGTTGCCGCCTCATCGGTGCTGATCGCCACGGCGCTGTCGATGCTGACGATCTGGGTCTGGCTGCAAGTGATCCCGTAGCGCGATCCTGCGCCACGAATTTTCGCCGAAAATTCTGATTTTTCGCAGAAAAATCGTGCCCGTCACCTCACCCCGGGCTGACGCCGCGTAGCCGTTCCGAGCGGCGGCGCAACAGTTCCACCGAGGCCAGCAGCGCAATCGAAATCACCACCAGAATCGTCGCCACCGCCAGGATCGACGGGCTGATCGCCTCCCGTATCCCGTTCCACATCTGACGCGGGATGGTCTGCTGATCGGCACCGGCGATGAACAGCACCGCCACCACTTCGTCGAATGAGGTGACAAAGGCGAACAAGGCCCCGGAAATCACCCCCGGCAGGATCAGCGGCATCATCACCTTGAAAAACGCCCGGGTCGGCGAGGCCCCGAGCGAGGCTGCGGCGCGCGACAGCGAGGTGTCGAACCCGCTCAGGGTCGCTGTCACCGTGATGATGACAAAGGGAATTCCCAGCGTGGTATGGGCCAGAATGATCCCCAGATAGGTCGAGGTCAGCCGGCCACAACTGAATCCCAGCACCGAACAGGGGTTGGAATAGAAAAAGAAGATGCCGGTGGCGATGATGATGATCGGGACGATCATCGGGGAAATCAGCACCGCCGTGATCACGCCGCGCCACGGCATTTCCGGCCGGGTCAGGCCAAGTGCCGCCAGGGTTCCCAGCACCGTCGCCAGAATCGTCGACCAGAAGCCGACAATCAGTGAATTCTTCGCGGCATTGACCCAGGTGGAGTTCTGCCACATGTCGGCCCACCAGGCGCGATCGCGCAGCAGTTCCGGGGCCTGCATGCCAAAGGTCAGCAGATCATCGTACCAGCGCAGCGAATAGCCTGCAGGGTCCAGCCGCAGCATCTTTTCGGTAAAGGTGAAATAGGGCTCCACATTGAATGACAGCGGAATAACCACCAGAATCGGTGCGATCAGAAACACGAAGATGGCGATACAGATCACCTGATAAAAGCGGTGCCACAGCTTTTCCAGCGGGCTGGCATAGGTTGGCAGTGCCATCTTGACCCCCTAGCCCAGCTTCAGATTGTCAATACCGATCAGCCGGTCATACAGCCAATACAGCACCAGAACCCCGGCCAGCAGCATCGCCGACAGCGCCGCCGCCATCGACCAGTTCGACTTGTCCATGTGAAAGTCGATGAAATTGGAAATCAGCTGACCATCGGCACCGCCGACCAGCGCCGGGGTGATGTAATAGCCCACCGCCAGAATGAACACCAACAACGCCCCGGCCCCGATCCCCGGCAGGGTCAGCGGCAGGTAGACCCGGCGAAAGGTGGTCCAGCTGGTGGCGCCCAGGGAACGGGCGGCGCGGGCATAGGACGGGGGGATGGTCTTCATCACCGAATACAGCGGCAGGATCATGAACGGCAGCAACACATGGGTCATCACGATGATGGTGCCGGTCTGGTTGTACATCATGTTCAACCTGCCATCGTCACCGACGATGCCCAATGCCAGCAGGGTTTCATTGACCACCCCCTGGCCCTGCAACAGCACGATCCAGCTGGTGGTGCGCACCAGAAGCGAGGTCCAGAACGGCAGCAGCACCAGAATCATCAGCAGGTTCGACCGCGCCATCGGCAGGGTTGCCAACAGATGCGCGACAGGGAATGCCAGCAGCAGACAGACAAAAGTGATGACGCCCGACAGGACAAAGGTCTTGACGAACAGATAGATGTAGATCCGGCCCTTGTCATCGACCCGTTGCAGGCTGCCATCGTCGGCACGTTCATAATCCAGCGCGACAAGGTAGAAATCGGTGGTGTAAGCGCTGGCGGCGGCGCGCATCGCGACCCAGACGGCGGGATTGTCCCATTTCTCATCCACCGCCAGAAACGCCGGTTTGAACGGCGGTACCAGCGTGTCGGCGGCACGGGCGGTGGCGGTGAACAGCGACCTGGTTTCCGGCAGGGTATAGTTGACCCGGGTTCCGGCCAGACCGGCGGTCTTGGCCAGCTTCATCCCCTTGAAATCGGCGGCAAGGGCGGCAAAGGCCGTCTCGTCCGGCTCGGTTCCGGCTGGGTTGGCGGTAAACCATGCGGCCAGCTGCGGGGCATTGGCCGACAGGCCATCGTTATAGACCGACCGGTGCAGCATCTGCCCGATCGGAATCACAAAGCTGACGATGATGAAGATCAGCAGCGGGAACACCAGCAAAAACGCCCGCCGACGGGCGCGGGACTGCGCCCGCAGCAGCGCCGCTTTCAACGGGCGGCCATCGGCGGTGGTCAGCATCGGGGTCAGCATCGGCGTCAGCATCGGCGTCAGGGGGGCATTGGTCATCATGCGCTTTCAGTATGTGAAAACGGGGGGCAACCGGCCCCCCGTTTCCCGGTCACAGCCTCAGCTGGCAAGCCAGGCGTTGAATCGCTCGTTCAGCTCCGAATCGCGGTCGACCCAGAATTCATGCGACGACCCCAGCGCATTGGTCAGGTTTTCCGGCGCGGTCGGCAGATGCGGCCCCATCACGGTCTTGCCGTCCTTGAAGATCAGCTCTTCCTTCATTGCCGAAATCCGCGCCGGGCCATAGGAAATCTGCTGTGCCTGGGCGCGCAGACCCTCAGTCGAAGTGGCATAGGCGATGAACTTCATCGCTTCGTCCTTGTTCGGCGAGCCTTTCGGCACGACATACATTTCGTTTTCATACAGCTGGCCATCCCAGACGATCTGGAACGGTTTGCCTTCGGCCACGGCGGCGTTGAAGATCCGGCCGTTGTAGGCCGAGGTCATCACCACTTCGCCGTCTGCCAGCAATTGCGGTGCCTGCGAACCGGCTTCCCACCAGACCACATCCGCCTTGATGGTGTCGAGCTTGGCAAAGGCGCGGTCGACGCCTTCGGGGGTGCCCAGAACCGCATAGACATCGGCCGCAGCAACGCCATCGCCCATCAACGCAAACTCCAGCACCGCCTTGGCGCCCTTGTGCAGACCACGCTTGCCGGGGAATTTCGCCAGGTCAAAAAAGTCGGCAACGGTTTTCGGGCCATCGGCGAGTTTGGAGGTGTCATAGGCGAACACCGTGGCCCAGATGTCGGTCGACACGGCGCATTCGGTCACGGCACCGGCCAGAAAGTCATCGGCAGCCGGGGTGCCATCGGAGCCCGCGGGCAACATCGCCATGTCGATCGGTTCCAGCAGACCTTCGTCGCACAGCCGGATCGCATCGGCATATTCGACCGAGGCAACGTCGATGGTGACGTTGTTCGCCTCTACCATCGCCTTGATCGGGGTGGCCGGGTTGTCGCTGTCCACCATGGTGGTGTTGACGCCGGACAGGGCGGTATAGGGCTTCAGATGCGCCTCGGTCTGGGCTGCGCCATAGGCACCACCCCAGGACATGACGGTGATGTCGGCTTGGGCGGCAAAGCCCACAAAAGTCAGCGCGGTGGAAAGAATCAGCAGCTTTTTCATTTGGTTACTCCCAGTTTTGAACTTTTCGTCTCGTTGGTCCGCAGTGTGCGGCAGTGTGCGGCCGTGTACGGCAGCCCCTCTTTCGGGGGTTTCACGGATCAAGCGCCCGGGCGTCCTGCGGTGCCCAGCCGATCTTGATCACCTCTCCGGGAACCAGCATACGCTGATTCAAGGTATTGCGCGACTTGATCACAAAGTCGTCGCGCCCCCCGACCCGCAGACGGGTACGGAAGATGTCGCCCATATAGATGAATTCCAGCACTTCCGCCGCAATCGTATGGGCCCCGTGCGGCATCATTTCCGGCTTGTACTCCACCCGTTCGGGGCGGATCGACACCAGGGTACGCTGCCCTTTGGCGGTCACATTGACCGGCGTTGCGGCGATCAGTTCGCCGCTGTCCAGCCGCACCATTGCGCCTTCCTCACCTATCGCTGCAACAACGCCGGGCAACTTGTTGTTTTCACCGATGAATTGGGCAACAAAGCTGTTTTCTGGCCGTTCATACAGGTCTGACGGGGTTGCCAGTTGCTGAATCCGGCCATCGTTGAACACCGCAACCCGGTCAGACATCGTCAGCGCTTCGCCCTGATCGTGGGTGACATAGGCGACGGTGATGCCAAGACGTTCGTGCAAGTGTTTGATTTCAAACTGCATATGTTCGCGCAGCTGTTTGTCCAGTGCGCCCAGCGGTTCATCCATCAGCACCAGTTCCGGCTCGAACACCAGTGCCCGTGCCAGGGCGACGCGCTGCTGTTGCCCGCCCGAAAGCTGCGCCGGTCGGCGAAAGCCGAAAGCCGCCATCTGCACCATGTCCAGCGCCCGTTTCACCGATGCCTCTCGGTCGGCTTTGCCGATGCCGCGCACTTCCAGCGGGAACGCCAGGTTTTCATTCACCGTCATGTGGGGGAACAGGGCGTAATTCTGAAACACCATGCCGATGCCGCGCTTGTGCGGCGGCACCGCGTTGATCGGCTTTCCCGCCAGCCGGATTTCGCCATTGGTGGCGGTTTCAAACCCGGCCAGCATCATCAGGCAAGTGGTCTTGCCCGACCCCGAGGGGCCCAGCATGGTCAAAAACTCCCCCTTGCCGATCGACAGGTTCAAATCTTTCACGACCAGCGTTTCGCCGTCATAACTTTTCTGCACGCGATCAAACTCAACGAACGCAGCGGCGAGGCTGTCGGTCAAACTCCGGTCTCCCTGTGGTGTCGGCGGTTGATCCGCCTGTCGTGTCGGCAACTAAATCCAATCCGCGCCGCCAATGCAACCGGCTTGTCACAAAAACCGGCGCAGGCGGGCCGCTTGCAGTAAATTCGATCAGATCACCGGAGGAAAGCTGGCAAAGGCCGCCTGTCGGGCCGCCAGCAGACCTCAGCCCTTGCCACCAGGTGCGGCGGCTGCGGCAACGGTCAGGGTTTCGCGCCAGCGCAGCGCCCGGCGCGCCGACGGATAGCCCGCCAGACCAGCCTCGGTGGCCAGTTCGGGGAATATCGACAACAGCTCAGCCCTTTGCCCAGTGGGCAAACCCTCCATCGTCCCGCCACCGGGGTGAAAACTTTCGCTCCAGCAACCGTCTGACAGGATGATCTGATGGCGGTCAAACAGCAGATGCATATAGCGCACCGGTTGCGGCGCCGCCCGGGCCACCCCCGGCAGGTGACACAGGTGCTGCGCCACCGCCAGCACCTCCTGTTCGCCGAACTGCAATTCGCACCGCGCCGAAGCCAGCAGCACCCGGTGCTGCGGTGACAGCAGCAGGTCGCGGGCCGGAACCCCGCTGCCCAGTGCATCCGCCCTGATCCGGATCGGTTGCAGGTGTGGCTGCAACGCCAGTTGATCCGCCGAAAAGTGCCGCTGCCCGATCCAGCGGATGGTCTGCCAGCCATCGTCGCGGGTCAGAACCCGGTCGCCCAGCCGCAAATTGCCCATTGCCACCGGGCCTGACAGGGTCTGGATCAAGGCGTCCGGGGTGAAACAGGGCACCACGCTTTCGATGTTGCTGAACGACATGGTGCCAACCACCTGCCGGTTGGCATCCAGAAAATCGACCGTGCCGTTTTCCGGGTTCATCGGGTCATAATGAACCCGCAGCGGCCCCTGACTGGTCAGGTCCAGAATGTCATGGTCGGTGCCGCTGGCGACCGCTTCGCCGCCATCGGCGGTGTCACCGCTGCCGCCGAGGATCAGATCGGCGTCGGCCCCGCCATCCAGCACATCCGACCCGGCACCGCCCGCCAGCGTGTCACTGCCGGACCCGCCATACAGGCTGTCATTGCCGCCGCCGCCGTCGAGCACATCCGCTCCCGCGCTGCCGCTCAGCACGTTGGCACCGCCGTCGCCGGTCAGCGTGTCGGCAAAGCCCGAACCGCTCAGGTTCTCGATGCCGGTCAACGTGTCGCCCGCCGCGTCGCCGCCCGAGGCGGTGCCGGTGGTCAGGTTGACCGTTACCCCTGAACCGGAGGCGGCATAGTCCGCCAGATCGGTGCCGCTGCCACCATCCAGCACGTCCGAACCGGCACCGCCCGCCAGCGTATCATTTTCCGACCCGCCATACAGGCTGTCATTGCCAGCGCCGCCATAGACCAGGTCGTTGCCATCACCCGCAAAGACAATGTCGTTGCCAAGCCCGGAATAGATCGTGTCGTTCCCGGCCCCGGCACGGATGTGATCGTCATTGCCCGATGCGCCGGAAAGACCGGCGTCGGCGTTGTCGACCTTGTCGGTGCCATTGGCGACAGGTTCGACATAGGCGGCGTTGATCAGGTCGCCGCCAGCAGTTCCCTCGATATAGCCATCGTCGAAACCGGTAAAGAACCGATCTGTCGTCAATCCGTAGGCGACGGAATCGTTGGCTGCGGTGATCGTGATCGACCGGATCGGCATGGCTTCCAAAGCCGTGGTCATTGCCCCTGCGGCCAGGTCCGGAGCCAGGAACAGCTTGCCAGTGGCGTCCTGTACGATCTTCAGCGGCGAGGTGGTGGTACTGCCATTGGCATAAGTGATCGTCGCATCAACAATAACCACCGTGTCGAAGGCGTAGGTTGCTTTGTCCGCACCTACATTTGTCGTGAAACTGTCCGAAGTGCTGGCATTGTTGGCATCCAGTTGGCCAACAGCCCCGCTGGTGTCGTTGACGGTGGCCGAGGTGATGTGATTGAACAGCGGATCGCCGGCGGTCCCAAAGGTGCGACCGACCAGGGTGCCGACATTTTCGGCCGTTGCGTTGCCCTCGGTCGGATCGATCTGGGTAGAGGAGGTGCCGAGATAGATCCAGTTGAAGGTTGTTGCCATGGCTTAACTGCCACGCGGCAAGTGGGGATCAAAGTCCGGGGCATGCGGGTTGTCCCGAGAACAGTCCTTGACTGTCAGGCGCAGCCCTTCAGAATAAATGGTATCCGCCACTGCCAAGCCCCGACCTGGTCCCGGACACTGCGCCCCAAGACCGGCGCAGACTAGGCCCGCCGCCCTAAGTCTCGGTTAAGCATGCAATTTTCATGAAATTTTTGATAATTGGATGATCAGAGACCAAGGCCGGATTGGTGCGGATGAAAGGGCTCGAACCTTCACTCCGGTTAAGGAACAGCGACCTCAACGCTGCGCGTCTACCAATTCCGCCACATCCGCAACGATCCGGCCTCTGAGGCGGGTGTTTAGCCAAGCCTGCGGGCCGCGACAAGCGGATTTGCGGCCCGGCCCGGCTTTTTCGACCGGTCAGCGGGCGGGATAATGCACCACTTCAAATTCCACCCCATTTTCTTCGGTGAAATAGAAGCGCTGGCCCGGTTCGTAATCGGCATGGTTTTCGGTGTGATAGCCCGCCTGTCGGATCCGGGCATCCGTCGCTGCCAGATCATCGACGACCACGGCGATATGGTTCAACCCGCCACGGGTGCGATAGCTTTCGCAGCGCCCGTCCTGCGCGTCGCCATAACTGAACAGCGCCACATAGCTGTCGGGCCCGCCGACATGCACGGTGCGCCCGGTCTGCATCCCCGCACCGGCCCAGCGCACCTGCCAGCCGAACAGATCGCACAGGATCGCCGCCGTCTTGTCCGGGTCTGCCACTGTCACATTCACATGTTCCAACCGCGTCATCATTTCCTCCTGTTGATTTCGCCCGACTCCTGTATAATTTCTCAAGTGCACTTGAGATCAAGGAGAATCTGGTGACCACCTCCCTGAGCATCGGCGATCTGGCGGCGCGCACCGGGTTGGCGGTGTCGGCGATCCGGTTCTATGAGACCCATGGCATCGTGGTGCCACTGCGCAATGCCGGCGGCCACCGCCGCTATGGCCGCGCCGACCTGCGCCGCCTGTCGTTTGCGATGATTGCCCAGCGACTGGGCTTTGCGCTGGCCGACATTGCCGCCGAGATGCGCGGGCTGCCCGCCGACCGCGCCCCGGACCGGGCGGATTGGGCGCGGATTTCCACGCATTTCCGCAGCGGGCTGGAGGCAAGGATCAAGGCGCTGGAACTATTGCGCGACCATCTGGATGGCTGCATCGGCTGTGGCTGCCTGTCGCTGGACCGCTGCGCGATCTGGAACCCCGGTGACCGCGCCGCAGCGCTTGGCCCCGGACCCCGCCACCTGATGCCGGACCCCGGATCCCTGCCCCCCTGATCTTGCATCCGGCACCGGCCCGCGCCACTGTGGCGCCAAAGGTGCCCCGATGCCCGAATGGACGATCCTGCCCGGCCTGTCAGACTATGCCGCAACCCTCGCCGCGATGGAGGCGCGGGCCACAGCCATTGCCGATGGTTCAGCGCCAGAGGCAATCTGGCTTTTGGAACACCCGCCGCTTTACACCGCAGGCACCAGTGCAAAGACCACAGACCTGACCGACCCCGACCGGTTCCCGGTCCATCAGGCCCGGCGCGGCGGGCAATATACCTATCACGGGCCGGGTCAGCGCGTCGCCTATGTGATGCTGGATTTGAACAGCCGGGGCCGCGACGTGAAACGCTTTGTCTGCGCGCTGGAAGCCTGGATCATCGCCAGCCTTGCCGAGTTTGGCGTCAAAGGCGAACGGCGCAGCGGCCGGGTCGGGGTCTGGGTCGCACGGCCCGATCTGCCCCCCCTGCCCGATGGATCACCCCGCGAAGACAAGATTGCCGCCATCGGGGTGAAACTGCGCCGCTGGGTCAGCTTTCACGGGCTGTCGATCAATGTCGATCCGGACCTGAGCCATTTTTCCGGCATAGTCCCCTGTGGCATCACCGGCCACGGTGTCACCTCGCTGGTCGATCTGGGGTTGCCGGTAACGCTGCCGGATCTGGATCTGGCGTTGCGGCGCAGTTTTCCAAAGGCCTTTGGCGACCCACAGGGCTGACGTCCCGACCGCTGACCGGCCTGTCCTTTGGCGACGCCCGCACCCGCCGCTGGTCAGCTACCGGACCCGGACCGGGCAACAGATGCCGCGATTCCTGGCCGATCCGGCGCGGTTGTGGCAGGTCAACCGCAGCAGGACGATGGTTTTTCCAGCCCCCCCGGCCCCGGTTCTGCCGGGCTGAGCGTTGCTCCAACCGGTATCCGGTCCACCATGCCCCAAATTTTCCGCTGCTGCGGCATTGCGATACATTGCTCCGCCCCGAAAGGCGCACTAGAAGCAGGTCAGAAACGTCGCGCCAAAGGTCTGTTTTGGCACGGGACCGCACAAACAGGACAAACAGGAGGCGAGCATGGCAGACGCAGCCATTCACGGCCAGAGTTACGGTGAAAGCCACGGCCATGACGCGCAGGGCCACGATGGCCAAGACCACCCCAAAAAAGGGTTCTTTACCCGCTGGTTCATGTCGACCAACCACAAGGACATCGGGCTGCTGTATATCTTTACCTCGGCAGTGGTTGGCTTCATCGCCGTAACCTTCACCGTCTATATGCGGATGGAGCTGATGAGCCCCGGCGTGCAGTTCATGTGTGCCGAAGGCGCGCGGTTGATTGCTGCCGGTGCCGCCGAGGTCTGCACCCCGAATGGCCACCTGTGGAACGTGCTGATTACTGCCCATGGCATCCTGATGATGTTCTTCGTGGTGATTCCGGCGCTGTTCGGCGGCTTTGGCAACTATTTCATGCCGCTGATGATCGGCGCCCCCGACATGGCGTTTCCCCGGCTGAACAACCTGTCGTTCTGGCTGTACTTTGCCGGGACATCGCTGGCGGTCTGTTCGCTGTTTGCACCGGGGGGCGATGGCTCGATCGGCTCCGGCGTCGGCTGGGTCCTGTACCCGCCGCTCTCCACGCTGGAAGCCGGCTTTTCGATGGATCTGGCGATCTTTGCCGTCCACCTGTCGGGGGCTTCGTCGATCCTCGGGGCGATCAACATGATCACCACGGTGTTGAACATGCGCGCCCCCGGCATGACCATGCACAAGATGCCGCTGTTTCCGTGGTCGATCTTTGTCACCGCCTGGCTGATCCTGCTGGCGCTGCCGGTGCTGGCCGGTGCCATCACCATGCTGCTGACCGACCGCAACTTCGGCACCACCTTCTTTGACCCCGCCGGTGGCGGCGACCCGGTGCTGTATCAGCACATTCTTTGGTTCTTTGGCCATCCCGAGGTTTATATCATCGTGGTTCCGGGCTTTGGCATCATCAGCCAGGTGATTGCGACATTCTCGAAAAAGCCGATCTTCGGCTATCTGCCGATGGTCTATGCCATGGTGGCCATCGGGGTGCTGGGCTTCGTGGTCTGGGCGCACCACATGTATACCGTGGGCCTCAGCCTGACCCAGCAAAGCTACTTCATGCTGGCCACCATGGTGATCGCAGTGCCTACGGGTATTAAGGTGTTCAGCTGGATCGCCACCATGTGGGGCGGTTCGGTCGAGCTCAAAACCCCGATGCTCTGGGCCTTTGGCTTCCTGTTCCTGTTCACCGTCGGCGGCGTCACCGGCGTGGTGCTCAGCCAGGCGGCGGTCGACCGCGCCTATCACGACACCTACTATGTCGTCGCCCACTTTCACTATGTGATGAGTCTCGGGGCGGTGTTTGCAATCTTTGCCGCCGTGTATTACTGGATCGGCAAGATGTCGGGGCGGCAATATCCGGAATGGGCGGGCAAGCTGCATTTCTGGATGATGTTCATCGGGTCCAACCTGACGTTCTTTCCGCAGCACTTCCTGGGCCGCCAGGGCATGCCACGCCGCTACATCGACTATCCCGAAGCCTTCGCCTATTGGAACTGGTGGTCGTCGCTTGGCGCATTCCTGTCGTTCACCTCGTTCCTGTTCTTCATCGGCATCGTGATCTACACGATCCGCGCCGGACAGAAGATCACCGTGAACAACTACTGGAACGAACATGCCGACACGCTGGAATGGACCCTGCCCTGCCCGCCGCCCGAACATACGTTCGAGACGCTGCCCAAGCGGTCGGACTGGGACCGCGCCCCCGCGCATTGAGGCGGTGAAATGATCAAAGGCCCCGGAGCGATCCGGGGCCTTTTGGTTTGTTCGGGGGCAATCTGCACCACACGAACCTGAGGCCACGCCGCAGCAACTGGGCCACCCGGCCGGCGGGCCACCTCGATCCACACCGTTATGGGTGAACGACCTGTCCGAACCTGCGGCGCCAAACGGTGTCTGCCGCGCTCAGGGGGCGATGTAGCCAGCGGTAACCTCGTCCTTGTGAGCGGCAAAGGCAGCAAGCACTTCATCCATCTCGATCTGCGGGACTTTGAACTCCGCCAGCGTTCGCCCGAGTTCCGCTGCGACCTCATCGAATTCTGCGGGTGAAATCCGCAGGTTCCGGTGTGCTTCTTCCAGGCCGAGCGCCGTCGCACCCGGATTGGTGGCGGTGAATTTGAAGGGCCCACCCGAAATGTCGCAGACCCACAGCGTGCGCATGAACTTGAGCCCGGGCAGCCGGCCCAGATTGGCGGTGTGCCATTCCCGCAGTTGCGGGTTCTCGGAGTCCTGACCGACAATCGGGTTCTTCACCACGGCGTCGCTGAAGTGATCGACCACCGCCGCGATGGCGAAAACGCCGCCTAGCCGCTCGTACAGACTTTTGTCTTCTTGCGCTGCTGCGGCATCCACCCCTGCCAGAATGACCAGCGGGGCGAACACCAGCGCCAGGCTTGCAACCGCGCTGCGCCTGGTCAGGAGAGCCGAAACAATTTGTTCCATGAACAACCTCGTATCCTTGGTTGGAGCTGTGCCCCAGGCAATGCATGACTGGAGCAATATCCCAACGCGTCCCGGGCCGAAAAAGTTCCACGAAACGCCGCTCCCCCCCAGGGCCCTGAAGGTTTCGGCGGGTTGCGCGAATTCCACCGCCTTCCCTTGCCCGCCTCCCGGGGTCACCATCACCGCGTGCCCTATGAGGGGTTTCTCCTTCGGAGCGACCCGGGGCCTTTTGATTTGATCTGACGGGCACCCGGTGACCGATTTGCCGTCTTTGTGGAGTGAAAGTCTGATTGATCGACAGGTGAGCGGAATGCGCCCCAAATGCCCTCCAGCTGGCGTTGATGCCGGACGCAACCATCATCAGGCAGGCCCGGCTACAGGAACCGCCCGCGCCACCAGATCTCAAATCACCAAAAAATCCTGGTCGAAGAGCTTTGTCCCCGGCTCGACATGGGCGAAAAAACTCCCAAGCATTCCCCCTACGCCGTCCGGGTCATAACTCATGTTCCCGGTTGTACGATTATAAATGATCCGGTGGGTGGGACTCGTCGCAAACGGCCCGTACCGGAATGCGTTGTCTGGCAGAAAACCCACCGCCAAATTCGTAAAAATCGCGCTATCCAACACGATCGTGTCATCCGCAAAGTCGAAACCAATGATGCGGTCGACGTTATCGACGGAGGAGGGGTCTGTGTCAAAAAAGAACAAATCGGTGTCGAACCCGCCGATCAATGTGTCTTCGCCAGCCCCGCCGTACAGAAAATCATTGCCGGGCTTACCGAACAATCTGTCATTGCCAGCCCCGCCATACAGAAAATCAAGGCCGGACCCGCCGACCAATTCGTCATTGCCAGCCCCGCCGTACAGGGAATCATTGCCCGCTCCCCCGTCGATCGTGTCATTTCCGGCATTGGTCTGGATGACGTTGGCACCACCGGTGCCAAACACGTTGTCATTGCCGCTGCCGGTACGGCCATTTTCGAAGTTGAGCGCAAACTCGCCCTGTCGCGAAAACCCGGTGACACCGCTTGACATGTTCCAGACATAGTCGCCAGTGAACCACGACACATCCATCGTATCGGTGCCCAAGCCGCCATCCATCGAATCAAACCCGGCCCCACCGTCGATGAAATCGTTGCCATCCCCGCCAAAGATCGAGTCGTTGCCGATACCCGAAATGACCCGGTCGTTGCCGCCAAAGGCAAAGAACAGATCGCCAATCAGGTCCGTTAATTGCACGGTAGTGCCGCCGGTAAACCCGGTGAGGATCAGCGTGCGGCCTATGGTGGCCACATCGGTGCCGCGTGTGCCATTAAATTTCGTCATTTCTGTCACCCCTTCCTTCAACACGACCCGCTGCTATCCGACAAGACCGCCATACCGCCGTTAGTGGTCCATCGGCCTGCAACGCAAGAAGCGTACTACACACCTTGGCAGCCCGAAGAATTCGGCCTCAGACCCCTCTATTTTTCAGGGGGTTGAATTTGGCCACGCGCACTCAACACGATCAAGCAGCGGATTGGCGCTGCAAGAACCGGTGGAGCCTGCAAAATAGTATCCCGATTTCGGGTCGGCGTCCATACTTTGGTGGCCGGCAGACCTCAGGCCTACCCCAGCCGCGCCTTGATCACCGGCCCCACAGCCCCGAAATCCATCTGGCCGGTGTAGCGCGCCTTCAGCACCGCCATCACCCGGCCCATGTCGCGGATACTGACCGCTCCCACTTCGGCAATCGCCGCCACAATCGCGGCCTCGGTCTCGGCACCATCCAGCTGGCGCGGCAGAAACTCCTCGATCACCGTGATTTCGGCGCGTTCCTTGTCGGCCAGGTCCGGCCGCTTGCCTTCGTCGTACAGGCGGATCGATTCCTGGCGCTGTTTCACCATGCGGCCCAGAATCGACAGGATGTCGGCCTCAGTCACACCCACCTCATTGCCTTCGCCACGCAGCGCAATGTCGCGGTCTTTCAGCGCGGCATTGATCAGCCGCAGCGTCGACAGCCGGTCGACTTCCCTGGCCCGCATCGCGTCCTTGAGGGCATCCGAAATCCGCGTCCGCATGTCCATGGGCTGTTCCGCTTTCCTGTGCTATCCAAGCGTCCAATCTACCCTGTGCACCGGATCGGGGCAACCATTCGTCTGCGCCGCTTAACACATTGATATACCTATACAAATCAAAATTCACCCCAAACCGCGGTCTGGCCTTGACCCGGTGCCCCGCTGCCCATAGTGTCCGCCAGATTTTGCCTGCCAAACCGGGTCCGGGGGGTCCAATGCCAGCCGCACATCCATCAACCGATCAGCGCCCGACCGCCTGCCTTGCCCTGGCGGATGGCACGGTTTTCTATGGCCACGGCTTCGGGGCATCCGGGGAAACCGTGGCGGAGCTGTGTTTCAACACCGCGATGACCGGCTATCAGGAGATCATGACCGACCCGTCCTATGCCGGGCAGGTCGTCACCTTTACCTTTCCCCACATCGGCAATGTCGGGGTGACGCCCGAGGATGACGAAACCGCCGAACCGGTCGCTGCCGGCATGGTGGTGAAATGGGATCCGACCGAGCCGTCGAACTGGCGCGCCACCGGCGATCTGACCGCCTGGCTGGCCGCCAGGGGGCGGATCGGCATCGGGGGGCTGGATACACGGCGGCTGACCCGCGCCATCCGGCAACAGGGGGCACCGCATGTGGCGCTGGCCCACAACCCCGATGGCATCTTTGATCTGGAGGCGCTGGTCGCCCGCGCCCGGGCCTGGCGCGGGCTGGTCGGCCTTGATCTGGCGCGCGAAGTCACCTGTGCCCAAAGCTACCGCTGGGATGAGATGCGCTGGGCCTGGCCTGCCGGTTACAGCCGCCGGTCAAGCCCCGGGCACAAGGTGGTGGCGATTGACTATGGGGCGAAACGCAACATCCTGCGCTGCCTTGCCTCGGCTGGCTGCGATGTCACGGTGCTGCCCGCCAGCGCCACCGCTGCCGATGTGCTGGCGCTGAACCCCGATGGGGTGTTCCTGTCCAATGGCCCCGGCGATCCGGCGGCCACCGGTGCCTATGCGGTGCCGATGATTCGCGGTGTGCTGGAACGGGCCGACCTGCCGCTGTTCGGCATTTGCCTGGGCCATCAGATGCTGGCACTGGCGCTGGGGGCCAGGACGGTCAAGATGAACCACGGCCACCACGGCGCCAACCATCCGGTCAAGGATCTCGATACCGGCAAGGTTGAAATAACCTCGATGAACCATGGCTTTACCGTGGATAGTCAGACCCTGCCGCCCAATGTTCTGGAAACCCATGTCAGCCTGTTTGACGGCTCGAACTGCGGCATTCGTCTGGCAGGCCGCCCGGTGTTTTCGGTGCAATACCACCCCGAGGCCAGCCCCGGTCCGCAAGACAGCTATTACCTGTTTGAACGCTTCGCCGCCGCCATGCAGAAAAACCGTGCGGCCTGACAGGGTGTTAACCACGCCTTAACTCCCCGTTAACCCGGGCGCGGCCACCATCGGGCATCCCTTGTTGCCAATGGATGCCATGCCCCGATCGTCCCCTCATCTGCGCATCGTTTCCTCGCAACCGGCGCCGCTTCCCGGTGGTGGCGCCCGGCTGCACGGGGTCCACGCCTCAATGCGGCGGCCGCTGGGGCAGATTCTGGTGGAGAACCACGCCGTTGAACCCGGCAATCTGACCAGGGCGCTGGCGATGCAGGCCCGCGAACAGGCGCGGCTCGGTGATATCCTGCTGGCACATGCCTGGGTCAGCGAAGGCGATCTGATGGCGGCACTGGCGCAGCAGTGGCGCGCCGAAGTCATCGACCCGTCGCACGCGCACCCCGATGCCCGGCTGATCGACCGGCTGGGGGTCCAGGTCTGCCTGCGCGAAGGGGTGCTGCCCTGGCGTCTGGTTGGCGCTGCCACCGTGGTGGCGACCAGCCGCCCCGACGATTTCGCCCGGCTCAGGCCCGTGCTGGAACAGGCGTTCGGCCCGGTGCTGATGGCGCTGGCATCGGAACGCGATCTGCATGCGGCGCTGTTGGCCACCCGGCTGTCGGTGCTGAACCTGAACGCTGAAACCCTGGTACCTGCGGCGGAAAGCTGCCGCACCTGGGATACCGGGCGGTTGCGGCGCGGTGCCGCAATTGCAGCACTGGGGTTTGGCGTCACCGCATGGGCTTGGCCCGCAGCTCTGGTGCTGGCGATTACGCTGTGGTCGGTGCTGACCCTGATGGTGACCCAAGGGCTGAAGGGGGCGGCGCTGGCAAGCCATTTCCACCATCAGCGTCACTTGGCCCGGGCAAAGGCCGGGGCTGCCTCCACCGTGGTGCCCTTGGCCATGGCACGATTGCCGGTGGTATCGATCATGATCCCGATGTTTCGCGAATGCGATATTGCCCAGCGGCTGGTGCGCCGGATCGGGCGGTTGCACTATCCGCGCGAACTGCTGGATGTGCTGCTGGTGGTCGAAGAAGAAGACAAGATGACCCAGGAGGCGCTGGCATCCGCCAATCTGCCGCGCTGGATGCGGGTGGTGGTGGTGCCGCGCGGCCCCTTGAAAACCAAGCCAAGGGCGTTGAATTTTGCACTGAATTTCTGCCGTGGCAGCATCATCGGCATCTATGACGCCGAAGATGCGCCGGAACCGGGGCAGGTGCACAAGGTGGTGCGGCGGTTCCATGACTGCGGACCAGAGGTCGCCTGTCTGCAAGGGATACTGGATTACTATAACCCCCGCGCCAACTGGCTGGCGCGCTGTTTCAGCGTGGAATATGCCGGCTGGTTCCGCCTGGTGCTGCCGGGTTTGCAGCGCATCGGGCTGGCGATACCCCTGGGTGGCACCACCCTGTTCTTTCGCCGCG
>JAYTDA010000388.1:0-3284 GCA_043736155.1 Paracoccaceae bacterium | reverse complement strand
TTAAGCCGCACGATAAAGGTTTCGGAGAAAAATTTCAACACGCGGCTGGGGTGCCGGCCTTTCGGGAGTGGACATGGATTTTGACGCAGTTGTTTCGGTGTTTCGCAGGCTGGCGCTGGAGGCCGGCGATCGGATCATGGAGGTCTACAACGGCCCCGGCTTCGACGTGAAATCCAAAAGCGATGCCAGCCCGGTGACCGAGGCGGATGAAGCTGCCGATGCGCTGATCTCTGCCGGGCTGCGGGAGGCTTTCCCCGACATGGTGCTGATCACCGAAGAGCAGGCGGCGAGCCACGCCTTGCGCGCCTCAACCTTTCTGATCGTCGATCCGCTTGATGGCACCAAGGAATTCGTCCAGCGGCGCGGCGACTTCACGGTGAACATCGCCTATGTGGAAAACGGCGTTCCCCTGCGCGGTGTGGTCTATGCCCCGGCGCAGAAGCGGCTGTTCTACACTTTGGCCGATGGGTCGGCGGTCGAGGAAACCGGTGCCTTTGACAAGGCAACTCCCGGTGCGCTGACCCCGATCAAGGTGACCAAGCCCGACAACGCCGCGCTGATGGTCGTCGCCTCCAAAAGCCACCGCGATGCGGCGACGGATGACTACATCGGCAAATACGCGGTCAAGGATATGACCTCGGCGGGGTCGAGCCTGAAATTCTGTCTGGTGGCGACGGGCGAGGCCGACCTGTATCCGCGCCTTGGCCGCACGATGGAATGGGACACGGCAGCGGGCGATGCCGTGCTGCGCGGGGCCGGGGGCGCGGTGGTGCGATTCGACACCCATGCGCCCTTGACCTATGGAAAACCCGGCTGGGACAACCCGTTTTTCATCGCTTACGCCCCCGGCGTGGTCCTCAAGACATGACGGTACTGATCGCCATCCCGGCCCGCTATGCCTCCACCCGCTATCCGGGCAAGCCGCTTGTGGCTCTGCGCGGCCCTGACGGGTCCAAAACCCTGATCCGCCGCAGCTGGGAGGCGGCGATGGCGGTGGCGGGGGTGGACCGGGTGGTGGTGGCGACCGACGATGACCGGATCAGGGCCCATGCCGAGGCGTTCGGGGCCGAAGTGGTGATGACCTCGCCCGATTGCCAGAACGGCACCGAGCGCTGCGCCGAGGTGGCGCGGCATCTGCCGGGCTATGATGTGGTGGTGAACCTGCAAGGCGATGCGCCGCTGACCCCGGCCTGGTTCGTGGAGGATCTTGTGGCGGGGTTGCGGGCCGCCCCTTACGCAGACATCGCGACCCCGGTGCTGCGCTGCGACGGGCGGGCGCTCAACGGATTTCTGCAAGACCGTCAGGCGGGGCGGGTCGGCGGCACCACCGCGGTGTTTGCCGCGGGCGGGCGCGGGCTGTATTTCTCCAAGGAAGTCATTCCCTTTACCAGCCGCAGGTATGCCGACGAAGACCCGACACCGGTGTTTCACCACGTCGGCGTCTATGCCTATCGCCCCTCTGCCTTGGCCGATTATCCAAGCTGGCCTGTCGGCCCGCTTGAACTGCTGGAGGGGTTGGAACAGTTGCGATTCCTCGAGAACGGCCGTGCTGTGCAGTGTGTGGAAGTGGCGGCGCGGGGAAAACAGTTCTGGGAGCTGAACAACCCATCTGACGTGCCTGTGATCGAGGCAATGATGGCGGCGATGGCCGGATGACCCAGGCCGGCGCCTCGGTGATCGTGGTCAGCCGCCACCGGTCCGATGCGCTGAAACGTTGCCTTGTGGCGCTGACCCAGCAAGACCACCCGAATTTCGAGGTGATCGTGGTTGCCGACCCGGGGGGCGTTGCGGCCGCGCAGTCGACGGGGATCCGGCTGCGGTTGGTGCCGTTCGACATCCCCAACATTTCCGCCGCGCGCAACCTTGGCCTGTCCATCGCAGCGGGCGAGGTCGTCGCTTTCATTGACGACGATGCCGTGGCAGAACCAAGCTGGCTGGGCAGACTCTGCGGCCCGTTCAATGACCCAACTGTGGTGGCCAGCACCGGTTTCGTGCGGGGTCGCAACGGAATTTCCTATCAGTGGCGGGCCTCCGAGGTGGACCAGTTTGGAATGGATCACCCGATAACCGTGGCTGACACGGGTGAAATGCGTGCGGGAACCTTGAGTCGTGCCGTCAAGACCCAAGGAACCAACTGCGCCTTTCGCGCTGAAACGCTGCGCGCCATCGGCGGCTTTGACCCGGCTTACCGGTTTTATCTGGACGAGGCAGACGTAAACCTGCGCCTTGCCGCTTTTGGCCCGACCGCAATCCTGCCCATGGCCGAGGTACACCACGGCTTTGCCGCCTCGGCACGGCGGCGCCAGGACCGCGTGCCGCTGGACCTGACCGAGATTGCCGCCAGTTCGGCGGTGTTTTTGCGCCGACATGCGCCAGGCGACGATCCGATGCCGCATTTTGACCGGCTGCGCGGCGAACAGATGCTGCGACTTGCGGCGCACCGTCATGCCGGTCGGATAGATACTGCGGGGGAGGCTGCACTGTTGCGCGGTCTTGACCTGGGCTGGGCCTCCGGGTTGGCGCGCGATCTGCCGATGCCGCCGCCGATCAGCCCCGCGCCGCCGGGTGATTTCGCACCTTTGCCGGGAACCGGGACCAGACCCGGTTTCACAATCTACGGTCTGCGATGGCGGCGGAAACGGATGCGCGCGGCGGCGCGCGCGGCCGTACAGCACGGTAAAATCGTCACGGTTTTCTGTTTTTCATTGACCGCGCGCGCGCACCGGAACCATTTTGACCCCGAAGGGTTTTGGTGGCAGGAGGGGGGGCTCTTTGGCAGATCGGACCGCGAAACAAACCGTTTCCGCCTGTTTACCTGCGGCAGCCGTGTTCGAAAAGAAATCAACAGGTTACGTCAGGTGCGGCCATGCGAATGATGCCAAACGATGACAAAGACGGCAAACAGTCGGCAGAAAGTGCTGACAATATGGGATAAGACTTGGCAAGACGTGGGCAACTGCTCTAACTCGAGGCAAATTCCCCTGTTATTTTTGCCCTCCAACCGTGTAATATCCCTGCAAGAGTTAGAGGTATGGTCCAAGTGAAAAAGCTGAAAATCAAGAAAGTGACCAAGGCGGTCTTTCCGGTCGCCGGTTTGGGAACACGCTTCCTGCCCGCCACCAAGTCGATCCCGAAAGAGATTATGACGTTGGTTGACCGTCCGCTGATCCAGTACGCCATCGACGAGGCGCGCGCCGCCGGGATCAAGGAGTTCATTTTCGTCACCTCTCGCGGGAAATCGGCGCTCGAAGATTACTTCGATCACTCCCCCGAGCTTGAGGCCA
>JAYTDA010000387.1:0-7999 GCA_043736155.1 Paracoccaceae bacterium | reverse complement strand
CCGCGATCCCCGCGATGTCGAGTGAAGCCCACTTGACGGTGACGCTGCCCGGTGGTGCCAGGGCCGAAGGTGATCTGGCCGTGCCTGCCCTCGCCGATTACGACCGGATCGCCGTGCAATGGCAAAGCGATGACGCGTTCCAGCTGCATGCCTTTGAATTTGGGGCCGACTATGGCGATGTTGGCCATGTCTCCGCCGAAACCCCGCGCGGCCCCGGCTTTGCCGTTCAGGCCACCGGTGGCTTTCTGACCGCCGTTGGGGAACCCGCAGTGCTGCTGCCGATGCTGGCGCAGGTCTATACATTCCCGACCGGCCACAGCCAGCGCCAGGGCGTGGTGCGCCTGAGCATCGAGGCTGAAGTGACCGCCAGCACCTGTGGCCGTGACATGCTGGGTGAAACTTTGGAAGCCCATGCCGGGATACCGGTCAAAGTGGTGGACCTGACGCTGGCAATGCCGGGGTGTGACGCCACCGGTGATTATGTGGTCTTGAACAATCTGCTGCCAGACGTGACTATCGCCCGGAACTGACCGGACAATCACGGGGCTGCACCGACCAATGGTCTTGAGCAATCAACGCGCGGCGACATTCGCCGCGCTTTTCCTTTGCCGCATCGGCGCTGCCTTGGCGGCCTTGATGCTGTGGGTGGGTCCGGCCTCGGCGCAGGATGTCACCCTGACCTCGCGCGATGGGTTGATTACCCTGACCGGCACGATGCAAAGCTATGATGGCGCCTATTACCGGGTGCAAACCGCCTATGGCCTGTTGACGCTGGATGGCCAGGGGGTGCGCTGCGACGGCCCCGGCTGTCCGAACCTGGCAGATTATGTCCCCGATCTGACGATTGCGTCCGCCGCCGGCACGGCGCGGCTGTGGACCGGGCTGATCGAGCGGTTTGCCGCCCGGTCCGGCTTTGGTCTGCAACATGTGGTGCAGAGTGATCGGGCGTTTCGGCTGATCCTGTCGGATGCCGGCAATGGGCAGGTGCTGGCGCGGCTGGGGTTTGCCCTGGCAGACAGCGATCAGGGTCTGGCGGATCTGCAATCGGGCAAAGCCGATCTGGCGCTGTCGCTGCAGGTGCTGGCAGGGCTGCCCGGAACCGCCGAGGTGATCGCACTGGATGCCGCTGTGCCTCTGGTGGCGGCCAGCAACCCGCTGACCGCAATCAGTTTGCCCGATCTGGCCGGGGTGCTGTCGGGCCGGATCACCAACTGGCGCCAGCTTGGCAGGGTGGAGGCGCCGATCGTGCTGCATGCGCTGATGCCCGGTTCCGGTCTGCTGCGCGCCACCGAGGCGCGGCTGGGGGTGGTGACTGCCGCTGCGGCGATCCGGCATGAAGATGCCGAACAACTGGCCGACGCCATCGCCGCCGACCCCTGGGCGATTGCGGTCAGCTCAATGGCCGAGGTGGGCAATGCACGCGCGCTTGACCTGACCGGGGCGTGCCGGTTCCCAAGCCGCGCCACGGCGGATACGGTGAAAAGCGGGGATTACCCGCTGGCGCTGCCAATGGCGCTTTATGCCCCGGACCGGCCGTTGCCGCTGGTGCTGCGTGACCTGCTGGACTGGGTAGGCTCGCCCGATGCCGCCCCGGCGGTGCGGGATGCCGGGTTTGTCGATCAGCAGCCCGCCCGGATCGCGCTGGCAGCACAGGGCGACCGTCTGGCCCATGCGATTGCCGCTGCCGGGCCTGAAGTCGGGTTGGACACCTTGCAGGCGATGGTGGCCGACATGGCAGATGCCGACCGGCTGACCCCGACCTTTCGCTTTCGCGCCGATGGCAGGCTGGATGTCGCCTCCGAAGCGGCGCTGGGGCGATTGGCGCGGGATCTGGAAGCGGGGTTGCTGGATGGCAACCGGCTGATTCTGGTGGGGTTTTCCGATGGGTCCGGTCCGACAGAGGCCAATCTGCGGCTGGCGCGCCAAAGGGCCGAACGGGTGCATCAGGCGCTGCTGGCGGCGGCACCCTTGATGGATGCCCGACGGGTGGCGCTGAAAGTGGCTGCCTATGGCGAGGCGCTGCCGATTGCCTGTGATGACACCCCGCTGGGGGCAGCCACCAACCGCCGGGTGGAACTGTGGGTGCAGCCGCTGGCTACAGATAGCCCGCTGCCCGGAAACTGAGCTCGCGCGATTTGCCGATGATCAGATGGTCGTGCAACTGCAACCCCAGGGTCTGCGCCGCCTCCTGAACCTGATGCGTCATGCTGATGTCGCTGTCGGACGGGGTCGGGTCACCGGATGGGTGGTTATGCACCAGTATCAGCGCCGACGCATTCAGTTCCAGCGCCCGTTTCACCACTTCGCGCGGGTAAACCGGCACATGGTCCACGGTGCCGCGCGCCTGTTCCTCATCGGCGATCAGGATGTTCTTGCGGTCCAGATACAGCACGCGGAACTGTTCGGTTTCGCGGTGCGCCATCGCGGTATGGCAATAATCCAGCAGGGCGGCCCAGCTGGACAGCACCGGGCGCTGCATCACCCGGCTGCGCGCCATGCGGTGCGTCGCCGCCTCGACCACCTTCAGGTGCGCGACCACCGCTTCGCCCACGCCCGCCACCGCTGCCAGCCGCGTCTCCGGGGCTGACAGAACCCGGTTGAAATCGCCGAACGTGTCCAACAGCCGCCGTGCCAGCGGCTTCACATCCTGGCGTGCGATGGCGGCGAACAGCACCAGTTCCAGCAGCTCATAATCCGGCATCGCCGCTGCCCCGCCCTCGCGGAACCGCAGCCGCAGCCGTTTGCGGTGATCGGAGATATAGGAGGGCAGCTTGCCACCCGGCAGCACCTCTGCCGGTGCCTCGTCGGCATCAGACAGGATCGGGGCATCAAACAGCTGCGGGGCTTCGGCAAAGGCGCGGGCTTTGGTCATGCGACAAGGCTGTCGCAGCATGGTTGATGAATGGTTAACGCGGGCCTGCGCCACGGCTTGTTTTTCGTAAAAATACTCCCGGCGAAGCGCCTCCAGGGTTGCGCTACGGTTTTCCCAAGGCGCCGACCGGGTCGGATCCTGCACGCTCGGGCGCGCCTTGCTTTTTCGAATTTTCGACGAAAATTCAAGATCCTGAGCCGATGCCGGACCCTGGAATTTTCGCAGAAAATTCGGTGATGGCGTTCGGTCCGGAACCGCGCCGATCGGGGCTGTCGAATGGTTCCGCGGTGTCTGATTCACCCGTTGCTTCGGAGAGTTTTTCGTCAGCGGATGGCTGCGCGACATGGATCACATCAATCATCCTGATCTTTCCGGGTCAGACACCAAACCTGGCGGCCAGTCCCGGCATCCATGCCCAACGCGCCGCCGCAACCGGATTGACGATCAGAAAGACATTGCGCTGGAACGCGGGTGCGTTCGGCGTTTCAAACAGGCGGCCCGCCTGAAAATGCGGCAAAGCCAGACGCCGCGGCAAATAGGCCGCACCACCCCGTTCCAGCATGTAATTCAGGGCCCAGATCGCCGAGCCGAAGGTCACCCTGGCCGTGCCGGCATCCGAAAAGGCCAGGGCGTGCTTGGTCAGAAACTCCGGCCCCAGATCGACATAGATATAGCCGGGGTCAAACCGGATCGGGCGGTCCGGTTCGGTGGCATAAAGCACGAGGTCATCGGGCGGCAGACGGTAGACGGTCTGATCACCGGGGGCGGCCAGCCGATAGGTCAGCGCCACATCCAGCAGGCCGGCGCTGAGCATCCGGTACAGCTCCGCCTGATCGCCGGGCCAGACCGACAGGGCCATCCTTGGGTTTCCGCTGTTCACATCATCGAACAGCTTCTTGCCGAGGTCCGGCCACAAGTCAGGGTCGCAGCCAAAATTGCAGACCGAACTGGTTCCCTGCGGCGGGGCGGTTTCCTGCCGGGCCTGGCGCCAAAGCCCGATCATGATCTCGGCATAGCCGAGCAGTTTGGTCCCGGAAGCGGTCAGGGTCACCCCGGATTTCTGCCGGTTCAGCAACGTCGCCCCCAGTTCCTGTTCCAGGGTGCGCAGCCGGGCCGTCACCGTGGATTGGGTAACATTCAGTTGCTCTGACGCCCGGACAAGGCTGCCGTTTTCGACAATGGACACAAAGGTTTGCAATCCGACGATGTTCATTTTCCAGCCAGTCAATTCGATATTTACGAACTAAATATGCCAAACGTTTCGTTATGACAATATGTCGCAGTCTGACAGAGTAGGGCTCCGGCCGAGGAGAATAGCCAATGCCAAACGCCACACTTGACGCACCCACACTTAACGCACCCACGTGTAACGCACCCACGTCTAATGCACCCACCTCTAACGCACCCACCTCAATGGCGCGCGATGCATTTGTGCGGACGATGCGGCGGGTCGCCAGTTCTGTGGCGGTGGTAGCCACCGATGGGCCGGCGGGGTGCCACGGTGCCACGGTCAGTGCATTTTCGTCGGTGTCGGCGGATCCGCCGATGATTCTTGTCTGTTTGCGCTCCGGCAGCCGGATCGCCGAGGCCGCTGCGGCCAATGGCAATCTTTGCGTCAACGTCCTGCCGCATGACCGGCATGACCTTGCCAACCGCTTTGCAGGCCGGGATGATCATCTGGTTGAAGACAGGTTTTCCGGCGTCGACTATTTTGAGGTCGAGGGTGCAGCGCCAGAGATCGACGGCGCCACCGTCTTTTCGGGTTCAGTCGCACAGATTGTTGCCGCCGGCAGCCACAGCATCTTCATTTGCCATGTCCTCAGCGTGCGCGAAGGCACTGCGGCTCCCTTGGCCTATCTTGACGGGAATTATCATTCCGTGGTGCCGCACGTCACACCCACTCTTGGTGAAGAAGAACGCCCGGGGAAGGCGCCGCGATGACCGACCTCAAACACTACAAGATGCTGATTGATGGCGCATGGGTGGACGCCAGTGACGGTGCTGCGTTCGAAAGCCTCAATCCGACCACCGGCAAGGTCTGGGCGATGATCCCCGAGGCGACGGCGGATGATGTTGACCGGGCGGTGCGGGCGGCGGATCGGGCGTTTCACCATGGTGCCTGGCCCGCGATGACCGCCACCCAGCGCGGCCATTGTCTGCGGCGGCTGGCTGACCTGTTGCTGGAGAATTCCGAGGTTTTCGGCACGGTCGAGACCATCGACACCGGAAAATTGCTCAAGGAAACCCGCTGGCAGGCCAGATACATCGCGGAATTCTTTCACTTTTTCGCCGGATGCGCCGACAAGATCCATGGCGAAACCCTGCCAATCGACAAGCCCGACATGTTCGTGTTCACCCGGCGCGAACCGCTGGGGGTGATCGCCGCCGTGGTGCCGTGGAATTCGCAGTTGTTCCTGTCGGCGGTCAAGATCGGCCCGGCCCTGGCTGCGGGAAATACTGTGGTTCTGAAACTGTCGGAGCATGCCTCTGCCCCGATGCTGGAATTTGGCGCGCTGATCGCGGCGGCGGGCATCCCTGCGGGCGTGGTCAATATCGTCTCGGGACATGGCGATCCCTGCGGGCGGGTGCTGACCTCGCACAAGCTGGTGGCGCGGGTGTCCTTTACCGGCGGACCTGCGGCGGCGCGGCAGATATTGACCAATTCCACCCAGAATTTCGCGCAAGTGTCGCTGGAACTGGGCGGCAAGTCGCCGTTCATCGTGTTTGACGATGCCAACATCGAGTCCGCAGTCAACGGTGCTGTTTCCGGCATCTTTGGCGCGACCGGGCAAAGCTGTGTGGCAGGCTCTCGGCTGTTGGTGCACGACACCATTGCCGATGAATTTCTGCGCCGGATGGTCGCCTTGGCGGGCCAGATCAGGATCGGTGATCCTTTGGCGGATGACACCGAAATGGGGCCGATCTGCACGCAAGGCCAGTTGGACCTTATCGAGCGTGAAGTGGCGCGCGCGGTGGCCGAAGGCGGGCGCATCTTGTGCGGCGGGCAGCGGGTTGCAGGGCTGGCGGGGCGGTTTTATCAGCCGACGATCATCGACTGCCCCAGCCCCGATCTGCATATCGTCGATACCGAACTGTTCGGCCCGGTGCTCAGCGTCCTGCGCTTCAAGGACGAGGCCGACGCCATCCGACTGGCCAATCAGACCGAACATGGCCTTGCCGCAGGCATTTTCAGCCGCGACGGCGCACGGCAATTGCGCATGGTCAAGGCGGTCAAGGCCGGCATCGTCTGGGTCAACACCTACCGGGCGGTGTCGCCGATTGCGGAATTTGGCGGCATGAAGACCTCCGGCTACGGCCGCGAAAGCGGGCTGCAGGCGGTTTACGATTACACCCGACCGAAGACGGTCTGGATCAACACATCAGATGAACCGCTGGGCAACCAGTTTGTAGCGCGCTGAGGGACCTATGCCATGAAATTTCAACTCGCGATCAATCTGGAACGGATGGATGACAGTCTGGATATGCGGGCGGTCGCGCGCCACACGCTGGAAATGGTGCAGATGGCCGATCAGGGCGGTTTCAACATCGCCTGGGCGGCAGAGCATCACGCGCTGGAAATGACGATTGCGCCGGGTCCGTTCTCGATCCTGACCTGGTGGGCGGCTCATACCGACCGCATCCGCCTTGGGCCAGCCGTTGCCGTAGCCGCCTATTGGCACCCGATCAAACTGGCTGGCGAGGCCGCATTCTTTGACCTGATCTCGGGCGGGCGGCTGGAGTTTGGCATCGGCTCGGGTGCCTATCAGCGCGAGTTTGACCGGATGCATGCCGGGCTGAAACAGCCGGATGCCTGGCGCTACATGCAGGAAATGCTGCCGGTGGTGCAAAAGCTGTGGCAGGGGGACTATGAGCATAATGGCGAGTTCTGGTCGTTTCCCAAGGCGACATCCGTGCCCAAGCCGTTGCAAAAGAACGTGCCGGTCTGGATCGCGGCCCGGGCACCGATGACCTATGATTACGCGGTCAAGAACGGCTGCAACATCATGTCCTGGCCCTTGACGCGCGACATGACCGAGGCGCAGACCTATATGGGCCGTATTGATGCGGCGATGGCCAACAACCCGGGTGCCAAGCGGCCGGTCATGGCGATGATGCGCCACACCGCAGTTTATGACAAAACAGCGGACTGGATGGTGCCGGTGCGCGCGGCACAGCGGCAACTGAGCCAGTTCGAGAACCTGTTCAAGAACATTGGCGATGTGGAAAACGGTTTTCCCCGTGCGATCCCGTTTGATCAGCTGGGCAACCGGGCGGAATATGACCCCGAAATGTTGCGCCGCAATCTGATGTTCGGCACCCCGGACGAGGTGATTGCCAAGCTGAAGCTGTATGAGGCGCTGGGAGTGGATGAGTTCATCTATTACGCCAGCCTTGGGCTGGGACTGGCCGAACAGAAACGCTCGATGGAGCTGTTCTGCCGCGAAGTCATCCCGGCTTTTGCCTGAAAGCCCACCTTTTCCTGAAAGACGTGCCATGCCCGCCGAAATCCGCCGAACCCTGCTGCAAATCCAGACCACCCGCATTGAGGGTGGCAAGGCGGTGCCGGTGCCGACCAAACTGGTGGCGGCGCTGGCGATCATCCGCAACCCGTGGTTCGGGCGCGGCTGGGTGGAAAACCTGGCACCCGAAGTGCGCGATGTCTGCCCCGAGGTGGGCAAGCTGCTGACGGGCATGATTCTGGACGTGACCGGCGACAAGCTGGAAGGCTACGGCAAAGCGTCGGTTGTCGGCATGGGCGGCGAGATTGAACATGCCCAGGCGCTGACCCATTCGCTATGGTTCGGCAATCAGTTCCGCGATGCGGTGCAGGCGAAAACCTATCTGGTGTTCACCAACACCCGGGGTGCTGCCGGCTGTTCGCTGATGATCCCGTTGATGGACAAGGATGATGGCGGGCGACGATCACATTACCAGACCATCCATCTGACGGTGCCCGATGCCCCGGCGGATGATGAGATTATCGTGGCGCTTGGGGCCTCCATTGGTGGGCATCCGTTGCACCGGATTGGCGACCGCTATGAAGACCTGCGCGAAATGGGCCGCGCCGTCGACAATCCGGCGGGGGTGTAGGTCTTGGCCCGCAGCAAGACCGGCACAAGCTATGAT
>JAYTDA010000386.1:0-2838 GCA_043736155.1 Paracoccaceae bacterium | reverse complement strand
CATCACCCAGGTGTTCATGCCGTTGTTGTGGCCCGCACTTGTGACGACCGGCCTGCTGGCGTTCATCGGGGCCTGGAACGAATTTCTGTATGCCCTCACCTTCACAATTACCGAAACCCAGCGCACCGTGCCGGTGGCGATTGCGATGCTGTCGGGCGCATCGACGCAAGAAATCCCCTGGGGCAATATCATGGCCGCCTCGGTCATCGTGACCGTGCCGCTGATCGTGCTTGTCCTGATCTTCCAACGCAAAATCGTAGCGGGCCTTACGGCTGGCGGCGTCAAAGGCTGAACCGGAGCAAATCATGGCAAATATTCAACTCAAAGCCGTCCGCAAAGCCTATGGCGCAGTCGAGGTGATCAAAGGCATCGACCTTGACATCAAGAACGGCGAGTTCATGGTGTTTGTCGGCCCCTCGGGCTGCGGTAAATCCACTTTGTTGCGGCTGATATCGGGGCTGGAAAGCATCACATCCGGCGATCTGCTATTTGATGGAAAGCTGGTCAATAACGTGTTGCCGTCCGAACGCGGCATCGCGATGGTGTTCCAATCCTATGCGCTGTATCCGCATATGACCGTCTACGACAACATGGCCTTTGGCATGAAACTGGCCAAAGCGACCAAAGAGGAAATGGACGCCCGGGTGCGCAAAGCCGCCGCCATGCTGCAGATCGACCACCTGCTCGACCGCCTGCCAAAGCAACTATCCGGCGGTCAACGCCAGCGCGTCGCCATTGGCCGCGCCATCGTCCGCGACCCGCGCGTGTTCCTGTTTGATGAGCCGCTGTCCAACCTCGACGCCGCCCTGCGCGTCGCCACCCGGCTGGAAATCGCCAAACTGCACCACGACATGCACGACGTCACCATGATCTATGTGACCCATGATCAGGTCGAGGCGATGACATTGGCCGACCGGATCTGCGTGCTGCGCGACGGCAAGGTGGAACAGGTCGGCACCCCGTCCGAGCTGTATGAAACCCCCAATTCGCTGTTTGTGGCGGGCTTTATCGGCTCGCCCAGGATGAACTTTCTGGACGGGGCGCATGCGGCCAAACACAATTGTGCGACCATCGGGATCCGGTCCGAACATATCGAGATTGTGCCCCAGGGGCAGGGCATGTGGTCGGGCAAGGTCGTGCATACCGAGGATCTGGGGTCTGACAATTACCTGTTCGTCGATCTGGGCGGGGCCGAACCGGCAATTGTCCGCCAAAGCGGCAAGGCCACCGTGCAACTCGGCGCCACCCTCAGCCTGAACCCCGCCCAGGGCCGCCTGCACCGCTTCAACGAGGCCGGCAAGCCGATCTGACCCGGCTCTGTTGCACAAATCAGGCCGAGGCCGAGTTTTCCCTTCCGTTGAACAGACTCATGCCACGCGTTGAGTTTGCGGGGTTCCGAGGGCCGTGAAGCGGTTCAAGATAGCGGCCCTGATCTGGAGCTCTGCGACCTGTCTGTCGAAGTCGCGCGCCATGACACGCTCGCCGAGCAGCTTGAAGCATCGCATCTTTGTTTCGACCAGGCTTCGTCGGTGGTAACCGCTCCAGCGCTTCCAGATCGTGCGACCAAGGCGGCGGGTGGCACGGACGGTGTCGTTCCTGGCCTGAGCGCCGGGGGTGGTCTCCAGCCATGGCCGCGCGTTCTTGCGGGCGGGGATGACGGCGCAGGCGCTGCGTGCCGCGATGGCAGCGTGACAGGCGCGGGTGTCATAAGCGCCGTCGGCGCTGACCTTGCCGATGGGTTGGTCAGCGGGAATCTGGTTGAGCAGTTCGGGCAGCATCGGCGCATCTCCGACGCGGCTGCCGGTGACCTCGATGGCCCTGATCTCCAGGGTCTCCGCGTCGATGCCCAGATGCACTTTGCGCCACTGACGTGGCTTCGATGGCCCGTGTTTCTTGGCGAACCACTCGCCTTCGCCCTCGGCCTTGATCCCGGTGCTGTCGATCAAGAGGTGCAACGCACCGGTGCTGGGCCGATAGGGAATGGCGACCTTCAGACCTTTCTGTCGGCGCGACAACGTGCTGAAGTCTGGCACCGCCCAATCAAGCCCGGCAAGCTCAAGCAGGCTTGCCACCAGCCCCGTCGTCTGCCGCAATGGCAACCCGAACAGCGCCTTCAATGTCAGGCACGCTTGGATAGCAGCGTCGGTGAACGTGGCCGAGCGGCCCCGCTTTCCGCTGGGCTTAGCCAGCCATACCGTCTCCGGGTCAAACCAGATCAGCAGCGAGCCTCGCTGCTTCAGGGCGGCGTCGTAAGAGCGCCAGTTCGTCGTGCGGTAGGTCTGGGGTGTGTGCTTGCTCATGCCCTGCGACTAACACCATGGAGTCACACAGGGAATCCCTCACGATTTGTGCAACAGAGTCGTTGTAAGTAGAAAACGGCTGACACGGCGCGCAGCCAACCAGCACACGTTTCGTGCCAGGAAGGAAAAGATCGTCGATTTCCTTTGCGGTTAACTTGCCAACGTCCTTGCGCAGGAACGGCGCACCGTTGTTCGCTTCATATGGGAAACGACAAGTCTCATCAATGTCGATACCGGCCGCAAGCTTAAACGCTTCGCACTTGAACCCGTGCGAAAGCCCACCGGCTCCGCAGAACAAATCCACGACGGAAGCATTCGGAGTAGCCACTTCGTTGGATGATATCATCGCCCGCCCACCTTGCGGCGGTCAACCAAGTCGCCGTCCGAAACGGCAATCCCCTGGTGCTTCAACGCCTTGAGAATGAAGGCCCGAACCGTCTCGTCACGCTCAAGCGCGCTACGATAGATTTCCTTTTTCAGCGCAGGGGAGACTTTGAACTGAACGGTCAACTCTTTCAATGCTCTCGCCTCCATGCAC
>JAYTDA010000385.1:0-13304 GCA_043736155.1 Paracoccaceae bacterium | reverse complement strand
GCCATCATCGACATGGTGGTCGATCAGCCCAACGTGGCATCCATCGTCTTTACCGAAGATCAGGGATCTTACCTCGTCGGCATGATGGCGGCGATGGCGTCGAAAACCGGCACTGTCGGTTTTGTCGGCGGCATGGATATCCCGCTGATCCGCCGGTTTCAGTGCGGCTATACCCAGGGCGTGAAAGCGGTGAACCCCGATGCGGTAGTGCTGGCCAACATGACCGGCACCACCCCGTCGGCGTGGAATGACCCGGTCAAGGGTGGTGAGTTGGCGAAGGCGCAAATCTCGCAAAAAGCCGATGTGATCTATGCCGCTGCCGGTGGCACTGGTCTGGGTGTGTTGCAAGCGGCTGCCGATGGCGGCATCCTGTCAATCGGCGTCGACAGCAACCAGAACTACCTGCACCCCGGCAAGGTGCTGACCTCGATGATGAAACGGGTTGATGTGGCGGTGTATGACGCCTTCAAGGCCGGCGTCGATCTGGCCCCCGGCTTTCAGGTGAAAGACCTTGCCGCCGGAGGTGTCGGCTATGCGCTGGATGACAATAACGCAGCTCTGGTGACCCCGGAAATGAAAGCGGCGGTGGATGCTGCCGCTGCCAGGATCATCTCGGGTGAATTGAAAGTGCACGACTACATGTCCGACAACGCCTGCCCGGTGATGTAAGGGCCCGGTGATGTAAGGGCCGCGCGATGGCTCTTGCCACGACACTGGAGCGGCAGGTACCTGCCGCTCCGACCCCTGCGCCCGCCATCGAACTGCGCGGCATATCGAAAGCCTTTGGCCCGGTACAGGCCAACAAGGATATTTCGATTTCGGTCAGGCGTGGCACCATCCACGGCATCATCGGCGAAAACGGCGCCGGGAAATCGACGCTGATGTCGATCCTCTATGGCTTTTACCGCGCCGATGCCGGTGAAATTCTGATCAACGGCAAAGTGACCCAGATCCCCGACAGCCAAAGCGCGATCCGTGCCGGAATCGGCATGGTGTTTCAGCATTTCAAACTGGTGGAGAACTTTTCCGTGCTGGAAAACGTGATCCTCGGGGTGGAAGACGGCGCTTTGCTCGGGCCATCCCTGTCCAAGGCGCGCAAGGTGCTGACGCAGCTGGCCGATGACTATGAACTGAACGTCGATCCGGATGAGCTGATCGAAAACCTGTCTGTCGGGCATCAGCAACGGGTCGAGATTCTGAAAGCGCTGTACCGCCAGGCCGATATCCTGATCCTGGATGAACCCACCGGGGTTCTGACCCCCGATGAAGCCGACCATCTGTTCCGTATCCTCAAGGGCCTGAAGGAACAGGGAAAAACCATCATCCTGATCACCCACAAGCTGCGCGAGATCATGGAAGTGACCGATACCGTATCGGTGATGCGGCGTGGCGAGATGACCTCGACGGTCAAAACCGCTGACACCAGCCCCGAAGACCTGGCCGAACGGATGGTGGGCCGCAAGGTGCTGCTGGATGTGGTCAAAGGTCCGGTGCAGCCCGGCAAGATGGTGCTGGAAGTCGAAAACCTGAGGGTTACCGACGACAAGGGGGTGGAGCGGCTGAAAGGCATTTCGCTGAATATCCGCGCGGGCGAGATTCTGGGTATTGCCGGGGTGGCGGGCAACGGCCAGTCGGAGCTGCTGTCGGTGCTGGGCGGCATCGCAGACGGCACCGGGGTAATCCGGCTGAACGGGGTGGAACTGGACCTGACCGGCAACCGCTCCGACGGCCAGACCCGCCGCGCCGCCGGGATCAGCCATGTGCCCGAAGACCGGCAACGGCTGGGGCTGATCATGGATTTCACCGCCTGGGAAAACATCGCCTTTGGCTATCACAATGACCCTGCCTATCAGCAGAATGCGCTGTTGATGGACAATGACGCCGTGCGGCAGGACGCTGCGGGCAAGATCGAACGGTTCGATATCCGCCCGACCAATTGCGAACTTGCGGCCAAAAGCTTTTCCGGCGGCAATCAGCAAAAGATTGTGCTGGCGCGCGAGATTGAACGCAACCCCGACCTGCTGCTGGTCGGGCAACCGACCCGGGGTGTCGATATCGGTGCCATCGAGTTCATCCATCAACGCATCGTGCAGTTGCGCGACGCCGGCAAGGCGATCCTGCTGGTATCGGTGGAACTGGACGAGATTCTCAGCATGTCGGACCGGATTGCGGTGATGTTCGACGGCAAGATCATGGGCGAGCGGCTGCCCGGCGAAACCAATGAACGCGAGTTGGGGCTGATGATGGCGGGTGTGGTGAAATGAGGGGCATTCCAGGTTCCGCGTGCCTCTCCCCCATCCCCTCTCCCAGTGGGAGAGGGGTGCGCAAACGGCACCGTCAGCGCCCCCCTCTCCGCCGTCGGAGAGGGGCAGGGGGAGAGGCCCGTCCGCGTGCCCGCTCAAAGGGAACCGCCTGATGGACCGGATGCCGAAATGGGCCGATGTGGCTCTGGTGCCTTTGATCAGCCTGTTGCTGGCGGCTGTGGTGTCGGCGCTGGTGATCCTCGCCATTGGTGAAAGCCCGGTCGAGGCCCTCAACGTGATGGTCAAAGGTGCCCTGGGCTCCGCCACCGGTTGGGGCTATACGCTGTATTACGCCACCAGCTTCATGTTCACCGGTCTGGCGGTCATCGTCGCCTTTCACGCCGGGTTGTTCAACATCGGTGGCGAGGGCCAGGCGCTGATGGGCGGCCTTGGCGTGGCGCTGGTCTGTCTGGCATTGCCGTGGCCGCACTGGTCGGTGGCGCTGTTGGCTGCCGGTCTGGGTTCGGCGCTGCTTGGCGCTGTTTGGGCGGCAATTCCGGCCTGGCTGCAGGCGCGGCGTGGCAGCCATATCGTGATCACCACCATCATGTTCAACTACATCGCCGCTGCTGTCGTGGTCTATATGCTGGTCGACGTGTTGCGCCCTGCTGGCCAGATGGACCCGGCCACCGCCCGTTTTCCGCTGGGGGCCAAACTGCCGACACTGAACCAGATCCCCTTGCTGGACCTGATCTTTACCAAACGGGTTCCCGCCAATGTCACCCTGCTTTTGGCACTGGCGGCCTGTGTTCTGGTCTGGGTGCTGCTGTGGCGCACCAGGCTGGGCTATGAAATCCGGGCCTTTGGCAAAAGTGGTGCCGCGGCGCGTTATGCCGGGATCAATCCGTTTCGCATCGTGATGATTTCCATGGCAATCTCAGGGGCTTTGGCCGGGTTGATGGCCACCAACTACACGATGGGGGCCGCCGGGCGGCTGGTGCAGAACGCATCGGAAGGCGCCGGGTTCATCGGGATTGCGGTGGCGCTGATGGGGCGCAATCATCCGGTCGGGGTGTTTCTGGCCGCGATCCTGTTCGGCTTTCTGTATCAGGGTGGCGCTGAACTGGGGTTGTGGACCTCGATCCCGATTGAAATGCGCATCGTGGTGCAGGGGCTGGTGATCCTGTTCACCGGGGCGCTGGATCAGATGGTGCGGATGCTGGTGGCCTGGTTCTTTCGCAGGAGGGCGGTCTGATGGATTTCGGCACCCTGATCGAGATACTCGACAGCACGCTGCGGCTGGGCACACCCTTGCTGCTGGCCTGCCTTGCCGGGCTGTTTTCCGAACGCGCCGGGATTTTCGACATCGGACTGGAAGGCAAGATGCTGATGGCGGCGATGTCTTCGGGTGCCGTGGCGGCGCTGACCGGGTCGGTCTGGATCGGGCTGCTGGCAGCGATCGGTGGCAGCATGCTGTTTGCGCTGCTGCATGGCGTCGCCTCGATCACCTTTCGTGGCAATCAGCTGATTTCGGGCGTGGCGCTGAACTTCGTCTCATCCGGCATCACGGTGCTGGTGGCGCAGCGGTTGTTTGGTCAGGGTGGCCGCACCCCGCCGCTGCAAGGGGCGGCGCGGTTCAACCCGATTGACCTGCCATTTGCCGATGCGGTGCGCGGCGTGCCGTTTCTGGGGCCGGTCTATTCCGACCTGATATCCGGCCATACCTTTCTGGTCTACCTCGCCTTTGCGCTGGTGCCCGCCAGTGCCTGGCTGCTGTTTCGCACCCGGTTCGGGCTGCGGCTGCGGGCGGTGGGGGAAAACCCGGCGGCGGTCGATACCGCAGGGATTTCGGTGGTGCGGCTGCGCTATGTCGCGGTGATGATCACCGGGGTTTTGTGCGGGCTGGCCGGGGCCTATATGGCCACGGCACTACAGGCGGGCTTTGGCCGCGAGATGACGGCGGGGCGCGGCTACATCGCGCTGTCGGCGCTGATCTTTGCCAAATGGCGGCCGTGGGCGGCGCTGTGGGCAACCATGCTGTTCGGCTTTTTTCAGGCGCTGGCGCTGCGGTCTGATGTGGTGGAGGGGGTGATCGGCATCAAGGTGCCGGTGCCTGCGCTTGACGCGCTGCCCTATGTGCTGACGGTGATCGTGCTGGCCGGTTTTGTCGGCAAGGCCATTCCGCCACGGGCGGGGGGGGAAGCCTATGTCAAGGAACGCTGAGGCGGTCGCCTGTCGTGCAGCTGTCGGCCCACGCCGGGCTGAGTGGGAAAAGACGATCTTCCAGTGGAAGATCGGCCCCGCTCACAGAGACCACGGTGCCGCTGGACTTGTGCCGCAAGAGACCACAAAGGGCGGCGCCTGCCCCACGGGTGCGAAGCACCTGCCCTAGGGAGGGCAGGTGCTGCCCGGTGGCTTTGGGCCACCGGGTCGGGATACGGCACTGTTGCTCTGCGGCAGGCCCGATGGGGCCTGCCGGGGCAAGGGTGGTTCCATCAAGACCTGCCGTGCACTGGAATCTTGAGGTATCCCGATGACTGACCCTGCCAAAGTCGCCGCCCTGATCCGCGCCCGTGCCGGGGATGCGCCGGTGCGGCTGGGGCTGATCCTCGGCTCCGGTCTGGGCCATCTGGCGGGGTTGGTTGACGGGATCGCCATCGACTATGCCGATCTGCCGGGGTTTCCGCATGCCGGGGTGTCGGGGCATAACCCGAAACTGGCGGTGGGCATGCTGGAGGGGAGCCGCGTCGCGGTGTTTGGCGGGCGGGAACATTACTATGAAGCCGGGCGTGCCGATGCGATGCGCTTGCCGCTGGAGGTGTTGCAGGCGTTGGGGGCTACGGCGCTGATCGTCACCAATGCCGCCGGGTCGCTGCGCGCCGATATTGCCCCGGGTGATCTGATGCTGCTGACCGATCACATCAACTTTTCCGGCCTGAACCCATTGATCGGCGAAAAAACCGATGCACGGTTTGTACCGATGACCACGGCGCATGATCCGGATTTGCGGGCCGGATTAAAGGCGGCGGCAAAGGCCGAAGGGCAGGCGCTGGCCGAAGGGGTCTATGCCTGGTATTCCGGGCCGTCGTTCGAAACCCCGGCAGAGATTCGCGCCATCCGCATTCTGGGCGGTGATGCCGTTGGCATGTCCACGGTGCCAGAGGTGATCCTGGCGCGGTTCCTCGGTCTGCGGGTTGCCGCGATTTCCACCATCACCAACATGGCGGCGGGGCTGAGTGCCGAGGCGATCAGCCATGACCACACCAAGGCGATGGCACCCCTTGGGGCGGTGAAGCTGGAAAAGATCCTGCGGCGGTTTCTGCGCGACTTCGGCTGAATTATCCCGCTGGCGGTTTGACTTGGGCCCCGGTTCGCAGTCTTGTGGGGGAAAGACCCGCAGGTTGAACCCCATGCAGCTTTACCTTCCCATCGCCGAAGTATCGGTCAACGCCTTGCTGCTGTTCGGGCTCGGGGGGCTGGTTGGCCTGTTGTCGGGGCTGTTTGGCGTCGGCGGCGGGTTTTTGATCACGCCGCTGCTGCTGTTCATCGGCATACCCGCCCCGGTGGCGGTGGCAACCGGGGCCAATCAGGTGGTGGCATCTTCGGTATCCGGGGTGCTGACCCATCTGCGGCGCAAGTCGGTTGATCTGACCATGGGCTGGGTGTTGCTGGGGGGCGGCATCGCCGGATCAACCGCCGGGATCTGGGTGTTTAACCGGGTGGCAGCGGCGGGGCAGATCGAGCTGTTTGTGCAGTTGTGCTATGTGCTGTTTCTCGGCTCGATCGGGGCGCTGATGCTGCTGGAAAGCCTGCGGGCGTTGTTGCGGGCGAAACAGGCCGTGTCCCCCCGGCGCAACCATCTGTTGGTGCACCGCCTGCCGCTGAAGGTGAAATTCCGGGTGTCGGGCCTGTATATCTCGGTGATTCCGCCGGTGCTGGTCGGGGTTCTGGTCGGGTTTCTGGCGGCGATCATGGGGGTTGGCGGCGGCTTCATCATGGTACCGGCGATGATCTATCTGCTGGGGATGCCGACCAAGGTGGTGATCGGCACCTCGCTGTTCCAGATCATCTTTGTGTCGGCCTATACCACCCTGATCCACGCGGTGATGTCGAACACCGTCGATATCCTGCTGGCGGGGCTGCTGATCGTCGGCGGTGTGGTCGGGGCGCAGATCGGCACAAGGCTGGGGGTGCGGCTCAAGGCGGAACAGTTGCGCATCCTGTTGGCGCTGCTGGTGCTGGCGGTCGGTGGCAAGATCGCCGCTGATCTGCTGATCCAGCCGTCAGAGCTTTACTCGCTGTCCGGGGCAAAGCCATGATGCGGCTGCGGCTGGCCCTTGCCGCACTGGTCTGGCTGGTGCCGCTGGCTGTGGCTGCCGCCACCGGGGAAAAGGTGGTGGCGGGGCTGAGCCAGAACCGGATTTCGATCACCGCCAACTTTGTCGGGTCCGAGATTCTGATCTTTGGCGCGGTGAAACGCGAAGAACCGATGCCGGCAGGCAGGCTGGATGTGGTGGTCACGGTGCAGGGCCCCTCGGCCCCGGTCACCGTGCGGCGCATGGCTTACACCTATGGCATCTGGACCAATCAGGATCAGGTCACCGTTGATCTGGCCCCCAGTTTCTATGCCGTGGCCACCACTGCACCCCTGACCCGGATCCTGTCCGCGACCGAGGATCTGCGCAACCGGATATCGATTCCCCGGGCGATCCGGTCCGTCGGTGCCCCGGCCACTGTCGGGGATGCCCAGCTTTTTACCGACGCCCTGATCCGGTTGCGCGAAGCCAGTGAGCTGTACCTGATGGCCGAAGGCACCGTGGAACTGACCGAAGACACGCTGTTTCGCACCGAGGTCGCCTTGCCCGCCAACCTGATCGAAGGTGCCTATATCACCCGGATCTTTCTGGTGCGGAACGGCACCGTGGTCGATGCGCTGGATACCAGTATCGTGGTGCGTAAAGAGGGGTTGGAACGGGTGCTGTATCAACTGGCGCATCAAGACCCGGTGATCTATGCGCTGCTGTCGCTGATCATTGCCATCTTCGCCGGTTGGGCAGCATCGTCGGTGTTTCGCTATTTCAGTGCATAGGGGAGGAACGGGGCACCAGGCAATCTGCCCCTCCGATCCCACGCCGCCGCGGCTGCGGATTCCCCTACGGCCACCAAGCAAGGTCATCGCTTGCGAAAGCTGACGATCAGCGCCTTCTGGTCGGCATGCGCCGCATCGGGGGTGTCGTAGATCACGATCTCGGCCAGATGCAGCCCGGTGATCCGGGGGCTCAACTCTGCCAGTTTCGCCGCAAACCCCTGTTGGTGATAGACCCCCAGATTGATCGACAGGGCAAACAGCGCATCCGGGGCCGCCACCCGCAGCAGTTCGTCAAACACCTGTGGCCCGACATGGCCATGGGTGAAGGTGCCGGATGAGGTGATGCCGTGGTAGCGGCCATCCGGCACCGGTATGCCCTGGCACAGGTCTGCCACCATGGCCGTGCGATAGTGCCCCTTGGCTGCGGCCACCGCCAGCATGTCGGGGGAAATGTCGATGGCATCGACCGGGGCGACCCCCAGCGCCGCCAGCCGCTCCGCCACCAGCCCGGTACCGGCACCGACATCCAGCACCGGCCCGTGGCCACCCCCGGCGGCGAATGCCTGTGCGACCAGCGCGGGCAACCGGTACCCCATCGGTGCGGCAAAGCCCGCGTCATAGCTGCCCGCCCAGTCGCGGTACAGCGCCACCGACTCCGCTGGAGATGTCAGGGCAAAGGCGCTGTCCAGATCGGGTTTTTGACGGGTCATGCCGCATCCAGCCACGGCTTCACGCAAATATCAAGCGCTGCGCCTTGCCGGCACCCTTGCCAATCGCGTCCCCGGCCCCGACAATCGGGCGATGCAGACCCTGCTGTCCCTTGGCCATGGCTATTCGTCAGACGCATTGGCGCGGCTGTTGCTGCCGCTTGGCTGGCGCATCATCGGCACCACCCGCAAGGCCGACAAGGCGGCGCTGATGGCCGCAGCGGGGGTGGAACCGCTGATCTGGCCCGGTGCCGATCTGGCCCCGGCACTGGCGGCTGCGACCCACCTGCTGACCTCTGTCGCCCCGGATCAGGGCGAAGATCCGGTTCTGGCGGCGCAAGGGGCACAGATCGCGGCGGCGCGGCATCTGCGCTGGGTCGGCTATCTGTCGACCACCGGGGTCTATGGCCACCATGGCGGCGACTGGGTTGATGAATCCGCGCCGCTGAACCCCGCCACCGCGCGCGGTGCGGCGCGGGTCAGGGCAGAGGCTGAGTGGACGGCGCTGTGTAAACCTGCCGGATTGCCGCTGCACATCTTCCGGCTTGCCGGGATCTATGGCCCCGGGCGTGGCCCGTTTGAAAAGGTACGCGGTGGCACCGCCCGGCGGATCATCAAACCGGGTCAGGTGTTCAGCCGCATCCATGTCGATGATATTGCCCAGGTGTTGGCGGCATCGATCGCCCGGCCCAACCCCGGTGCAATCTACAATGTCTGCGACACTGATCCTGCCCCGCCTGAACAGGTGATCGCCCATGCCGCCGAACTGCTGCGGCTGCCGCTGCCGCCCGCTGAGGATTTCGATCATGCCGAGATGACGCCGATGGCACGAAGTTTTTACGCCGAGTCCAAGCGTGTCTGCAATCGGCGCATCTTGCAGGAACTGGGTGTCACCCTCACATATCCCACCTATCGCAGCGGCCTTGCCGCGCTGTTGGCTGCAGAAACCAGGGAGCCTCCCGATGACCAAGTATGAAAAGACCCCCGAAGCGCTGGCAAAGCTGACGCCGGAACAATACCGGGTCACCCAGCACAGCGGGACGGAACGCGCCTTTACCGGGGAATATACCGATCTGGAGGAAGCGGGGATCTATGTCGACGTGGTCTCAGGCGAGCCGCTGTTTTCATCGCACGAGAAATTCCATTCCGGCTGCGGCTGGCCCAGCTTTGCCAAACCGCTGGTGCCCGACCATGTCACCGAACTGACCGACAAGGCGCATGGCATGGTCCGCACCGAAGTACGGTCCGCCAATGCCGACAGCCATCTGGGTCATGTGTTCACCGATGGCCCGCGCGAAATGGGCGGCCTGCGCTACTGCATCAACTCCGCCGCGCTGCGGTTCGTGCCAAGCGACGCGCTGGAGGCCGAAGGGTACGGCGACTATCTGAGCCTGTTCGCCGAGGCCTGAGCCGGTCTGCCCCCTGCGCCGGTGACTGGCGCAGGGGGCAAGGGATCACTTCATCTTCATCGCCTCCATCACCATGGCGTCGCCATGCATCTTGCAGGCTTCCATCATCGCCTTCATCACGTCTTCGTCCGACATCGCCGCCATCTTGGCATCGTCTTTCATCGCCGATTTCATCATCATCGAGCCTTTCATCATCGCATCCATGTCACCGGCGGTGAAATCGGCGCAGGTCATCTTGGCCGCATCGGCCATTTCATCGGCGAATACCGGGGCGGCGAGGAGGCTAAAGGCGGCGAGGCTAAGGATGAGTTTCATGGGTCTGTCCCTGTTTCTGGGCGCGGCCGTTGTGGCGGCGCTGGCACAGGGGTAGCGCAAAGGGCCATTCACGCGATTTGCCAAGGGCGTGAAGTCACCAAAGGGTGACGGGGCGTGAAGGGGATCAGGGCTTTTGGACCAGCAGCCGCATGGTGTCGCAGTGGGGTTTGATCCAAGTGGCCATTTCGCTCTTAAAAAGGATTGGCGATTTCCGGGCATCTCTTGTACTAGCGATCTTTGCAATCTACGTTCACCCTGTCGAGGGCAACTTCAAGCCCTCAAGCAGTCAGATCCCCGCGACAGCCGCAAGGGCCTCGCGGGGTTTCGCTTTTCACGCCCGCACCCCCACCACAGCCACCCCCAGCGCCCCCAGTACCCGCGCCTCGATCTCTGCCGCGTTCATCCCCGCCACCGCATACATCGCCTCTGGCGAGGCCTGGTCGATGAACACATCGGGCAGCACCATCGAGCGGTAGATCAGGCCCTGGTCGAACACGCCCTCCTCTGCCAGCAACTGCGCGACGTGAGAGCCGAAGCCGCCTATCGCGCCTTCTTCGATGGTGATCAGGCACTCATGCCCCCGCGCCAGCCGCAGGATCAGATCGCGGTCCAAGGGCTTGGCAAAGCGGGCGTCGGCGACGGTGGGGGAAATCCCCCGGGCGGTCAATGCCTCGGCGGCTTTCAGCACTTCGGACAGCCTTGTGCCGAACGACAGCAGCGCCACCCGCGATCCTTCGCGGATCACCCGGCCCTTGCCAATCTCCAGCGGCACACCCCGGGCGGGCATTTCCACCCCGACGCCGTCGCCACGCGGGAAGCGGAACGCAATCGGGCCTTCGTCATGCGCAACGGCGGTCGCCACCATATGCACCAGTTCCGCCTCATCCGCCGCTGCCATCACCACGAAACCGGGCAGGTTGGCCAGAAACGCCACATCGAACGCCCCGGCGTGGGTGGCACCATCGGCCCCGACCAGACCGGCGCGGTCGATGGCGAAACGAACGGCCAAGCGCTGGATCGCCACGTCATGCACCACCTGATCGTAGCCGCGTTGCAGGAATGTGGAATAGATCGCGCAAAACGGCTTCATCCCACCTGCCGCCAGCCCGGCGGCAAAGGTCACGCCATGCTGTTCGGCGATGCCGACATCAAAGCAGCGCTTGGGAAAGCGTTCGGCAAACAGGTTCAGCCCGGTGCCGTCGGGCATCGCGGCGGTGATGGCGACAATCATCGGGTCGCGCTCCGCCTCGGCGATCAGGGATTGGGCAAACACCTTGGTATAGCTCGGCGCATTCGACGCCGCCTTTTTCTGCTCGCCGGTCACCAGATTGAAACTGGCAACACCATGCCCCTTGTCGCGGCCCAGTTCGGCGGGGGCGTAACCTTTGCCCTTTTTGGTCAGCACATGGATCAGCATCGGCCCGGTGGCGCGCGCCTTGACGGTGCGCAACACGCGGAGCAGCTGGTCCATATCGTGGCCATCAATCGGGCCAAGGTAGGAAAACCCCAGTTCCTCGAACAGGGTGCCACCGACGGTCATGTGTTTCAGCATGTCCTTGGCCCGCCGCGCGCCTTCGCGCAACGGCTCGGGCAGCAGGGAAACCGCGCCTTTGGCCGCCGCCTTCAACTCCTGAAACGGATCACCGGCATAGAGCCGCGACAGATAGGCGCTCATCGCCCCAACCGGCGGGGCAATCGACATTTCATTGTCGTTGAGGATGACAAACAGCCGCTTGCCCAGATGGCCTGCGTTGTTCATCGCCTCATAGGCCATGCCGGCGCTCATCGAGCCGTCGCCGATCACGGCGATGCAATCCCCGATGCCATGTTCCGGTGCGCCGCCCAGATCGCGGGCAACGGCAAAGCCAAGCGCGGCGCTGATCGAGGTCGAGGAATGGGCGGCACCAAACGGGTCATACGGCGACTCGACGCGTTTGGTGAAACCCGAAAGCCCGTCTTTCATCCGCAGGGTGCGAATGCGGCTCCGCCGCCCGGTCAGGATCTTGTGCGGATAGCATTGGTGGCCGACATCCCAGATCAGCCGGTCATGCGGGGCATCGAACACCGCGTGCAGCGCCACCGTCAGTTCCACCACGCCAAGGCCGGACCCCAGATGGCCACCGGTGACCGACACCGCTGAAATCGTCTCTGCCCGCACCTCATCGGCCAGAGCCCGCAATTCGCGGTCTGACAGATGCTTCATGTCGGCGGGGATGGTCACCCGGTCAAGGATCGGGGTAAGGGGTCGCTCGGCACTCATGATCTGGCCTTTCGCTCACAAGTCTTTCGCTCACAAGTCTTTCGTTCAATTGTCCCGTGTTATCACGAAACGCGCCGCCGCTTTCAGGGTTTCTGCTTGTGTGCCATAGGGGGACACTGCGTCGCAGGCTTCATCGACCAGCGCTTTTGCCCTTGCGCGGGCACCTGCCAGTCCAAGCAGCGAGACAAAGGTGGCCTTGCCCGCCGCCGCATCCTTGCCCACCGCCTTTCCCAATGCCGTGGCACTACCGGTGACATCCAGAATGTCGTCGGCGATCTGGAACGCCAGCCCCAGCGCTGTCGCATAGCGGGTCAGCGGGGCAGGGTCAGCCCCGGCCAGAACCGCGCCCGCCTCGGCAGACCAGCGGATCAGGGCACCGGTCTTGTTGGCCTGCAACGCGGTGATGGCTTGCAGCGAAAGTGGCTGCGGCGCGGTTTCAGCAGCAATATCCTGCGCCTGACCCAGCACCATGCCCTGTGCCCCAGAGGCGCGGGCCAGCGATGCCACCAGAGCAATCCGCACCTCGGCGCTGCCAAGGGCCGGGGTCGCCAACAGCTCAAACGCCAGCGATTGCAGCGCATCGCCAACCAGAACCGCAGTGGCTTCATCCCATGTCACATGCACCGTCGGCTGGCCGCGGCGCATGGCATCATCATCCATTGCAGGCAGATCGTCATGCACCAGCGAATAGGCGTGCAGGGCTTCGACAGCGGCGGCGGCGGCAATGGCGTTGGCAGCGGCAACCCGGTGCAAACGCGCCGATTCCAGCACCAGAAAACCGCGCAGCCCCTTGCCGCCCCGGATGGCATAGCGCATGGCGTGGGTCAGTGGCAGATCGGGAAAGCCGGTCAAGCGGCTGTTCAGGCAGGCGTCAACCTGCGCTGCGGCCAGTGCCAGGGCGTCGGGAAAGGACATCGGCAGGGTCAGAGGCCGGTCACCGGCACGGTGCCCTTGGCTGCGCCGCCTTCGCCCAGGGTAATCAGCGACACCTTTTCCTCGGCGGCTTTCAGGCGCTGTTCACAATGGGCTTTCAGCGCAGCCCCGCGTTCATAGAGCTCGATCGACTGATCCAGCGGCACATCACCGCGTTCCAGCTTGCCAACCACCTGTTCCAGCGCTGCCATCGCCTGTTCAAAGCTCATGGCGTCCACAGCCTGATCGGCGGGTTTATCGGCAGTTTTGTCAGTCATTCGCCCCGCTCCATCAACACGGTCACATGCGCCGCAACCGATGCAGCCAGCGCGTCCAGATCATATCCGCCTTCGAGTGTCGAGACCACCC
>JAYTDA010000384.1:0-16279 GCA_043736155.1 Paracoccaceae bacterium | reverse complement strand
CCGCGATTCAATCCGGCTCCGCCTGAAAACCGCCGCCTGGGACGACGACTATCTCGCAAGCCTCATCAAAGCATAATCCTTCACCCGATTCCCCTGGGGCGGTTCCCCGGCACGCTTGTGTGATGGCGGCAATTCCGGGGCGCAAAATCCGGACATGCCTTGTGCTAGCGACAGGTGCAAAATCCGGGGTTGCGCCGCTGCCCGGTTCCGACTAGATCACCCGCCGTTGATCCCTACCGCGGAGAGGTGGCAGAGTGGTCGAATGCGGCGGTCTCGAAAACCGTTGTCGGTGCGAGCCGACCCAGGGTTCGAATCCCTGTCTCTCCGCCACAAGGTCAATTAACATATTGATTTTATTAACTATAATTCTATGCCACTGGCGCAACCCACATCAATGCCATTATGCTTGAAACGGCGCCGCCTCTGGAGTTGTTGCATTATGGCTACATGTGTAACCAGAATTATCTTGATCCCCCAGTTCATCAAGGATCATCGGCGTCCCAGACCGCGCGATGACTATGGCGTTGTCTATGGCGTTGGTGTCGAGGCAGAATGTGGCTTGGCATTCTTGAAACACACTTGAAAGGTGCCGTCGTCAGCGTCCAGATCAAAACTGAAAACCTCTTTCTCAATGTCTCTCAAGTAGCCGCGCGCTACAACCTGTCCACTGACACAATTTGGCGCTGGTCGCGGCAAGGGGACATGCGGCGTCGGCAAAAAGTTGGACTGAACGTTACGCGATGGAAGCTGTCCGCCCGAACAGGCTGCTGAAAAACTCCCGATCTCCTTCGTTTTGTGAGTCACTTCATCCAGGGCCATCGAGGGATACCAACCGCCCTTTTGGCTGACCGCAGACTGCGCAGGGCTGAATTGCTCCTGATGGCGCCGCCCACTGTCCGGCAGGCCCCATCGGGCTTGCCGCAGAAGAACGGCTCTGCCTCCCCCTTGGTGGGGAGGGCAGGGGTGGGGGTCGCTCCAGCGCTTATGTTCAGGATGGAATTCCGCGCAAGATCAGCGGCCTGAGAGACCCCCACCCTAACCCTCCCCACAAGGAGGAGGGGATTTCCGGGCAACCTTGGTCATCAAAAAGAGCCCATTCAAGGGACCGTTGGTATCATCCACCAAAACCGAAATCCTGAAGGAAAAGCGACTGCTTCAGCCGCCTGCCAGGGCCTGTCCGACAAAATGCCTGCCCCGGACCTGATCCGGTGCGGACAACCGATCTGGACGCAAGACAGGCAAAAATCAACGGGCAGGAGTTTGTCTGGCGCTTCTATCAGCGTCGGACAGACCCCAGGCCCGCTGTGGAACGGGCGAAAGCCGCGCTATTTCTCGACCGTCACCTTGACGATGTAATCCGGATCGGTGACCAGGCCGTTGTCGTTGGCATCGCCCTTTTTGATCGCATTGACCACATCCATCCCTTCGATCACCGCACCGAACACCGTGTAGTCACCGTTCAGATGCGGTGCCGGAGCCAGGGTGATGAAGAACTGGCTGTTGGCGCTGTCGGGATCGGCCGACCGCGCCATGCCCAGCACCCCGGCATCAAATGGCAGCGCCGAAAACTCTGCCTTGAGGTCCGCCATGTCGGAGCCGCCGCGCCCGGCACCAGAGATGTCGCCGCCGCGTTTGCCGAACTGCACATCACCGGTCTGGGCCATGAAGCCGTCGATCACCCGGTGAAACACCACATTGTCATAGGCGCCCGCTTCGGCCAGCGCCACCACTTGTGCCACATGACCCGGGGCGACATCCGAGCGCAGGTCGATGACGATGCGGCCAGAGGCGGCACCGCCGACCTCGATCACCAGATTGGGGCCGCTGGTATCTTCGGATTGTGCCGAAGCGTCGCTGTTGATGCCATTGGAAATCCACAGAAATCCGGCAAGGGCCGCGACGCCGACCGAGGCGAGGCCGCCCAGGATGATCCGGGTGTCAGACATCGGCGGCCACCTTGACCGACAGCATCCTGTCGGGGTTGGGGGCCGGTTCGCCACGGGTGATCTTGTCGACAAACTCCATCCCCGACAGCACCCGGCCATAGACGGTGTACTGGTTGTTCAGGAAGTGGTTGTCCTTGAAATTGATGAAGAACTGGCTGTTCGCCGAATTCGGGCTGGAGGAGCGCGCCGCCCCAATGGTGCCGCGATCATGCGGCAGCTTGGAAAATTCGGCCGGCAGATCGGGATGTTGCGATCCGCCGGTGCCGGCGCGGCCCAGGTTGAAATTCTTGTCGGCATTGCCGTTTTCGACATCACCGGTCTGCGCCATGAAGCCATCGATGACGCGGTGGAACACCACATTGTCATAGGCCCCGGCGCGGGCCAGCAGTTTCATCCGTTCGGAATGTTTCGGGGCCACCGCGGCCAAAAGCTCGATGACGACGGCGCCATCCTTGAGGGTGACGATGATGGTATTTTCCGGGTCCTTGATTTCGGCCATCGGAGGGTCCTTTGCTGTGCTGCCTGTTTGATGCTTCGATTTTCATGTCTCGAATTGGGCGTGAACTTACCGGCAGCGCGGCGCGAGGAAAAGGGCAAAGCGCGCGGGTCGGCGGATCAGGGTGTTGACGGGGCGGTTGACGGGGTGGTTGACGCTGGGGCGCGCATCGGGTCAACAGGGGCAAGCGCGGCAGAGGGAGCGGAACGATGGCCTGGAAAACCCTGGATGACATCGACCTGAGTGGCAAGGTTGTGCTGGTGCGGGTAGACATCAACGTGCCGGTTGAAAATGGCAAGGTGACCGACGCCACCCGGATCGAAAAGATCGTCCCCACCATCCGCGACATCGTGACCAAAGGCGGCAAACCGGTGTTGCTGGCGCATTTTGGCCGGCCCAAGGGGGCAGTTGACCCGGCCCTGTCGCTGCGTCAGGTTCTGCCCGCGCTGAAAGCCGCCCTGCCCGGCCGCCGGGTCCTGTTTGCCGAGGATTGCATCGGTGCCGCAGCCAAAACCGCTGTGGCCGCGATGGAACGCGGCGATGTGCTGCTGTTGGAAAACACCCGGTTTCATCCCGGCGAGGAAAAGAACGACAAGGGGCTGGCGGCCAGCATGGCGGCCTTGGGCGATGTTTACGTGAATGACGCCTTTTCGGCGGCGCATCGCGCCCATGCCTCGACCGAGGCGATTGCGCGGCTGTTGCCGGCTTGTGCCGGGCGGCAGATGGCGGCGGAGTTGCTGGCGCTGGGTGCCGCACTGGGCCAGCCGGAACGGCCGGTAGTGGCGGTGGTGGGCGGTGCCAAAGTATCGACCAAGCTGGCACTGCTGGGCAATCTGGTGACCCGGGTCAACCATCTGGTGATCGGCGGCGGCATGGCCAACACATTCCTGGTGGCGCAGGGGATCGAGGTCGGCAAAAGCCTGGCCGAGCGCGACCTGGCACCAACCGCGCTGGAGATATTGGCCAAGGCCAGGGCGGCCGGCTGCGCCGTGCATCTGCCGGTGGATCTGGTGGTGGCGTGGGAATTTGCGGCGGATGTGAAGAATGTCACGGTTCCGGTGGGCAAATGCCCGGCCGATGGCATGATCCTGGATGCCGGTCCCGAAACCGTGCTGCGGTTGGCAAAGGTGTTTGAAAGCTGCAAGACGCTGATCTGGAACGGCCCGCTGGGGGCGTTTGAGCTGCATCCGTTCGATGCCGCCACGGTTGCTGCGGCGCAAAAGGTTGCGGCCCTGACCAGGGCGGGCAAGCTGATCTCGGTGGCGGGCGGCGGCGATACGGTGGCGGCGCTGAACAAGGCCGGGGTTGCGGCAGATTTCAGCTATATCTCCACCGCTGGCGGCGCGTTTCTGGAATGGATGGAAGGCAAGACCCTGCCGGGTGTGGCCGCGCTGAACGTCTGAGTGGAAAATCGCGGTTCTGTTAGCGCCAACATGGTTGCACCACCGCTTTGCGCCTTTTAAGGGCGAATTCAGGGCTGTTCGGAAAGGATCCATCATGCGTGCCAGCAAGATCGTGCAGAAGATTTTGAGCCACTACGAAGGCGACACCCCCGGGGTCAAAGCCAATCTGTGCCGCATCCTGATGAACGGGCGGTTGAGTGGAACCGGCAAGATGATCATTCTGCCGGTGGATCAGGGGTTTGAACATGGGCCAGCCCGGTCGTTTGCCGCCAACCCTGCCGCCTATGACCCGCATTACCACTACCAACTGGCAATTGACGCCGGGATGAACGCCTATGCCGCACCCTTGGGGATGATCGAGGCCGGGGCGGATACTTTTGCCGGGCAAATTCCAACTATTCTGAAAGTGAACTCTGCCAATTCGCTGCTGTCGGGTAGCGCAGGCAAGGATCAGGCGATCACCGCCAGCGTTGATGATGCGCTGCGACTGGGCTGTTCGGCGATCGGCTTTACCATCTATCCCGGGTCTGATTGCTCGCTGGAGATGTTTGAGGAAGTCAGCGCGATGCGGCAGGAAGCGGCGGCCAAGGGGGTCGCCACCGTGATCTGGTCCTATCCGCGCGGTGAAGGCGTGACCAAGGATGGCGAAACCGGCATCGATATCGCAGCCTATGGCGCCCAGATCGCAGCCCTGCTGGGGGCGCATATCATCAAGATCAAGCTGTCGACCGATCATTTGATGCTGGCAGAGGCCAAAAAGGTCTATGAGGCGGAAAAGGTCGATATTGCCAGTCAGGCCGCACGGGTGCGGCATTGCATGCAGGCCAGTTTCGGCGGACGCCGGATCGTGGTGTTTTCCGGTGGTGCGAAAAAGGGCGAAGGTGCGGTGTATGATGACGCCCGCGCCATTCGCGACGGCGGCGGCAATGGCTCGATCATCGGGCGCAACTCGTTCCAGCGGCCAAGGGAAGATGCGCTGGCGATGCTGGGCAAGCTGGTCGATATCTACATGGGCAAAGCCTGACCGGGGGTCCGGGGCCCACTTTCTGACCGGTTGGTTTGCCGCCCTGCCCCCTTTGGGGCGGGGTTCTACATTGGGGATTCCAATCGCGAATCGCCTGTGCCATAGTGCCGGAACCCACCCGAAAGAGGTGGCAGAGGCAGAACGGCACACCGATGATCCGATCCCGCACCCGGCCCTCGCTTGGCCCAGCCCTTTATTTCCTGCTGGCGTTCACGCTGGGCAGCTATTTCACCTTTGCCGCCGTACAGGGCGACTATGGCCTGTTTCGCCGCATTCAGGTGGATGCCGATGCCGAGGTGCTGAGGATCGAGCGGGACCGGCTGGTGGCGGAACTGGCGGTGCTGGCCAACAAGACCCGACGGCTGTCGGACAATTATCTGGACCTTGATCTGCTGGATGAACAGGCCCGCGATGTGCTGGGATCGGTACGGACAGATGAGTTGGTGATCCGCTGATCCCCCCGTTCCGCTTTTGTTTCGCGCGCGAAACAAAGTTAAATTTTCCTTACTGAACCTGCCCCGCAGCCACAGGGGGGGGCGGCACTATACGCTGGCAAAATCGGCGCAGATGGCTTATGAAATAGTTTAGTATTGAACTACTTTAGCCTGCGACAGGAGTCCGACAGCATGGCGACACGAAAATCCCCCGCAAAATCAAACGTATCCAAAGATGAGCTGCTAGGATTCTACCGCGAAATGCTGCTGATCCGGCGATTCGAGGAAAAGGCCGGGCAATTGTATGGCATGGGGCTGATCGGCGGGTTCTGCCATCTGTACATCGGGCAGGAGGCCGTTGTGGTCGGGCTGGAAGCCGCCGCCGAAGAAGGCGACAAGCGCATTACATCCTACCGCGATCACGGCCATATGCTGGCCTGCGGCATGGACCCCAAAGGCGTGATGGCCGAACTGACCGGGCGGTCGGGCGGCTATTCCAAGGGGAAGGGCGGCTCGATGCACATGTTCTCCAAGGAAAAGCACTTTTATGGCGGCCACGGCATCGTTGGCGCGCAGGTGCCATTGGGCGCGGGCCTCGCCTTTGCCGACAAGTATCTGGACAACAAACGGGTGACATTCGCCTATTTCGGCGATGGTGCCGCCAATCAGGGTCAGGTCTACGAGACCTATAACATGGCGGAGCTGTGGAACCTGCCGGTGGTTTTCGTCATTGAAAACAACCAGTACGCCATGGGAACCTCGGTTCAGCGCTCCACCAAGAGCCCGAGCCTGTGGGAGCGCGGCGCCGCTTACGGCATCAAGGGCGAAGCGGTTGACGGCATGGATGTGCTGGCGGTGAAAGCTGCGGGCGAAAAGGCGGTTGCCGTCTGCCGCGCCGGTCAAGGGCCCTATATTCTGGAAATGAAGACCTATCGCTATCGTGGCCATTCGATGTCGGACCCGGCGAAATACCGCACCCGCGAAGAGGTGCAGAAGATGCGCGACGAAAAAGACGCCATCGAACATGTGCGCGAATTGCTGATTGGCGGCGGGTTGGCCACTGATGACGACCTGAAAGCCATCGACCGCGACATCAAGGCCGTGGTCAATGACAGCGCCGAATTCGCCAAAGACAGCCCCGAGCCCGCGCTGAGCGAGCTTTGGACCGACATTTACGCCTGAGGGAGCAAGATCATGGCAACCGAGATTCTGATGCCTGCCCTGTCTCCAACGATGGAAGAAGGCACTTTGGCGAAATGGCTGGTCAAGGAAGGCGACGCGGTGAAAAGCGGGCAGATCCTGGCCGAGATCGAAACCGACAAGGCGACAATGGAGTTTGAAGCCGTTGACGAAGGGGTGATGGGGAAAATTCTGATCGCCGAGGGTACCGCCGGGGTCAAGGTCAACACCCCGATTGCGCTGCTGATCGGCGAAGGCGAAAGCGCCGAAGCCCCTGCGCCGAAAACCGTGGCCGCTGTGGTTGCTGCCCCGGTTGCGGTCGCTGCTGCGCCCGTTGCCGCGATCGCCGATCTGTCACCCGACTGGCCCGCAGGCACCGCCACCAAATCCCAAACCGTCCGCGAAGCCCTGCGCGAGGCGATGGCCGAAGAAATGCGCCGCGATCCGACGGTGTTCCTGATGGGCGAAGAGGTCGGCGAGTATCAGGGCGCCTACAAGATCAGCCAGGGGTTGCTGGATGAGTTCGGGCCGAAACGGATCATCGACACTCCGATCACCGAACACGGCTTTGCCGGGATTGCCGTCGGCGCGTCGTTCGGTGGGTTACGGCCGATTGTCGAATTCATGACTTTCAACTTCTCGATGCAAGCCATTGATCATCTGATCAATTCCGCCGCCAAGACTCTGTATATGTCGGGCGGTCAGATGGGCAGCCCGATTGTTTTCCGGGGGCCAAACGGGGCGGCCGCCCGCGTCGGTGCCCAGCACAGCCAATGCTATGCCGCCTGGTACATGCAGGTTCCGGGGTTGAAAGTGGTTGCACCCTATTCGGCGTCTGACGCCAAAGGCCTGCTGAAAACCGCGATCCGCGATCCGAACCCGGTGATCTTTCTGGAAAACGAGATACTCTATGGCCGCAGCTTTGAGGTGCCAGCCCTGGAGGATTTCACCGTGCCGTTCGGCAAAGCGCGGATCTGGCGCGAAGGCACCGATGTCACCATCGTCAGCTTCGGTATCGGCATGACCTATGCACTGGAAGCCGCAGACAAGCTGGCCGCCGAAGGGATTTCCGCCGAGGTGATCGACCTGCGGACTCTGCGCCCGATGGATACCGACGCCATCCTGCGGTCGGTGCAAAAGACCAACCGCTGCGTGACGGTCGAAGAGGGTTGGCCGCAAGGATCGGTGGGGGGGTATATATCCTCGGTCATCATGCAGAGAGCCTACGACTATCTGGATGCACCGGTGATCTGTTGCACCGGCAAGGATGTGCCAATGCCCTATGCCGCCAATCTGGAAAAGCTGGCGCTGCTGACGGTGGCAGAGGTTGTCGATGCCGTGAAACAAGTTTGTTATCGCTGAAGGGGGAGCATGATGCCAACCGAAATTCTGATGCCCGCCCTGTCGCCCACGATGGAAGAGGGGACTTTGGCGAAATGGCTGGTCAAAGAGGGCCAAACCGTGAAAAGCGGCGACCTGTTGGCCGAGATCGAGACCGACAAGGCCACGATGGAGTTTGAAGCGGTGGATGAAGGGGTGATCGGCAAACTGCTGGTCGCCGAGGGTACCGCCGGGGTCAAGGTCAACACCCCGATTGCCCTGATGGCGGGTGAGGGCGAAAGCCTTGGCTCTTCGGCCCGGGCCGCAGCGCCAACCCCTGCATTGGTGGCCCCGATTGCCGCGGTTGCTGCGGTCGCAGCGCCGGTTGCCGTTGTGAAAAACGGGGCAAGAGTGTTTGCATCCCCCCTCGCCCGCCGCATTGCCGCAGACAAAGGGGTGGACCTGTCCACGGTCAAAGGCAGCGGCCCGCATGGTCGCGTGGTCAAGGCCGATGTGAGCGGGGTGGTGGAGGTCAAGGCAGTGGCGACACCTGCATCTGTCGCCCCGACCCCGGCGGCCAAACCTGCGATGGCCACGGGTGCAACCGCCGATCAGGTTGCACGGATGTACGAGGGGCGCGCCTATGAGGTGGTGACCTTGGACGGCATGCGCAAAATTATCGCTGCACGTCTGACCGAAGCCAAGCAGACAATTCCGCACTTCTATCTGCGGCGGGATGTTCAACTGGATGCGCTGCTGACCTTCCGCGAGATGCTGAACAAGCAGCTTGCGGCGCGTGGGATCAAATTGTCAGTGAACGATTTCCTGATCAAAGCCTGCGCCTTGGCCTTGCAAACCGTTCCCGCCGCCAACTCTGTCTGGGCGGGCGACCGGATTTTCCGCATGAAACCGTCGGATGTTGCGGTGGCGGTCGCTATCGAAGGCGGACTTTTCACACCCGTGCTGCGGGACGCCGAAACCAAGTCGCTGTCGGCCTTGTCGGCAGAAATGAAGGATTTGGCAGCCCGGGCAAAGACACGGAAACTGGCTCCGCAGGAATATCAGGGCGGTAGTTTCGCGATTTCGAATCTGGGAATGTTTGGCATCGACAATTTCGATGCCGTCATCAACCCACCTCATGGGTCGATTCTGGCCGTTGGTGCCGGGGTAAAACGGCCGGTGGTTGGCGCGGATGGAACGATCAAGGTGGCAACCGTCATGACGATGACCCTGTCCGTCGATCACCGGGTGATCGACGGAGCGCTTGCTGCCGAGTTCCTTAAGGCCATCATCGACAATCTTGAAAACCCGGTGGGAATGCTGGCCTGAGACCATATTCAAAAAGATGGCCAGCGATATCGTCGGTCATCCATTTGAAATAATGGATGTCAGTCACATGTTCTGAGTAGCTGATCCATCATCACCGAGGGTTGCTCACACCCGGCCTTGCCAATAACCCGTGCCGGAACTCCGGCAACGGTGGTGCAAGGCGGCACATCCTCCAGCACTACGGAACCAGCGGCAATCCTGCTGCAGTGGCCAACCGTGATGTTCCCAAGCACCTTGGCCCCCGCACCGATCATCACGCCGTCACCGATTTTGGGATGCCGGTCGCCGTCTTCCTTGCCAGTGCCACCCAAAGTCACCGAATGCAACATCGAGACGTTATCGCCGACCACCGCCGTTTCCCCGATCACAATGGAATGGGCATGGTCGACCATGATGCCTCGGCCAACACGGGCAGCCGGATGGATATCCACACCGAACACCTCAGACACCCGCATCTGCACGAAATAGGCGAGGTCAGTCCGCCCGATAGACCAAAGCCAATGGCCAACCCGATAGGCCTGAATTGCCTGGTAGCCCTTGAAAAACAGAATGGGCTGCAAGAACCGATGGCAGGCCGGGTCACGTTCATAGACAGCAACCAGATCAGCCCGCGCCGATTGTCCAAGGTCAGGAGACAGGACATAGGCCTCATCAGCAATTTCGCGCAAGATCTGTTCCGACATCTCGCCGGAGGCCAGCTTCAGCGAAAAGCGATAGGCAAGCGCCCGTTCCATCGTGGCGTGATGAAGCAGGCTGGAATGGATCAACCCACCCAACAGGGGCTCACACCGCACAGCATCCTGCGCCTCTTCCTGAATCCTGCTCCAGACCGGATCAACTTTCGCCAGCTTGGCATAGGTTTCGGCCATCGCGCCCTCCTCCGGGAAAAATGCCCACACCAAAGCAGGCTGTTTCCCGATATTGGGGCTCACACCTTGATTTTGCAACCCCGATGGCACCGTGGATCCATGGATCAGGTTGAGCGCAGATAGGTCGCTGCGGCCGAACCGTTGGCGGTTTCCGTGGACAGGTAGCCCCACGGATCAGGCGCAGCCGTCGCAAATGCAAGGGTTCGCCGCAAGACCTTGCGAAGTTGAACATTCAAGTCGGATGTTGTCAAGTCAGGCGTGGCACTGGGAGCAAAGGTGGTGGTTGCGGCCGTAGAACTGTGCCGGAGGCCGATCCAGAACACCTGCCCCTTCCGGAATGTCACACTCAGCGCAGTCGACTTGAACCCAGTGGTGCTGAAATCCAGCGCTGCGGATTCAAACAGCCGCGTTGTCGGTTGTCCGAGGGCGTTGCTGCCATAAACCAGCAATTTGCCTTGTGCTGCGGCCACGGCGGTGGTGACGTTCAAGGCGATCTGGTCGGCAACAAAATCGCCTCTTGGCACATAGGGGAACAGGTCAAATCGCCCGATCACTCCGGCAGCCGTGGCAAAGGTCGATCCCGATCCCATCGAGGTGGACATATAGTCACCTGTGCCGGGTTGGACGAAAGCTATGTCGTCGGTGGCGATGATCCGAGTTGCTCCGTTCATCCGGGCTCGGACCTGCGACGTGGTTGAATTGTACCAGATCGTGCCATCCAATGGGCTGGACGGGTCGGCAGAAAGTGGCCCCAGCCGCGCACCTTGCGGCAAGGTAACCCGGCCAGTGGTGCGGTCCACCACAAGACCGTCGAAATAGACGGTTCCATCCGGACTGACCTTCAGCGTCAGATCCTCCGTTGCCAATAGCCCCAACAGCGCCCGGGTGCTGAAACCCGATTTGAAGGTGACAGAGGCATCATTGCCACTTGCAGCCTTGTTCAGAGCAACATCGACTGATGCACCGGCGTTGTTCAGCAGGACATTGGAACTGTTGACGCTCAGCCGGTTGGTGGCATCCGCTGTCGCGCCCCCTATTCCAACCTGACCTGCCGTCAGATTGGATTGAGCCATGCCTACCGCAGCCACGCTGCTGGCAAAAGTGACTGTGGGCGTATTGACGACCAGCGAACCGCCTGCCCCCGAAGTGGCCGAACCGACGTTCACCACCGTTGTCGAACCCGAGACGCCAGAGGTGCCCAGATTGATCGTTTTGGTCACGCCCGAACCCGTTGCCCCGTTGCCAAGGCTGTAGGTCGCCGTGGCAACTGAAGTGCCCAGATTGGCGACAGCGTTGGACAGCGTAACCTGCCCCGCGAAGGTTTGACTTGCACCGCCAATATGCGCCAGCGTCTGACTGGTATCCGGCAGGCTGTAGGTCCGGGTGGTTCCAGTCGCGATGCCAGACAGCGAAAATTGCGCCACCTTGGTCGCATCGGCAGCGTCGCTCAACTGCAGTCCAGCCGCCGACACCAGCAGCGTGGACAGTTTTCCGCTTGCAGCGTTGGCGACCAACGGTGTGGCAAAGGAAGCGCCGTTGTTGCTGACTTTCAGGGAAAAGTTGTCGTCTGCCAGCAAACCCACCAGGGCGCGCGTGCTGAAGCCGGTCTTGAATGTCAGGGATGCATCATTGCCTGATGCCGCCTTGTTGACAGTCTGATCGATTGACCCGGCACTGGTGAACAGGCTGTTGGTCCCGGAAAACACGAACTTATTGGTGATATCTGGCGAAGCCCCGATGCCAAAGTCCGCGACACTGTTGGGAAAGGAGCTGCTGACGAGTGATTGCCAATTGGTTGCGGTGAAAACCAGTGCCTTAGCGGTGGTTTCGTCCCAGGCAATCCAACCCTGTGCCGGGGCGTGGAATACCCACGCACTTCCGACCCATGCCGCGACCTGACGCGCCTTCCCGGACCAAGTTCCGGTAGGGACTGGCCCGACGATATAGCGGTCACCCTCGGCCGGAAGCGAGGGAGGAATGTTGAGAACACTGTCCTTGACAGAAAGCTGCACAACAGTGTCCAGCACCGTCATGGCGTCATTGACCGTCACATGCTTTTGCGCCTGCGAGGGCTGCAACAGCGGCAATCCAAGTTGCGTGGTTTCAGACATCGATCACAATCCCCTTGAAAAGCCCGGCTCCAAACCGGTCCGATATTTGCGCGACCTGAATGGTAAAGGGCACGATGACGGCATCACCCGCCTGCTGCACGCTGCTGTAGGTCCAACCGGGCGAAGTCACGGTTGCTGTGCGCACCAGGGTCGATCCCTGCAGCACCTGCACCAGATAGCTTTCCGAAGCCTCGCCCAGCGGCACTTCAACCGAGGCCCAACTGTCACCATCTATCCTGGTTCGTCTGATCCAGCTGAACACCCGGTCGCCACCTGCAATTGAAACCGCCGTCAGATGAGATGGTGAATAGGGTCGCAGCCCGATACCGTCGAATGCATCGATCCGATGCACATAGGATGGGTCGTCTACCGGCCGAAGCGCTGCACCAATGCGGTAATGCCGCGCCAGTCCCCGGGCGGACATCGCCAGATCAATCTGCTGCAAGGCAGAGTTGATCAGGACAACCTGACTGCCGGGCGGCCAGGAGGCCGGGGCCAGCGCGTCGCTGCCCAGTTGCCCGCGCAGCCGCAAACTCAGGTCATAGGTCTGTGGTGCAACCAGCGTTGCATTGGCATACTGAAACAATTCCCAGTTTCCGGGTGACCCGTCGCCAATCGCCATCAGATTGGCACCATTCAGCACAGCATCGGTGGTTGCCGAAGCCAGGGCCCCGCCGAAAACCTGGACACGCAAAGGGGCAGAGCGGTCCCAAAGCCCGGGCGGCTGGCGGAAAAGCGCGGTTTGTGTCACCCCAATCGTGGCCGATGCCGCCAACAGCCGGTTCAACACATAGCCGGAGTCGCTGTCTGAACTGTAGGCGGCAACCGATCCGGGCCAGGGCGTTGCCGTCACCGCCAGATGCGGCTGATGCTCCACCTCTGAACCGGTCAGCAGCGGCAGATCCAGAAAGACCGGATAGGTCGGCACCGGTGCCACAAACGGCCGTGGCACGATCCGCTCCTCGGCCAGATCGCTGGGCAGGTACAACCCCTCTTCGATCCGGACTGCTTCGACGGTGCTGGCATTTCCCTGCTCGACCCGGTCGATCCGATAGCGCAACGGCCCTTCCCCGGCATCCATCTCCACGACATCCGCAGCACCCAGATGGCTTTGCGATGGCGGCAGATCGAATTGCACGATATCGCGCGCCACCCGGGCTTCGGCCAGCCAGCGCTCCGCAAGTCCGCGCCCTTCGGCGAGGGTCAGCACCAGCGCAAGCTCGGTCTGATCGACACTGCGTGAGACATCATCGGGAAAGATTGCCTCGGCGCTGCGGACTTCATAATCCCCCTCGGCGCCGATGAAATTCAGCCGCACCCGCCCCGCAACTTCAGCCGATGGTAGCCGCCGCGTTTCCAGGCGCCCGTCGCGCTGTCTGGTCTGAACCAGTCTTTTCGGGTCCAGCACGGCAACCGGGTTGCCATCCCGCATCCGGAACCCGATTTCGCCGTCCCGTTCCAGACTGTCAAACCCATAGGCCAACATCAGCGGCTGCAAGGCTGCCCGTGCAGTTTCGCCACTTGAAACCGAATAGCCGCGCACCGCGCCATACAGCCTGTCGGTGTCGTAATCTGTCAGGCCACCGGCCTCGCAAAGCTCCGCAACCACATTGGCCAGCGGCTGCGCCGTGGTTCGCCCAACAATCCAGTGACCCCTTGTGTAATTCTCCCCATCACTCCACAGGTCCAGATTGTTCGGAAACTGCGGATACGGCCGTGCATCCCAGGCCCAGACATGCGCACGCGACATATCGACCATCGCTGCCGCATAAAGCGCCGAAACCGGGTTATTGGCGGTATCGGCCCAGAAATCCGACAGGGCCCGCAAATACTGCATCTGCATCAGATCATCGCGGCGACCGTTGGAATAACGCGGAATCCCGGATTCCGCCGATTTCGGATCAAGAAACCGGTTGGGTTCATTGGCTCCCTTGTCAATTGCGGCGCACCCCAGTTCGGTGAACCAAAACGGTTTGGATTCTGGGATCCAAGCCGTTGGCGAAGCCTGCCGCACACCACTGATCCGTTCATGATGTGGCAAGGACCACCAGCTTTTCAGATCCTTGTAGCGATAGACCCAGGGCTCGCCATAGGCTCCGTCAGTGATCGGCAACCTGATCTGGGCATCGGCACCCTGAACCGAGTCATAATACCAGTCAAACCCTTCGCCGCCTGCAATATTGGCCTTCAGATAGTCCAGATTGTAGATGGCACCATAACCGGCGTCGGCATGGTCAAATCCGTCGCGCCAATCGGCAACCGGCATATAGTTGTCGATGCCGATGAAATCGATATTGGTATCGGACCATAGCGGGTCCAGATGGAAATACAGCGACCCTTCCGGGCTTTGGTACCCGAAATATTCCGACCAGTCCGCCGCGTAGCCGATCTTGGTCGAAGGGCCAAGGATGGAACGAACATCGGCGGCCAGTTGCTTCAACCCGTTGACCACCACAAAGGCATCGCCAGCCCCGCGAACCTGCGTCAGGCCGCGCATTTCCGATCCGATGCAAAAGGCCTCAACACCGCCTGCGGCAGCAGCCAAAGCGGCATAATGCAAGATGAACCGGCGAAGGGAAAATTCGGCAGGTCCGTTATAAGACACGTTCCCGGCTACAATGGTGAAATCAGACACCTGCACCGTGCCAAGAAATGCGGCAACCTGCGCGTCAGCCGTTGCTGTGCGATCCGGCGATCCGGGCTGCCCCGGGGCCGCCGACAGCGTGATCCGACCGCGCCAGGGCAGGGTTGGCTGATCAGCGGCACCGGTCCATGGGTCGGTCAGACCATTGCCCGTCAACTGTTCCATCAGCAGGAACGGGTAAAACATCACCGACTGACCACCGGCATGAACCGCTTGAATAGCTTCGATCACCGATGCATCTGCCGGGGTGCCACCGTAAACCGGCCTGCCCCCCGACTGCGCCACAACTGCCGCAGCAGCACGCGTGATCCCGCTGACGGTCCAGGGCATGCCGACGCCATCATTGCCGGTCTGCTCAACCTTTGGCTTCACCATGCAATTGCCGCACCGCAGGTCGTTGCCAAACCACGACACCACCAGGGATACCGCAGCACAATTCGGCAACTCACCGCGCAACATGTCCAATGAGGTGTCCAGATCGCTTTTGCCACTGGGGGTATTGAGGTTGGCAGAGCGGTTGACCCCGGGGCCAAGGGAATAGTGCACGGGTGTGGTTGCCAGCGCATATTCCCCGGTGCCCGGCATCAATGCCACAGCCCTGATGGCTTGGCTCAGATCAGGAACCACGCCCGGTTTGGTGACATGCGCCGGGCGCACGACTTCAAAGGTGAATTGCGGCACCCGATTGCCAAACCGCGCCAGCGCCAGATCTTCAATCACCACATAGGCCAGGCCGCGATAACCTGGCGCATTCCCGGCCCCCTCCACAGCTTCGATCTTGGGGTCGGCCAACTGGGTTTCGCTGCCAGAATAGACACGCATGTTCAATTCGGCGGCACCGATCTCGATCCCGTCGGCCCAAATCCGGCCAACCCGGGCAATCTCGCCTTCGCACAGCGCAATGGCCAGGCTGACAGTATAGGAGAATGTGGTGGTTGAGGGCCGCGGCGTCCCCTTGCCGCCACCCGAAGTGGCAACGCTTTCCAGAAACCGCGAGGCCCAGATGATCTGGCCTCCCACCCGCATCCGGCCAAACAGCCGGGCAACCGGGGCACCTTCGCTGGCACCGGTCAGGCGAAACCGCTCGACCCTGCCGGTTTCAACCGCTTCTGATCCCGCCCCCATCAGGCGCTGGTCGATCACCCGCCCCAGCGTGGCACCGACCGCGCGGCCAATGACCGCTCCAGACAGGCCCAGAACGGTTCCGCCAAAGCCCGCACCCAGCCCCGCCCCAATCGCTGAAAGTAGTATGGTCGCCATCAAGCGGCTCCTTTGGGAAATGCGAAACGCGCCACGATGCGGCGCCGCCATGGCTCAGACAGCGGGCTTTCAACGACGCCATGCCCGCTATAGGCATGGATGAAACTGGCACCTTCTGCGGCTCCGACCCGGGCAGCGATGCCCAGATGCTTGGCAATCGCGCCATCGCGCATCCGGAACAGCAAGACATCGCCATTGGCCGCATTGGCCAGCGCCTTGCCGTCCAGATGGCGCAGCGCGGCTTGCCAAAGCGCTTCGATCCGC
>JAYTDA010000383.1:0-1632 GCA_043736155.1 Paracoccaceae bacterium | reverse complement strand
GCTCGGCCTGGTTTGGCTCGGCCTTGCAAACCAGTTGACCGTCGCCGTCGCCCCGGCGCTGGAGACCGTTGCCAATGCGCTGGCCGATGCCACACGGGTGGGTGGCGTGTTTCAAACCAGCATCAGCTTTCTAGGCGACCACATTGGCGAGATTGCCAGCATCGCCGGGGCCTTCGCCACCTTCTTCGCCGGGCGCTTTGTCGTTTCCATCGGAGCGGCGGCGCTGGGCATCAGCGGGTTTTCCTTGTCCCTCACGGTGCTGAAGGGGGCCCTGATCCGCACCGGCATCGGGGCGCTGATCGTCGGAGCGGGGGAACTGGTCTATCAGTTTTCCAAACTGGTTGAGGGCGCTGGCGGCTTTGGTGCAGCGCTGGGCCTTCTGTCAGATTTGGCCAGCGAAGTCTGGGACCGGATCGGGCTTGGTGTCGACGCGGTGACCGCCAGCCTGCAAGCCAGCTGGTCCGGGATCACCGCCACCGTGGCCGATGCCATGCAGGGCGCGCTGGTCGCCGTGGTCGGCTTTGGCAATTCCGCGACTGGCGTGTTCCAGGGGGCGTTCGATGCCATGAAGGCAATCTGGTCGGCCTTACCGTCCGCCATCGGCGACTTTGCCTTTCAGGCCGCGAACGGGTTGATCAGCGGCGTCGAGGCGATGCTGAACGGCGTCGTCACACGCATCAACACCTTCATTTCGGGTTTGAACGCCGCGCTCGACATGCTGCCGGAGTGGGCCACTGGAGAGGGTGGGATCCAGATTGGCACCCTCGATCCGGTAACGCTCGGCCGGGTTGGCAATCCATTTGAAGGGGCGGCAACTGCGGCCGGAGCCGCCGCAGCGGATGCATTTCAGGCGGCGATGGGCCAGACCTACCTTCAAACGCCCGACCTTGGGCTGGGCACCATGGCAGATGATGCACGCGCACGGGCCGACGGCTATCGCGAGGCATCCGGCATGCTGAGCGATGCTGCCACCCGGCCGCTCGCAAGCTGGCAGGCGCTGCAAACCGCCATGACCACGGCCGGAACGGACGGTGCTGCGGCGCTGGATGCGGCCACGGTCGCGGCGGACGGAACCACCGACGCCCTCAACGAGGCAGGCACTGCCGCAGGCGGGGCCGGTGCGGCAGGCAAAGCTGCCGGGGAAGCGGTTGCTTCTCGCGCAGATATGGCCGCAACCGGCTGGGCAGCAGTGACGGCGGCTTTGGCAGACTACGCCGCCAAGGCCCGCGATATTGGCGCCGATGTCGGCCAGGCGCTGGTTGGGGCGTTTCAGAGCGCCGAGGACGCCGTAGGTAATTTCGTCAAGACAGGCAAGCTGAGCTTTGGCGATCTCGTGACCTCGATCCTGGCCGATCTTGCCAAACTGGCTGCGCGGAAGTTCATCCTCGGCCCGATTGCCTCTGCGCTAGATGGCCTGCTGAGTTCGTTCGGTGGTGGAGGGTTGTTTGCTGGTATGACCGGGGCGGCGGTCCATCATGCCGGTGGTCTGGTCGGCGGCAATGCCCCGATGCGGGCGGTGCCCATCACGGCTTTTGCCGGAGCGCCCCGGATGCATTCGGGTGGGTTTGCCGGGCTGCGGCCTGATGAGGTGCCCGCCATCCTGCAGAAAGGCGAGCGGGTGCTCTCGCGCCG
>JAYTDA010000382.1:0-14590 GCA_043736155.1 Paracoccaceae bacterium | reverse complement strand
CCTGCCATCTGGCTGAGCGGGAAAAGACGATCCACTGGATCGGCCCCGATCACAGCGATCAAGGTGCCACTGGACTGGTGGAGCACGAAACGAAAGAGGGGAGCGCCTGCCCCGGCGGGTGCGAAGCACCTGCCCGTCGTGCTGCAGGCACGCCTCCGGCGTGACGGGGGGGCAGGTGCTCCCCGGTCCTTTGAGGACCGGGGGTGACGCGGCGATGCTGCTCTGCGGCAGGCCCGATGGGGCCTGCCGGACGGAAGGCAGTTCCATCAGGACCCATCCCGGTCCAAGCAGTCTGCGGTCAGTCAAAAGGGCCATTGGCCTGAGAGACCCCCACCCTGACCCTCCCCACAAGGGTGAGGGGATTTCGGTGCAACCTTGGTCAATCAAAAATTGGCCATTCAAGGGATCTTTGGTATCATTCAGCCGCACACAGTCCCCCAAGCGCCATGGGCCAGCGGTCAGCCGCCGTGCCGCAGGCTGCGGCCATGGGCCCGGTCGAACAGCACCACCCGGTCTGCGTCCCAGCCGAACCGCACAGCTTCGCCAACCGCCAGCTTCAGCGTTACCAACACGGTGGCACGGTGGCACGGTGGCGCGCAGGCGGTGCGGGCCTGCGGTCAATGTCACGATCTTTTCGACGCCGTGGTTTTCGATATCGTTGACTCGTGCTGCCGCAGGTGCCCCGGCGGCAATCTGCAAATCCTCTGGCCGCACACCCAGGAAAAACCCGCGCCCCTCGGCCCTGCACCGCCAGGCTGCGGAAGTGCCGGACCATCACCCGGCGTCGCCGCACCCCCAATTGATCCGCCCCCCCTTGGCCTTTGATGAAGCTGGATTTGGCAGGTTTGATCGTACCACCGGGCCAATGCAGGTGGCGGATCCAGCCTGTTGGCCTTGTAAAACCGGTCTGACCGGTTACGGTGACCGGCGGGGCAGACCAGTGGCTGCGCTCTGCGCCGTACCGGCATGGAACTGTCACGAGGTCACCCGATTGAAACGGCTTTACCTGGTTGGAACTGCGGATACCAAAGCCAGTGAACTGGCCTATCTGGCAGCGCTGTTGCGTACCCGGTTCGGGCCGGTGTGTGTGGTTGATCTGGGAACCCGCACCCCGGCGATGGCTTGTGATGTCACCGCTGCCGCAGTGGCGGCGCATCACCCGCAAGGGGCTGCGGCGGTGTTGGGGGGTACTGACCGTGGCACCGCCGTTGCCGCCATGGGTCTGGCCTTTGCCCGGTTCATCGCGGCGCAGACCGACGTGGCCGGGGTGATCGGCATTGGCGGCGGCGGTGGCACCTCGATCATCTGCACCGGGTTGCGCGGCCTGCCTTACGGTTTGCCGAAACTGGTGGTCACCACCTTGGCCTCGGGCGATACCGCGCCCTATGTCGGGATTTCCGATCTGGTGCTGATGCCTGCCGTCACCGATCTGGCCGGGTTGAACCGGATCAGCCGCACCATCCTGCACAATGCCGCCGAGGCGATTGCCGCGATGGCACTGCACCCGGCCCCGGTTACCGCCGACAAGCCTGCCATCGGCCTGACGATGTTCGGTGTCACCACGCCCTGTGTCACCGCCATCGCCGATGCCCTGCGCGCCACCCACGATTGTCTGGTGTTTCACGCCACCGGCACCGGCGGCCGCACCATGGAAAAGCTGGGCGACAGCGGCATGCTGACCGGCTTTGTCGATATCACCACCACCGAGGTTGCCGACTACCTGCTGGGCGGGGTATTGCCCGCCACCGGGGACCGGTTCGGTGCGGTGGCGCGCAGCGGTCTGCCCTGGGTCGGGTCGGTGGGGGCGCTGGATATGGTGAATTTCGGCGCACCGGAAACCGTGCCGCCCGAGCACAAGGGTCGGCTGTTCTATCACCACAACCCGCAGGTGACGCTGATGCGGACCACCCCTGCCGAAAATGCGCAGATCGGCGCATGGATCGCGGCGCGGCTGAACCTGTGCCCGGGTCCGGTGCATCTGCTGTTGCCCTTGGGCGGTGTTTCAATGCTGGATGCGCCGGGGGGGGCCTTTTGGAACCCCGAAGCCGATGCAGCGCTGTTTGCCGCGCTGGAAAGCCACTTGCGCCCAACGCCAAACCGCCGGATCACAAAGCTGCCACACCACATCAACCACCCCGGCTTTGCCGCTGCCGCCGTTGCCGCCTTTCGTTCCCTGATCTGAGGTTCACATGCCCGCCATTCCCCGTGCCACCATCCTGAAACGCCTGCACCAGATGGTGGCAGACCATGTCCCGATCATCGGAGGCGGTGCCGGCACCGGGCTGTCGGCGAAATCGGAGGAGGCAGGCGGGATCGACCTGATCATCATCTACAATTCCGGGCGCTACCGGATGGCGGGGCGGGGGTCGGCCTCGGGCCTGCTGGCCTATGGCAATGCCAATGACATCGTCAGGGAAATGGCGGTCGAGGTGCTGCCGGTGGTGCGCCACACGCCAGTGCTGGCCGGGGTCAACGGCACCGATCCGTTCCTGCTGATGGCGCCGTTTCTGGCGGAGTTGAAAGCGATGGGGTTTTCCGGGGTGCAGAACTTCCCCACCATCGGCCTGTTTGACGGGGTGATGCGGCAAAGTTTCGAGGAAACCGGGATGAGCTACGGGCTGGAGGTCGAGATGATCGCCGCCGCCCATGCCATCGACCTGCTGACCACCCCCTATGTGTTCAACCCCGATGAAGCCCGCGCCATGGTGGCCGCAGGGGCCGATATCATCGTGGCCCATATGGGGGTGACTACCGGCGGTGCCATCGGGGCCACTTCGGCCAAATCGCTGGACACCTGTGTGGCAGAGATCGACGCGATTTCCGCCGCCGCCCGTGCCCTGCGCCCGGATGTCATCGTACTGTGTCACGGTGGCCCGATTGCGATGCCGGACGACGCCGGGTTCATCCTGCGCCATGCTGATCGCTGCCACGGCTTTTACGGTGCCTCCAGCATGGAACGGCTGCCGGTGGAACAGGCAATTGCCAACCAGACCCGTGCCTTCAAGGCGCTGGCCCTCAAATAGGAGCATCCGATGCCGCACTCCCCCTCTGTCATCCGCCCCGACGAGGTTGACGCCTTTGGCTTCGACTGGGGCCGCCTGGCCCTGACCGTGGGGCCAGAGGTGAACGGAGCGCAAAGGTTTTCCGGCGGCATCGTCACCCTGGCCCCCGGCGGCGGCCATGCCCGCCACAACCATCCGGGGTCCGAGGAAATCATTCTGGTGATGGCGGGCAGCGGCCAGCAGATGGTGGAGGATGAGGCGGGCAACCCGGTCACCGCCGAGGTCGGGCCGGGCTGCACGATCTATGTGCCGGAAAGCCGGTTTCATGCGACGCTGAACACCGGCACCGGGGTGATGACGCTGTTTGTGGTCTATTCCCCGGCTGGCCCGGAATTGGCCCTGCGCGATCTGCCGGATTTCCGGCTGATCCCGGCGGGGCAATAGGGGGCACAGGCGAAAGGGGGGGGCGCGGGAACTGGACGCCCGGATTGGCCGCGCGGATTGAACGCGATCTGGCCCGCCGATCCTCCCAGCTTGCCGCCGGTTCAGGGCAGCGTGAACATTCTGGACCGCACAGGGCACTGCACCCAGGTGCTGGTTGCCGCCCTGACCGGGTGGGTGGCCGTTTGGCGGGTAAAGATTGCCACGGCGATGCGGGCAACGCCGGTGGGGTCGGGGCCAATTCACAGAATAAGGTCGCCTGGCGACAACTCGGCGAGGGTAAAATTGTTCAGCGTCAGGACAACAGCGCCTTTTGCGAACACCAGGTCGGCACCGGATGCCGCGAACTGCGCCTCTGCCGCCGCGAAAGTCGCAAAGCCGAAACTGCTCAGGTCGATCCTGTCCAGACCGTCCACGAAATCGGTGATCACGTCATGCCCGCCGCCCCTGGCAAACACAAAGGTGTCGCGGCCGGTGCCACCGGTCAGCAGATCGTCGCCGCCGCCGCCGCCAAGGCCATCGTTCCCACCGCCACCGAACAGGCTGTCGGCACCTATGCGTCCCTGCAGATCGTCATCGCCACTGTCGCCAATCAGCAGATCATTGCCGAACTTGCCGACCAGCCGGTCATCCCCCGCCAGCCCCCGCATCTGGTCATCAAAGGTGGTGCCGACGAAATCATCACCGAGTGCGGTTCCGGAGAGGTCGACCGCCGCCTCGCGCGGATCGAATATTTGGGCGCGAATGGCGAAGAACGAGGTATCACCGCCAGACTGGCTTTAATCGTCCCAGGCCACCACGAACCGAACGTCCGCCAGTGCCGTGATGCTGGGTTCCGCCTGGTAACTTTGTGTCGTCGTATTGACCAGGAACTCGCGGCCCCATTTCACCGGTGTACCCATGAAATCCCCCTCCGCTGTAACGGCCCGGTATCAACCGGGCCTGACAGTTGAATTGAACAGATTCACCATGCCAGCATAGACCGATATCAAGCATGCCGCACTGAAAATTGCAGTCAGAGCCTGGCACGGCCCGCCGCAGAGGCGGTGGCGGTGCAGGTGGCGGTGGCGGTGGGTCAGATTGGCCTCAATCGTTTAAATTCCCTTAATCAGCCACCTTAGTCCATTGATATACCACAATAAAAAAATGTCCCGTGCCGGGACATATCCCGACCCCCTACCCCGGCAACCCGTCCAGCGTGGCGCGGAACTTGCCCACGATCTCATCAATATGCCGCCGCTCACTGATGAACATCGGCGCGACGATGCCGTTGTCGCCGGTAAACTTCACATGCAGCCCCTGCCAGAACATCCGCTCCTGCGCCATCACACCGCGCGCACCGGGGCGGATATGGGGGAACAGTTCCACCCCCGCCAGCATCCCGATGCTGCGGATATCGCGGACCAGCGGGTGATCCTTCAGGCTCAGGATTGCCGCCTCGAAATAGGGGGCCATCTCGGCAGCGCGCTGGAACAGCGCCTCGTCCCGGTAGATCGCCAGCGAGGCGAGACCAGCAGCACAGGCCGCCGGATGCGCCGAATAGGTGTAGCCGTGGAACAATTCGATGCCCCCGATCGGGGCGGCATCGCAGATCGTCTCGTAAATATCATCCCGCACCGCCACCGCCCCCATCGGGATCGACCCGTTGGTCAGTGCCTTGGCCATGGTGATCAGATCCGGCGTCACCCCAAAGGCATCGGCGGCAAAAGTACCCCCCACCCGGCCAAACCCGGTGATGACTTCATCGAACACCAGCAGAATGTCATTGGCGTCACAGATTTCGCGCAGCCGTTTCAGATAGCCCTTTGGCGGCGGCAAGGTACCGGTGGACCCCGCCACCGGCTCGACAAACACGGCGGCAATGGTTTCCGCACCGAAATTCACGATGGCGCGCTGCAGATCCTCGGCGCGGTCGGCACCCGACACCCGACACCCCGGCACAAACAGATCCTCCTCGGTCCAGGTGTGGCGCATGTGGACGATATTGGGCATCACCATGGGAAAGGCGCGACGGTTGTTGACCAGCCCCGACAGGGAAACCCCGCCGATATTCACCCCATGATAGGCGCGTTCGCGACTGACAAAGCGGTGGCGGTTCTGCCCCCTGGCGGTGTGATAGGCCATCACGATCTTCAGCGCGGTATCAATCGCCTCGGACCCGGAATTGACGAAGAACACATGGTTCAGCCGTTCCGGCGTCAGTCGCGCCAGTTCTTCGGCCAAGGCAAAGCTGAGCGGATGCGCGGTGCCAAACGGGGCGACAAAGGTGATTTCTTGCAGCGCCTCATGCACAGCTTCGATGATCTTGGGGTGGCAGTGGCCAGCGGGCGAACAAAACAGGCCCGACGAGCCGTCAATCACCGTGCCGCCCTTGTGGTCGGTCATGTAAACCCCGCGCCCCTGCACGATCAGCCGCGGGTCTTTCTTGAAGCCGCGGTTGTCGGTAAAGGGGATCCAGAATTCTTCCAGCGAATTGGTCTTTGCGTCCAGCGCCATCGGGCTGCTCCTGATCGGGGGATGGCGCAGGATAGGCGTGGGGCGGGACTTTCATTACAGCCAGATTGTGGGGTAAGATAGGGCCAGATGCCGATCTCTGAACAGACCTTCTTCCTCGACCCCACCCACCAAGGTTCCCTGCAGCAGCAGGTGCGCCAGATGGTGGCGTCCGGCATCCTGGCGGGGCGGTTCCGCGCCGGGGAAAAGCTGCCGTCGTCGCGGCGGCTGGCGGCGCACTTGGGGGTCAGCCGGATCACGGTGACGCTGGCCTATAACGAGCTGATTGCCGATGACTACCTGACTTCGGCCGGTCGGTCCGGCTATTTCGTTTCCACCAACGCGCCTGCCCCGCCTGAAACCCCGCCACAGGGCACATGGCGCGATCTGGTCAACTGGCCCGCCGCCTTTTCGCGACGCTTCACCGGGGCACGGCTGGTCGACAAGCCGCAGGACTGGCGACGCTATCGCTATCCGTTCCTCTATGGTCAGGCCGACCCCACGCTGTTTGACCATCAGAACTGGCGGCTCTGTGCGCTGCAGGCGCTGGGGCAACGCGATTATGACAGCCTGACCACCGATCAGATGGACCGCGATGACCCGCTGCTGGTGGAATTCATCGCGCGCCAAACCCTGCCCCGGCGCGGGATTCTGGCACGGCCGGAGGAGATTCTGGTGACGATGGGCGCACAGAACGCCCTGTGGCTGGCGGCGCAGGTGCTGCTGGGGCCGGGGCGGCTGGCTGTGACCGAAGACCCGTGTTACCCCGGCCTGTCCGACATTCTGCGCCAGTCGGGCTGTACCACCCTGGCCCTTCCGGTCGATGAGGATGGCTTGAACCCCGCCCTGATCCCGCCTTCGGCCAACGTGATCTTTACCACCCCCAGCCACCAATGCCCCACCGCCGCCACCCTGCCGCTGGCCCGCCGCCATGCGCTTTTGACCCATGCGCGGACCCATGATGCGCTGATTGTCGAGGATGATTACGAGTTTGAAATGTCGTTCCTCACCGCCCCGTCCCCGGCGCTGAAATCGCTGGACCGCGACGGGCGGGTGATCCATGTCGGCAGCTTTTCCAAGGTGCTGTTTCCGGGCCTGAGGCTTGGCTATCTGGTCGGCTCGGCACCCTTCATCGCCGAGGCGCGGGCGCTGCGCTCCACCGTGCTGCGCCATTTGCCCGGCCATATTCAGCGCACCGCCGCCTATTTCCTGTCGCTGGGCCATTATGATGCGATGATCCGCCGCCTCCGTACCGCGTTTCAGGACCGCCGCCGGGTGATGGAGCGGGCGTTGCGTGCCCATGGCCTGACCATTGCCGGGCGCGGCGCCTTTGGCGGCTCCAGCTTCTGGATGCAGGCCCCGGACGGCATCGACCCCGACCGGCTGGCGGCGCGGCTCAAGGCGCGCGATGTGCTGATCGAACCCGGCACCCCGTTTTTCAGCGACCCCGCCCGCTCCGGCCCCGGCTTTTACCGCCTCGCCTATTCCTCGATCCCGTCCGACCGCATCGGCCCCGGAGTGGCGCTGATCGCCGCCGAAATCGCAGCAATGGGGGCGGAATGGTAGCCTGCGTCGATTGTTGGCTTCGGTGCCGGATTACCACCTTGAACAGTCAATTTTGCTTTGCGTTTGTGTTTCGCACCAATACTCTGCGGGGGTGTGGGGGTGCAAAACCCCCGCCGACCTTGGTGCCGGGAGATCAGGGGGACAGTTGCGCGCTACAGGGTCCTGCTCCAAAAGGCGGACAGATCGGCAGTTACACCCCGATATAGGCCGTCAATCCACCATCAATCCGGTAATCACCGCCGGTGCAGAATCCGGCTTCGTCGCTGGCAAGCCAGGCCACCAGCGCCGCCACCTCCTCCACTGTGCCAATGCGGCCAATCGGGTGGCCCTTGGCAAAGCCCCTGATCACCGCTTCGACATCACCGTCCGGCCCCGCCAACTGGCTGGCCCCGTATTCCAGCAAGGGGGTCCGCACTGAACCGGGGCTGATCGAATTGACCCTTATGCCATGCGCCGCCGCATCCACCGCCATTGCGCGCGTCATCGCATGGACGGCGCCTTTGGTGGTGGCATAGCCCAGCACGCCGTACTGGTTGGCATGGCCTTGGACCGAGGAAACATGGATGATCGAGCCAGCCCCCCGCGCTTTCATGTGGGGATAGGTGAAATGGCTGGTCAGGAACGCCGAGCGCAGGTTGACCGCCATCACCCGGTCCCACTCGGCGATCGTGGTGGTTTCCAGCGTGCCATAGGTCTGGATCCCCGCCGCGTTCACCAGAATGTCGATCCCCGGTTCGGTCGCCATGATGCGCGACACCACCATGCCAACCTCTGCCTCGCTGGACACATCAACTTCGTGCAGGGTGATATCGGTGCCCTCGGCAGCTTTGCGGGCGACTTCATTGGCTTTGGGGTCAATACCCAGCAGCCGGACCCGCGCGCCTTCACCGGCCAGCCTGAGGGCACTGGCAAGGCCCATGCCGCTGGAGCCGGTGACAACGGCGATCTTGCCCGCAAATCTCATGCTGCCCCCCGCACTTCCGGGTGCGTCAATGCGGCAATGATGCCGCGCAGTTCGGCCAGACCCTTCAACCGGCCAATGGCGCTGTAGCCCGGCAGGATGGTTTTGGCCTGGTCATCGATCAACAAATGGCCATGGTCGGGCCGGAACGGAATTTCGGCATCCCTGCGCCCCGCATTCCGCCGCCGCTCCTCCTCCGCCAACAGGCGTTTCACGATTGCCACCATGTCGGCATCGCCGCCCAGATGGTCATCCTCGATGAAGCTGCCGTCATCCTCCACCGACACGTTGCGCAGGTGGACAAAATGGATGCGGTCGGCGAACTGCTCCACCATCCGGGGCAGATCATTGTCGCGCCGCGCCCCGAAAGAGCCGGTACAGAAGGTCAGGCCGTTTTCGCGTTCCGGCACCGCATCGAACAGCTTTTGCGCATCGGCAGCGGTCGATACCACCCGCGGCAGGCCAAACAGCGCAAACGGCGGGTCATCGGGGTGGATGCAGAGATTGACCCCTGCCGCCTGTGCCACCGGCACCACCGCCTTGTGAAACGCGGTCAGGTTGGCGCGCAACCCATCCGGCCCCAGTCCGTCATAGCGGGCAATCACTGCAGCAATTCCGGCACGGTCATGCGCCGCCTCGGCCCCCGGCAGTCCGGCGATCACGGTTTTTTCCAGCATTTCGACACCGTCGGCGGTCATCGCCGCCAGCCGCTGTTCCGCCGCTGCCAGCAGCGCCGCAGGGTAGTCGGCATCGGCACCCGGCCGTTTCAGCACCAGCACGTCATAGGCAACAAACGCCGCCATATCAAACCGCAGCGCCAGACCATCGTTGCGGGTACGCCAGCGCAGATCGGTGCGGGTCCAATCGACCACTGGCATGAAGTTGTAGCAAACCGTGGTGATCCCCGCCGCCGCCACCCGCCGCAGGCTTTCGGCAAAGGCGGCAACCTGTTCGGTGGCCCCGGCGCCCAACAGCTTGATCTCATTCGGCACCGGGATCGATTCCACCACCGACCAGCGCAGCCCGGCCGCCTCGATCTCGGCTTTCCGCGCCGCAATCGCCTCGACGGGCCAGACCTGCCCCCGGTAATGCTGATGCAGCGCCGTCACGATGCCGGTGGCCCCGGCCTGTTTCACATGGCTGAGTGTCACCGGATCCTGTGGCCCGAACCACCTCCAGGTTTGTTCCATGGTGTTGCTCCGTCCCTTTGGTCTCTGGCGATCCTAGAGGTCAAAGGCATGACGGGGCAAGATGGAGATGTGGCGATGGCGCAGACCGGGTGATCCGGCAATCAGGCCCCGGCTTTGTGCCGGAGCCAAGGGCCATCAGAAATCGAACAGCTCGCCCAGAAAGCTTTCCCGCCGCTTCTTCTTGTAGCCACCATGATGATCATCATCGTCATGATCGCGACTGCGGTCCCTTTTTGGCTCGCTGTAGGTCTGCGGCGCAGCACGTTGGGGTTCGGACTGATAAACCGGGCGTTCGCTCAGGCCCGGCTGGGGTGCGGCGGCGGGTTGGCCGGCTGACCGGTCGATGATCTTGTCCAACTCACCCCGGTCCAGCCAGACGCCACGGCATTTCGGACAATAGTCGATCTCTACACCGCCACGGTCGGCCATGACGAGGGTTTCGTTATCTACGGGGCAACGCATGTTTTCTCCTTCACCTGCCAGACCCTTAGATGGGGGGCGCGGGCTGGCAGTCAAGATGGCACGGCGGCGATCTGCCGAGGCCAAGGGTCAAATCCGTCGCCGCTCCGGGCTTGACCCGGAGCCTCGACTCCCCGGGGCCAGCGCCAGAGACTCGCGGCCCCGGTAGACTCGAGGCCCCGGTAGACTCGAGGCCCCGGATCGGGGTCCGGGGCGGCGCGGGATCGGCGGTTGGGTCAGATCAACCGCCGCGCTGCCAGATTGCGCATCAGCGCGCCGGTGCCGAACCGCCACTCCGGGCATTCCGTCGCCAGCCGCACCACGTTGCGCAAGGCCCCAAGCCCCGGCGACGACACGGTGACAATGTCGCCAAGGTGGTGGGTAAAGCCCTGTCCCGGCCCGTCGCGGTCCTGCACCGGGGCAAACATCGTGCCGCAATACAGCATGAAGCCATCGGGATACTGGTGGTGCCGCCCACAGGTCTGCGCCACCAGATCGGCAGGGTCGCGGCTGATCTCGGCCATGCTGGAGTGCCCCTCCAGCACAAAGCCATCCTGCCCTTCGACCCGCAGCGACACCACCGCCATGCGCACATTGTCCAGCCCGAAGCCCTCATCAAACACCCGGACAAACGGGCCGATGGCGGCAGAGGCGTTGTTGTCTTTCGCCTTGCCGAGCAGCAGCGCCGAGCGGCCTTCGACATCGCGCAGGTTCACATCATTGCCTAAGGTGGCACCCACGATCCGGGCGCGGCTGTCCACCGCCAGCACCACCTCTGGCTCCGGGTTGTTCCAGCGTGAAATCGGGTGCAGGCCGACATCGGCACCGTAGCCCACGGCAGCCATTGGCGGGGCCTTGGTGAACACTTCGGCGTCGGGGCCGATGCCGACCTCCAGATACTGGCTCCACAGCCCTTCGGCCTGCAACAGCGCCTTGACCTCTGCCGCCTTGGCTGACCCCGGCACCAGACCGCGCAGACTGTCGCCGATCACCGCCACCACCCGGGCGCGGATGGCGTCAGCCCGGGCAGGATCACCGGCGGCGCGTTCCTCGATCACCCGTTCGACCATCGAGCGGGCAAAGGTGACACCACAGGCCTTGATCGCTTGCAGATCATTGGGGGCCAGCAGGTGGGTCTGATCGAGGCTCGGTCTGGCCGCCAGCAAACCGGTCAAGGGGCCAAGGTCTTCGCCATCCATCCCCTTGATCCGCGCCACCAGATCCGGCAGTTCCAACAGCGCCGACAGGGTCGGGGCGGCACGGCTGGTGATGTCGATCACCCGGCCCCGGCGCAACGTGACCACTGCCGGGCCATCGACATCCGGTCGCCAGACCCGGCCCAGATACAGACCACGCGCCGCCAGGTCCTGCATGATGCCCCCTATTCCGCCGCCAGCGGCAGATCGCACCACCCGATGGCGACCAGATCCGCCACCACTTGCGACAATTGCTGTTTCACCGCGGCAAACTGCCGGTTCGGCTGCACCAGCGCCTCATCCATATAAAGCGCACGGTCGATCTCGATCTGGATCACATGTTGCCCGCGCGACGGCCGGCCATATTGCTGGGCAATAAAAGCACCGGCAAATGGGGCATTGCGCGCCACCACCAACCCGGCATCGGCAAAGGCGGCTTCGACCCGGTCGACGATCCGCGCCGCCGCCGAGGCGCCGAACCGGTCACCCAGTACCACCTGTGGCCGGGGATGGTTGCGGGCACCGAACCCCTCGATCGCCTCATGCGGCATTGAATGGCAATCGATCAGAATCGCTTCGCCAAACAGCTGCAACTGCTCATTCAGCAGCTTTTGCAAGGCGTTGTGATAGGGTTTCCAATAGGCGTTGATCCGATGTTCCGCCTCTGCCATCGGCAGTTTGCCAGGGTAGATCGCCCGGCCGCCAGCCACCACCCGGGGAATCACCCCCAACCCGGACGAGATGCGCGGATTGTGCGCATTGCGGCCAACCCCTTCGATCAGCGCCGGGTCCAGCTCATCGGCGCTGCGGTTCATGTCGATGAAGGCGCGGGGCGCAAGGGCTGCCAGCAGCGGCGCGCCCGCCTGCGGGGCGGTGTCGAACAGCTGATCGACAAAGGCATCTTCCGACGAGCGGATCACCTGTTCATCCAGCACCGAATCGGCCAGAAAGCCGGGGCTGTAATCCTGGCCCGAATGCGGAGAGGCAAAGACCACGCTGCTGCGACGGATATCGGGCAGGGTCAGACGATAGGCGTCGTGGGTCATGGTCACTCCTTCGCAAAGGTGAGCATAGCCTGTTTTTCTTCAATGCCAAAACCCCTTGAACAGCCCCGCGACTCCTTTTATAGACGCCAAAGCCGACGCGGTTCCGCCCGCGTCCTTTTTGTTTCCGGATCGGGTGGGAATGCGGTTGGCCGCTCAAGGGGCGCGTAGCTCAGCGGTAGAGCACTACGTTGACATCGTAGTGGTCACAGGTTCGATCCCTGTCGCGCCCACCATCCCCGGTCGGGGAAAGTTTTCGCCCGCAAATGGGCATCACCGTCCCGCAAGGGGCTTCATCGCCTCGCAAGGGGCATAACAGTCAAGGTGCCAAGCGCGCCGCGATAAGGAGACGACCGATGAAGGTCAAGAACTCGCTCCGCTCGCTGAAGTTGCGTCACCGCGACTGTCAGGTGGTTCGGCGCAAAGGCCGCGTTTACGTGATCAACAAGACGCAAAAGCGCTTCAAGGCCCGTCAGGGCTGAACGGCGCATCTGATTGAAATGGGCTGCCCGGGGAAACCCTGGCGGCCTTTTTCTTTGGCCGGTCTTGCCTCAAAGAATGGGGGGTTTCACACCCCCCGGCCCCCCGTGGAGTATTTCCACGAAAGACAAGCCGCAGTGTCGCAGGTGTCACGGCGTCATCGCCTTGCGCTGGTTGCCGCGTTCGATGCCCAACTGGCGTTCACGCCAGATGATCAGCACCCCGGCGGACACCACCAGCGCAGCCCCGGCCAGCATCACCAGAGTCGGCACTTCGTCAAAGATGAAATAGCCGATCACCAGCGCCAGCAGCATCGAGCTGTATTCAAACGGTGCCACCACCGAGGCACTGGCAAAGCGGTAAGCCGAGGTCAGCAGAATCTGCCCGATGCCGCCAAACAGCCCCGCCACCACCAGCAGTGCGGCATCCCGGGGTGAGGGGACAACCCAGCCAAACGGTACAGTCACCAGCGACAGCAGCGTGGCCGTGACCGAAAACCAGAAGACAATCGCCGAGGTGCTTTCCGTCACCACCAGTTTGCGCACGAACACCTGTGCCAGGGCGGCACAGACGGCGCTGGTCAACACCACCATCGCCCCCAGCGATTCGCGGGGGTCGACGCCACCGTCGCTTACCACTGACAAGCGGGGCGACAGCACGATCATCACCCCGATCAGCCCCAGCGCAACCGCTGTCAGCCGGAACAGCCGCACCTCTTCATTCAGGAACATCGCGGCAAAGATCACCGTCAGCAGCGGGGCGGCATAGCCGATCGCCGTCACTTCGGGAAACGGCAGCAGTTGCAGCCCGGCAAACCCCAGCCCCATCGCGGTGGTGCCGATCAACCCCCGCCAGACATGCGCCAAGGGGTTGACGGCGCGAAACCCGGTGGCCAGCTGGCGGTTCCATGCCAGGGCAATCACGATCACCGGGATCGCGAACAACGAGCGGAAAAACACCACCTCCCCCGCCGGTACCCGGCCCGCCGTCGATTTGATCAGCGACGCCATGGTCACGAACATCAGAACCGATGTCACTTTCAGCACGATACCGCGAAGGGGCTGCATGGGGGCTCCGCCTGTTTGGCCAATCTTGTCCATTGGCACCGGCAAGGGCAAGGGTGCCCAATCAGACCCAGCGCAACTATCCATTTGGCGGCACGGCAAGCCGGGTCTAAACTGGCCGGAAAGTGCCGGAGGACCCAGATGACAACCGCCTACAGCTATCCGCTGCTGATTGGCCAGATATTGCAGACACCGCTGGCTGTGGCTGCGGATCAGCAGATCATCCATGGCGATACCCACCAGATGACCTATCGCCAGTTCGCCGACCGGGTCGGGCAACTGGGATCTGCCCTGCATGCGCTTGGCTTGGGGCATGGTTCGGTGGTGGCCATGATGGATTATGACAGCCACCGCTATCTGGAATGTTTCTTTGCCGTGCCGATGCTGGGGGCGACGCTGCATACCGTGAATGTGCGGCTGTCACCCGAACAGATCCTGTACACCATCAACCATGCCGAAGATGATGCCATTCTGCTGCACCGCGATTTCCTGCCGCTGCTGCTGCCGTTGCTGCCAAGGATCACCCGGCCGGTGACACTGGTGTTGCTGGCCGACGCCGCCGGCGATGCGCTGCCATCCGGATTTGCCGGGGAGTATGAGGCGCTGCTGGCGGCTGCTCCCGCCGGTTTCGCTTTTGCCGAGTTTGACGAAAACACCCGCGCCACCCTGTTTTACACCACCGGCACCACCGGTGA
>JAYTDA010000381.1:0-2546 GCA_043736155.1 Paracoccaceae bacterium | reverse complement strand
AAGGGCGATGGTCTGACCCAGCGCGATGAAACCCAGGGCCGTCGCCAGAAACAGGATGTTGCCGATGTTGTAGGACGACAGGAAGTTCGCATTCTGGCTGAACACATACAGCGCCAGCAACACCGTCACCAAGGTCAACGGAATGGCAGGAGCGTTGTCCAACTGCACGAAATGCCGCCACCCGCTGCGCGTCGCCTTGGCCTGCGATGCGAAGCCATCCGCCCCGTGATGCTCGGTCACGGCATGGACCGCGGCGGCCACGATGCGGCCCTCCTCGACGTCCGCTCCGGTCAGCGTCGCCACCACCTGGCCACGCGACATCACGATGACCTTGTCGCATAGGCCCTCCAGTTCCGCCGCATCCGAGGAGTTGACGATGACCGGCGTGCCGGACTGGGAAATGTGGCGCAGGATGCGGTAGATCTCGGCCCGCGCGCCGACATCGACGCCCTGCGTCGGCTCGTCCGCCACGATCAGGCCGGGCTTGGCCAGAAGCGCGCGGGCCAGCACCACCTTCTGCTGGTTGCCCCCCGACAGCGACGTCACCTGAGCCTCCATGCTCGCCGCCTTGACGGCCAGCGAGGTGAAGGCCTCGCCGACACGGGCGACCTCTTTCTTCCGGCTCAGCACGCCAAAACGGCTGAATTCCGTCAACGCGGCAAGGGCGGCATTCTCGCGGATGGTTAGCACGCCGGCCAGCCCTTCGGCATGACGATCCGATGGCATGAAAGCCGCCTCGCGCAGCAGGTCGTGGTGCGTCAGGCTGCGCCCGGCCAGCGTGACCGTGCCGGTCGAGGGCTGCAATCCCGCCAGCGCGCGCATCAGGTCGGTCTGACCGTTGCCCGCAACCCCGGCCACGCCGAGGATCTGGCCGCGCGACACCTCAAAGCTGACATCGCGGAACTTCTGTCCGCCCAGTGTACTTACCGCGAAATTGACCTCGCCGGTCTGCGCGGCCTTGGGCGGAAAGGTCGAGCCCAGATTGCGCCCGACGATCATGCGCAGGAAATCGTGATCGGTCAAGTCGGCCACCATGCCGCTGCCCGCCAGACGCCCGTCGCGCAGCACGGTCACGCGCTGGGCGATCTGGCGCACTTCGGCCAGACGATGGGTGATGTAGATGACCGAGGTGCCGCCCTTGACCACTTCGCGGATGCGGCCAAACAGCATGTCGGTAGCGTCACGGTCCAGCGAGGCGGTCGGCTCGTCCAGGATCAGCACGCGCGGATTCAGCGCCAGCGCCTTGGCAATCTCCAGCAACTGCTTTTGCGCGACACTCAGCGTGTCGCCCCGCGCCTGCAAGGGCACGGTCAGGCCGACGGCATCCAGCACCTCGCGGGCAAAGTCGCGGGGCGAGCGGCCCGCAAACAGCCGGTCGGGCAGGGCCACCAGCAGGTTTTCGAGGACGGACAGATCGTCCAGAACCGCCGGGTGCTGGTAAGAGATCGCAATGCCCAGCGTGGCCGCAGATTCGGGCGTCAGACCCGTCACCTCTTGTCCGTCGACCTCGATCGCCCCGCTGCTCGGATCGAATACCCCCGAGATGATGTTCATCAGGGTCGATTTTCCGGCACCATTCTCGCCCAGAATGGCGTGAACTTCGCCCTTGGCGAAGGCGACGCTGACATCTGACAGGGCAACAACGCTGGCAAAGGATTTCGAGATGCCCGACAGGCGCAGGATCACGTCGGTCTGCGGCTCGGCTTGGGGCGTCTGGGGATCAGGCACTTCGGACACGGCATCCTTTTGCGTTTTCCACGCGGTGTTCAAATGGGGACGGCCCCGCAGAATTTCCTGCGGGGCCGCGTTGGTCTTACTGGCCGATGGCCGCAGTCTGGGCTTCACCGGTCGACTGAGCCGACAGGTAGATGGCGCCGGGCAGATCGCGCTCGCAACGCACCGGGCTCGGGTCGTTGGTGACCGAGTTTTCGAACATCGGAGCTTCAAAGATTTCCGCGGTCGGCAGCGTGCCGCCCGTGGCCGAGGCAACGGCCCACTGGATGGCCAGGCGAACGTTGTCGTTGCCGGTGGCGACCGTGAACAGCTTGAAGTCCGGGTTGGCAGCCTGGTTGTCGGTCCAGAAGCAGCCCAGAACGTTGCCGTCCGAGGTTGCCAGCGCCGGGATCGACTTGCCGAAGTCCGCGAACGACGGCAGGGCACCGACCAGCGACGGGCCGAAGTCCGAGATGATCACGTCGATCTTCTCGTGCTTGGCAATGGCTGCCGTCAGCACCTGCTGGGTCAGCGCCGGGTCCCAGTTCGTCACTTCGAACGGGTCGGCGTTGACAAAGACATATTCCGGGCCGAGGACCGATTTCAGGCCCTTGAGCTCGTCCAGACCCTGGCTGTTGCCGGCCGGGCCGCTGAGGAACAGCATGTTGCCGCCTTCGGGCAGAATGGACTTGATCCAGTTGCCCCAGTTCACGCCGTCATTGACGAAAGACGCGCCGATGAACTTCGTGTAGTTCTTGCCAGCCTCGCCGCCGACATCGACACGGTAGGGAACCACGACGGCACCGGCCTCATGGGCCGAGGTCAGCGCGGGC
>JAYTDA010000380.1:0-22580 GCA_043736155.1 Paracoccaceae bacterium | reverse complement strand
CACCACGCTGTTGACCAGCGCCTACCGTCCCGAAGAACGCGGGCGGATGCAGGGGTTGAACGATTTGATCGTGTTTGGCGGTGTCACCGTTGCCAGTCTGAGCTCCGGCAGTCTGATGAACTGTTCCGGATCGTCGGTGAAGGTTGGCTGGGATATGGTCAATATCGCCATGCTGCCGTTTCTGGTGCTGGCCGGGGGAGCGCTGATCTGGCTGGTGCTGCGGCCCAGGGGCGGCAGCGTCTGATCAGAATGCGGCTTGATGGAACCTGCGCGTCGCACACCTGCAGCAATCGCTAATCCTTCCGTTTGTCGCGACAGAGGGTGGTGCCCGACCGCCCGGGGGGGCACACCAATGCCGGGTTTGGGTGTTTTATGGTGCCGCACCCCCGGTAGATGTTCCTCGCCGAGGCATCGCGGGGTGCCCGCCTGATAGGGGGCGGTCGGGCACCGCCCGGCGCGCTGAAGCGCTTGACTCCGGGCGAAAAAGGAAGGCAGGCTGCGTTCCCTTCTTCAAAGATCATCCTGCATGAGGGGGTCAACCCTGCCCCAGACTGGCCAGCCGCGCCGCCCTGAGCCGGGTAAAATCATCGCCGGCGTGATAGCTTGACCGGGTCAGCGGGGTGGCGGACACCATGCCAAAGCCCTTGCCCCAGGCCGCAGCCTCATAGGCGGCAAACTCCACGGGGGTCACGAACCGTTCGACCCGGTGATGTTTGGCGGTCGGTTGCAGATATTGCCCGACGGTCAGAAAATCCACATCGGCCGAGCGCATGTCATCCATTACCTGCAACACTGCCGCCCGGTCTTCGCCAAGGCCGACCATGATCCCCGATTTGGTGAACATCGAGGGATCCAGCTCCTTGACCCGCTGCAACAGCCGCAGCGAATGGAAATAGCGCGCGCCCGGGCGCACCTCGGCATAAAGGCCGGGCACGGTTTCCAGATTGTGGTTGAACACATCGGGCCGCGCCTCGACCACCTGTTCCAGCGCAGCAGGGGCACAGCGCAGAAAATCGGGCACCAGCACCTCGATGGTGGTATCTGGCGACCGGTGGCGGATGGCGCGGATGGTCTGGGCGAAATGGGCGGCGCCGCCATCGTCCAGATCGTCACGGTCCACCGATGTCACCACCACATGCGCCAGCCCCAGGGTGGCGACGGCATGCGCCACCCTGCCCGGTTCAAACGTGTCCAGCACCTGCGGTTTGCCGGTGGCCACATTGCAGAATGTGCAGCCCCGGGTACAGATCTCGCCCATGATCATCATGGTGGCATGGCCCTGCGACCAGCATTCGCCAACGTTTGGGCAGCCCGCCTCTTCACAAACTGTCACCAGCTTGTTGTCGCGCAGGATGTCACGGGTCCGCCGATAGCCTTCGGAGGTCGGTGCCTTGACCCGGATCCAGTCCGGTTTCTGCAACCGCTCGGTATCGGGGCGATGCGCCTTTTCCGGGTGACGCTCAGTGGGCAGCTTCAGATCGCGTGGGGTCATCCAACTCTCCGTCCCGCGCAAAGGGTGCGGGTTTGTGCCAGACATAGCGGTTGGCGGTGAAGAATGAAAGATTGTCGACAAGTCGGTGCCGCAATGCTGCCATGCAGCGGCACCGGGCCGGGACTGCGGCACTGCCCGCGCCCGCGCCGGTGCCGGTGCCGGTGCCGGTAATTGTGTCAATCCGTTACACTGGCGAATCCAGCTTAAACTCGGCCGCCAACCTTGATACATCCGTCGGCGACACGAATTCAGCATTGGAGGATATGATGGACGGAAACACTGCTGCCGGCAAATGCCCGGTGATGCATGGCGCAGGCAGCCAGACCAGCCATGCCACCCGCACCAACCGCGACTGGTGGCCGAACCAGCTGAATCTGCGCATTCTGCACCAGCATTCGGCGCTGTCCAACCCGATGGGGCCCGGGTTTGACTATGCCGAAGCCTTTGGCAAGATCGACCTGGCGGCGGTGAAAGCTGATCTTTATGCGCTGATGACCGACAGCCAGCCGTGGTGGCCCGCTGATTGGGGCCATTATGGCCCGCTGTTCATCCGCATGGCCTGGCATTCGGCAGGCACCTATCGCACCGGCGATGGCCGGGGCGGTGCCAGCAGCGGTACCCAGCGGTTTGCGCCCCTCAATTCCTGGCCCGACAACGTCAACCTCGACAAGGCGCGGCGGCTGTTGTGGCCGATCAAGCGCAAATATGGCAACGGCCTGTCATGGTCCGACCTGATGGTGCTGGCAGGCAACTGCGCCATGGAATCGATGGGGTTCAAGACCTTCGGCTTTGGCGGCGGCCGCGCCGACATCTGGGAACCCGAAGAAGACATCTATTGGGGCAATGAGGATACCTGGCTGGGCGATGCCCGCTATGAGGGCGACCGCCAGCTGGAAACCCCGTTGGCCGCGGTGCAGATGGGGCTGATCTATGTGAACCCCGAAGGGCCGAACGGCGTCGCCGACCCGGTCGCCTCGGGCCGCGATATCCGCGAAACCTTTGCCCGCATGGCGATGAATGACGAGGAAACCGTGGCGCTGACTGCAGGGGGCCATACCTTTGGCAAGGCGCATGGTGCCGGTGATACCGCGCTGGTGGGGCGTGAACCGGAAGCGGCCGGGCTGGAACAACAGGGGCTGGGCTGGAACAACGGCTTTGGCACCGGTGTCGGCATCCATGCCACCGGGTCCGGCATCGAAGGCGCATGGAAACCGAACCCGACGACCTGGGACATGGGCTATTTCAAGGTTCTGTTCAAATATGACTGGGTACTGCGCAAAAGCCCGGCAGGGGCGCAGCAATGGCACCCTGCCAACACCGAACCCGAAGACATGGTGGTGGATGCGCATGACCCGTCGAAAACGCACCCGCCGATGATGACCACTGCCGACATGGCGATGAAGATGGACCCGGTCTATGGCCCGATTTCACGCCGGTTCCTCGACAATCCCGCAGAGTTCGCCGATGCCTTTGCCCGCGCCTGGTTCAAGCTGACCCACCGCGACATGGGGCCAAAGCTGCGCTATCTGGGGCCGGAAGTGCCTGCCGAAGACCTGATCTGGCAAGATCCGATCCCTGCGGCGGGATCAGTGATGGATGCCGCTGATGTGGCAACGCTCAAGGCCCGGATTATGGCTTCGGGGCTGTCGGTAGCGGAACTGGTCTCTACCGCCTGGGCTTCAGCATCGACCTTCCGCGGGTCTGACAAGCGGGGCGGTGCCAATGGCGCGCGTATCCGTCTGGCCCCGCAAAAGGACTGGGAGGTGAACCAGCCGGCGCAACTGGCCAAGGTGATGACCGTTCTGCAAGGGATCAAGGCCGGGTTCGACAGCGCCGCCAAAAAGGTGTCACTGGCCGATCTGATCGTGCTGGGCGGTGGCGCTGCGATTGAACAGGCATCGGGTGTCGCGGTGCCCTTTTCCCCCGGCCGCGCCGATGCCAGCCAGGACCAGACCGATGTCGACAGTTTCGCCGTGCTGGAACCGGCAGCCGATGGCTTTCGCAATCATCTGAGGGCGAAATATACCCTGACGGCCGAGGAACTGCTGGTCGACAGGGCGCAATTGCTGACCCTGACCGCGCCGGAAATGACGGTGCTGGTTGGCGGGTTGCGGGTTCTGGGGGTGGGGGCCGGCCCGCATGGCCGTCTGACCCACCGCCCCGGCACCCTGGCCAACGACTTCTTTGTCAACCTGATCGACATGGGCACGGTCTGGACCCCGACATCGGACGCCGGCGACCTGTTCGAGGGCCGCGACCGCGTCACCGGTGCGGTGAAATGGACCGGGACCCGGGTTGATCTGCTGTTCGGTTCCAACTCGCAACTGCGGGCCTTGTCCGAGGTTTACGCCCAGGATGATGCCAAGGAAGCCTTTGTGCGCGACTTTGTGGCGGCATGGGTCAAGGTGATGGAGCTGGACCGGTTCGATCTGGCCTGACCGGGGGCTGAGCCACAGGATCAAGGGGGGCCTTCGTGCCCCCCTTTTTTTGGCGCCGGACGCCCCCGGCAACCCGCCTATCCGATCAGCGGCGCGCTTTTACCGCCGGTTTCCTCATAGTGCCGCTTCAGCCGCAACAGCGCGATCCGCAGCACGATCTTGCCAGACCGCGCCGACCAGCCCAACCGCTTTTCCGCCTGTTCCATCCCTTCCAGAAAACAGCAGCAGCGCAGCACCATGTCGCCCAATCCGGGACCCAGATCCCGCAAGGCACCCGCCACCCGGTCACGCGCGGTGCGTGGCCCCCCGGCAATGCCGCTGTCAGCGGCAAAGCCGCCGCGATCCCCGGCTGTCAGGAACCGGTCCCAGTTCTGTGCCACCCGTGGCCCCATCTGCGCCAGTTCGAAATCCTCGCGCAGCCGTTCGGCGGCGGTGACCATTTCCGGGGTCAGAAACGGCTGGCCATCCTTGTCCTTGCGCCGCGCCAGCAGCGCAATCGGGCTTTCCGCCAGATTGTAGCGGACCCGGCGCGGCTCACCCTCTCCGGCGCCCGCAACCGTGCGTTCGCCCCACAGCCGGTGCTGGTCGCCAAACGGCATCGCGGCCTCGGCCATGCCGCTGCGCAGACCGGCATCTTCGGACAAAAACCGCTTCAGCGCCGAACGGCCGATGCTGGTGATTTCATAGGCGGCAACCCGGCCGTTCTGGCGGCAACTGATCCAGTCTTTCAAGGCAAAGGCCTGTGCCACCGACCGTTCCACCACCCCGGTGCGGATGCTGCGGCCATCGGGCAAGGTGCGGATCACGGCGGCCTTGTCCATGTCTGGCGCGATCGCCAGCACGGAGCCGGTTTCGCACAGGCGGCGCAGGCTGCGGCGCGCCTCGCGGGCAATCGTCGTCTCGTCGGCAAGCATCTGGTCGTGGCGGAATTGTGCCGTCATGTCGGTCGGTTCCTTGCTGTCGGTGGGGGAAGGTGTCTGTTGGGCGCGCCCCAGCCGGGCCAGCGCCTCATCAACCAAGGGATCATCACGCCGGTTTTCAAACCGGCGCACCTGGCGCAGCACGGTCGAGGCGTGGCAGCCTTCGCGGCGCGCGAGGGCACGCAGCGACATCCCGTCTTCGGTGTGAGACAGGTAGATTCTGACAGCGTCGGGTAGCCAGTCTGGCAGCTGGCTTTCGGCAAATGGTATTGCAGTCATGTTCCCGTCACACGCCTCCCCTGCGTGTGCCCCCATTCTGCTCCCAACCGCCACAACCGTGAGTGGCATTGGTTACATCATGGTTAACGCACCCGCTTTTTCCGGATAATTGAATCTATTCACTAAACTGTTCTGAAAGGATCGCTCTTAGGTTGAGTGTTTCGCGCAACACTCGCCGTATTTGTGCAATCTGGCCCCGGGATACCTTGGAGGCTGTGATGAACGACCCTGTGAAGTTTCTGGCGGCTCTGCGCCGGCCAAGCCTGCTGATCCGTGCCGCAAAGTTCGGCCTGTCGGACTACCGGCGCGAACGCGATCTGCGGCGGCTGACCCAAAGCAGCAGCCTGCCATCGCCGGTCAGGGCGCTGGGGCTGTTGATTTCAGAGGAAGGCCGGATGGAGGAAACCCGCCGGACCGGCGACGCCACCTATTCGGCGGCGCGCCACATCGAACTGCTGATTGCGCTGATGGCAGAGGCACGGCTGATGCCACAGAACGCGATGGTCTGACCGGTTCAGGCGGTGCGTGCTTGCACGCACCTTGCCAGCCGGCAAATCCCGAGCTGACCACTCTCCCGGACAGGCTGCTGAAAAACTCCCCATCGTCTTCGTTTTGTGCGTCACTTCATCCAGGGCCATGGAGTGCTTTGCGATGCGTGGGCGGGATGATCGGGCGGGATGATCGGGCGGGAAGATCGGGCGGGATGATCGGGCGGAGGGGATGGTCAGCGATAACCGGCTGGAGGAGCGGGTTGCTGTCGATCATCCGTTGCGGGCGACGTTGGGGCATCTCCTCATCGAGAACCGCAACGGCCTGGCGGTCGAGGCCAGCCTGACCCATGCCACCGGCACGGCGGAGCGCGCGGCGACGCTGATGAGGCTGGTGATGCCGGACCGCAGGCAGCGCAAACCCGGCATCACCCTTGGCGCGGACAAGGCCTAAGATGTGACCGACTTCGTGGGCGACCTGCGCGCCCGGGGCGTCACCCCGCATATCGCGGTCAACGGCACCGTGTCGAAACGGGGCGTGGTCCGCAAGACCGCCATCGCCGCAGCGACAACCAGCACTGAAGGCTATGCCAGCAGCCAGCGCTGCCGCAAACGCATCGAAGAGCCTCGGGTGTTCACTCGGACCAATGGCGGTCACGCCCTGCATCGGCTGAATCAAGGCCGCAGCAGGCTTTGCAGCGGTCGAAGTTCGCGGCAAGCCCGGCGTGGACGCCACCGCCATCGAGTTTGCCGCTCCTAAATTACTTTTCAACCGCTTCCGAAAATGTGATGCCTTGACGCTGTGCAGTTATGATCCCCGACCGGGCGGCTCTGCGCCAAGCGACTGGGTCCAAACCTTCCGGAATAAGCGCTTTCAACTCTCGGGACGTCTCACCAGCCGAAGCTGGTTGCACGTCAGGCAAGCCACCCAACCCGATATCGCGCCACTTTGATCCCACGATAATTCGGACAATCCATAATTACCCATCGGCAAGGTTAATCGTGAGTCCTATCCCTGAGATTCCGCCCACGGCGTGAAATCCAGGCTAGTTCAGTTTTCGAACCTCGACCGCAGACATCTCTTTTGCTTTTCTTGGCATTTGCACCCATCACCCTTACCATCATACCTACCATCATACCTACCATCATGGATGGTGCAATTGGATACAGGACGATGCTTCGCCATACTATGGGACCTCTGCCAGATCACTGATTGAAAACCATTTTTACCTTCGACCACAACGGGATGCCATGCCCTGCGACCCCACAAGGGCGGACTGTCTCTCCGCCATCAATCTGCCAGTCATCAGAAACAAGCTTGATTCTGGGATATCATGTTCAAGGTCCCCAACCGGATCCGGGATGCCTCCTTATTTGGTCGATCAAACGCATCGCCGACAGGGCGGTGCCTGAACCTGAACCTGAACCTGAACCTGATTTGCAACCTCTCGGGCTTCCAGCGCCAATGCCGCGCCGATCCGCCGACGGTTGGCAGCTTCGTTGCTGCGCCAGCCGTGCCGCCCCATGCCCTGTGCTGGGGCGCGCCTGCGCCCTTTCCATGCTGCCGACCTCCCCCGCCCTTGACGGCAGGCGCGTTGCACCGCGTGCCGGTGCCTGGTGCCCGCCACGGCTGCCGCCATCGCGCCCCCGCCCAGTCATACCCGCCCAGTCATACCCGCCCTGTCATACCCGCCCTGTCAACCCTGCCCGGTCAACCCCGCCGATCATCCTCGATCTTCAGCGCCGCCATCGCCCCCTGCCCCAGTTCCCCCGAGGCAAACGGGCCGCCGTGGCACAACACCGCAGGGTCACACGGGTTCTGCCGCCCGGCCTTGGCGAACTGTTCGGCGGCAAAGACCTCGGCGTTATCCTTTGGTCGGTACCCCAGAAAGCTGGCAGAGGCATTGTCCACCGGGGCACGGTCATTGTCGGAGACGCCATAGATGACGGTGAACCCGGTCACCGGGCTGTCAATCGCGCGGGTGACCAGCTGAATCAGATCGTCATAACTCAGCCAGGTGCCGACGGCGCGGGGGTTTCCGACCTTGGCACAGGAAATGATCCGCAGACAGACCGCCTCGACCCCGCGCTTGTCCCAATAGAGCCGCGCCAGATCCTCGGCAAAGCATTTGGCCAGACCATAGAAGCTGTCGGGCCGGTGCGCCACGTCGGTGCCGATGAAGGTGGTCTTGGGATACATGCCCACGGCATGGATCGAACTGGCATAGATGACCCGCCTGACCCCGTGCTGAAACCCGGCTTGCCAGATATTATAGGCGCCAATGATGTTTGGCCCCAGAATGGCTTCAAACGGCGCTTCATCGCCGATGGCGCCGAAATGCACCACCATGTCGGCCCCGGCGAGCAGCGGTGCCACCTGATCCATCCGGGCCAGATCGGCGGACTGATAAACCTCGCCGGGATAGAGCTTGCCGATATCGGCGACGATGTCGGTGGACAGCAGCGTGTCACACAGCTTTGACAGCGGCTCGCGCAGATAGGACCCAAGCCGCCCGGCAGCCCCGGTCAGAACCAGCTTCTTCATTCCGCGCCCCCCTATGCCTGCATGGTTTTCAACAGGGCATCCGCCCCTCGTGCCAGCAGCGCGGTATCCGCGCCACAGGCGACAAAGCTGAAGCCTTCTTCGGCAATCAGGCGGCGGGCAAAGCCGGGGTCGAACACCAGCGTCCCGACTGGGACTCCGACAGCCCGCAACGCCCTTGCCGCAGGCAGGATCGCCGCCCAGACCGCTTCATGCATCGGTTGACCCAAGCGGCCAAGGTCGGCGGCGATGTCGGCGGGGCCGAAAAACACCCCGTCCACCCCCGCCACCGTCCCGATCTCCACCGCCTGTGCCAAGGCCGCACGGGTTTCGACCTGCACCAGCACGGCGGTTTCCTGTTCAACCCGGGCAAAATAGTCGGTCACGCGGCCGAACTTGTTGGCGCGGGTGGTGCCGCTGACCCCCCGGATGCCGCGGGGCGGATAGCGGGTGGCGGCGACGGCGGCGGCAGCCTGTTCCGGACTTTGGACCATCGGAAACAGCAGCCCCGGTGCGCCAATATCCAGCAGCCGCTTGACCTTGACCGCATCGTTCCAGTCGGGCCGCACCAGCGGCGTGGCACCGTAGGCGGCAAACACCTGCAACTGCCCGAGAACCGTTGCCAGTTCGTTGGGCGAATGTTCCATGTCGATCAGCACCCAGTCAAACCCGGCCCCCGCCACCGCTTCGGCGGCATAGGGGCTGGACAGGCTGAGCCACAGGCCAAGCTGCGGCCGGCCCGCGCGGATACCGGCAAGAAAGCGGTTGGCGGCAAGGTTCATATGATGGCCTTTTCGATCAGGGGGCGGTTGGCGGCGATGCGGTCATAATGGAACGGGGTCAGATCAAGGCTGCGGTAGTGGCCATGGGTCAGCCATTCGGCGGTGCCGCGCCCCATCGCTGGTGACTGCTGCAAGCCATGGCCGGAAAAGCCGTTGAGAAACAGAAAGTTGCCAACCACCGGGTGCGGACCGGTCACCGCATTCTGATCCAGCAGGTTGAAGTCATAATGCCCGGCCCATTCGGTCCTGACCCGGAGTGCTTCAAACGCCGGGATGCGGGTGGCGATCACCGGCCAGACATGATCCTGCCACAGGGTCTCATCCATGGTGAAATCGCCGTGTTCCACCGCTGGATCAGGATCGCCATGACCGCCGATCATATAGGTGCCGCCGCCATTTTCGCGCATATGGACACCGGAGGGGTCAATGGTCAGCGGCAGGTCCCGGTCCAGCGGCTTTTCGGGGGTGACGATCCAAGTGTAGCGTTTGCGCGGTTCGACCGGCAGCGCAATCCCGGCCATCGCGGCAACCCTTGCCCCCCGGGTGCCAGCGGCATTGACGACCTGACCACAGCCAATCACCTGCCCGGTTCTAAGTGTCACAGACTCCACCCTAGTCCCCGCCCGATTGCGGGTCAGCGCCACCACTTCGTTGGTCACATACTCCACCCCGCGTTCGCGGGCGATACGGCGGAACCATTCAAACAATGTTGATCCGTCAAAGTACCCCTCATCCTTGCGGTTGATGCTGCCCAAGAGCAGGTCATCGACGTTGTAGAACGGATAATCCGCCTTGATCTCATCCGGTGTCATCAGCACGGTTTCAGCCCCGGCGGCGCGCTGCACTATCTGGTTTTCGCGCAAGATGGTGGCAAAGGCCGGAGTGTCTGCCAGATACAGATAGCCGAAATTCCGGATGCGCAGATCAGGCACCCTTGCGTCGCCGCCCATATGGCGGCGCAGGTTCTGCACGAAATCGGCACCGAACTGCGAAATGCGGATGTTCAGGTCGCTGGAAAACTGCTGGCGGATACAGGAATTGGTCAGCGTGGTGGCGGCCTGTGCATAGGTCGGATCCGCCTCCACCACCAGCACCGATCCGGTGAAATCCGATGTGTCGGTCAGAAACCACGCGGTCGAAGAACCCATGATGGCACCGCCGATGATCACCACGTCATAGCTTGTCTGTTCCGGTGCCAGGGACAGCGGTCTGGGCTGCATCAGAACGCCTCTCCCAGTTCGGCGCGGCGCATCACATCGGCGCAGTCTTCGGCGCTCAGGCCATAGTCGCGCATCGCCGCCGCAGCACTGATATAGCCCAGGGCAAGATCGCGGCGGACCTGTGCCGGGTCGCGCGCCACCGCCAACCCGTATCCGGCACCACCGGGAAAGGCCATGCAGACCCGCCGCCCCTCGGGCACGAACTGCTTGCCCTTGCCCTTCATCACGGTGCCGTCATCGCGGGCAATGGTGGTGGCTGCCCCGGCCCCGCCGCCCTGCCGCCCACGGGCCGGATGGTGCAACCGGTCAAACATCGCCTGAAAGTCGAATTCGTGGCCGGCATAGGCCCCGACCTCCATGAATTGCCCCAGACCGCCGCGATACTGGCCATGGCCGCCGGAATCCGGGCGCAATTCCTTGCGCCAGATGATCACCGGGCCGACCTGTTCGGTGGCTTCAACCGGCATGGTCATGACGCCGGAGGGAAAGGCGGTGGCGTTCAACCCGTCGAGTGTGGGCCGCGCCCCGGCCCCCCCGGAATTAAAGGTCAGCACCTCGGCACGGCGCGCCCCCGGCGGCGGGGCGGTCGCGGAACCGGGGCGCAGCGACAGCTGGAAATTGCACAGACAGCCCGCGCCCTCGGCGGGAACGGTGTGAGGCAACAGCTGGTCCAGTGCGCCGTACAGGGTATCGGGCAGCATGTGGCCAATGACATGGCGCAGCGCCACCGGGGCCGGATGCACCGCGTTCAGGATGGAATGCACCGGGGCCATCACTTCAAACGGCGCCAGGCTGGCGGCGTTGTTCGGAATGTCGGGGGCAATCGCGCATTTCAGCGCATAGCAGCTGTAAGCCTTGGTATAGACCAGCGGCACATTGATGCCTTTGACATCGACGCCGGAGGTTCCGGCCCAATCGCACAGGATCCGGTCGCGCTCAACGGTCAGCCGCACCTGCAGGTCAATCGGGCGGTCATAGCCGTCGATCCGCATGGCAGCCTCGGCGACACCGGGGGTCAGGGCATTGATCCGTTCCAGCGTGGCGCGGCGCGAACTGGTCAGGACAAAGGCGGCAATCTCTGCCAGATCGACCAGAGCGAATTCCTCGACCATGCCGATCAGGCGGCGGTGGCCGATCTCATTACAACTGGCCAGCGCGTACAGATCCCCGACCAGTTGATCCGGTTCGCGGACATTGGCGCGGATGATCGACACCAGGGTCTGATCCACCCGGCCCCGGTCAGCAAACCGCATGATCGGCAGATGCAGCCCCTCTTCATAGATCGACTGGGCATCGGCGCCGAAACCGCGCCCGCCGATATCGACGACATGGGCGGTACAGGCGAAAAAGCCGATCAGCGCCCCGCGATGAAACGACGGGGTGACCACGGTGATGTCATGCATGTGCCCGGTGCCTTCCCACGGGTCGTTGGTCAGATAGACATCGCCCTCGGCCATGCTGGCCAGCCCAATGGTACGAATGAAATGCGGCACCGCGTCGGCCATGGCATTGACATGGCCGGGGGTGCCGGTCACCGCCTGTGCCAGCATCGCCCCACCCGCGTCATAGACCCCGGCAGACAGATCCCCTGCCTCGCGGACCGAGGTGGAAAAGGCGGTGCGCACCAGCGCCTGCGCCTGTTCCTCGACAATCGAGATCAGGCGGTTCCACATCACCTGACAGGCCACCTTTGACAAAACCGCTTTTGTCTGTGCCATTGCCTAACCCTCCGCCTTTGTCATCTCGATGGTGCCATCGCCCAACCGCATGGCCTGACGGCTGTTGGTCAGCACGATGGTGGTTTCATCTTCGGTGATCAGCGCCGGGCCCTGCACGCTGGCACCGGGCGCAAAGCTGGCACGGGCAAACACCCCGGCGGTGGTCAGCACCCCCAGCCCGGCATCAAACAGCGGCCGTTGCCCGACCCGGTCGGGGCTGCCCCGCCGGATCACCGCAGGGGCCGGGGCCACCGGATCGGTCGGGGTGCGGGCATTGACCGACCAGACGGTAATCTCTGCCGCCATCCCCTGCACGGTGCGGCCGAACAGGGCGGCATAATCCGCCTCGAACCGGGCCAGAAAGGCGGTGGCATCGGCGGTCTGTGCCTGGTCCGGTGTCAGCGGCACCGGTATTTCCCAGCCTTGCCCGGCATAGCGCATATAGACCTTGTAATCGGCCTCGATCGCGGCAGTGGCATCACAGGACCGCACGAACCGGGTGGCCTCGTCGGTCATTTCGGCAAACAGCCGCTGCACCAATGCGGGGTCAAAGGCGCTGACGCGCATGAACACCGACCGGTTCGCCTCGAAACTGAACGGGGCGCGCAGAAAGCCGATGGCAGAGCCGACACCGGCCCCTTCGGGGATCAGACAGCGCGCCACCCCCAGCTTTTCGCACAGCCGCGCGGCATGCAGGGGTGCTGCACCGCCAAAGGCGATCATGGTATAGCCCGCCAGATCCTCGCCGTTTTCCACCGCATGAACCCGGGCAGCGTTGGCCATGTTTTCATCGACGACCTCTGCCAGACCCCAGGCCGCTTCCAGCGCCGACATCTCCAGCCGGTCGCCCAGATGGGCGGTCAGGGCAGCGGCAGCGGCTTCGGGATGCAGCACCATGCTGCCCCCGGCAAAGCTGGCAGGATCCAGTTTGCCCAGCACCAGGTCGGCATCGGTCACCGCAGGGCGCAGGCCCCCCCGGCCATAGCAGGCAGGCCCCGGTTCAGACCCCGCACTTTCCGGGCCGACCCGGATTTGCCCGATGCCATCGACCCGCGCCAGTGATCCGCCGCCCGCGCCGATTTCCACCATGTCGATCACCGGGATCGAGATCGGCATGCCGGAGCCTTTCTTGAACCGGTAACTCCGCGCCACTTCGAACACCCGCGCGGTTTTCGGTGTGCCACCCCGGATCAGGCAAATCTTGGCGGTGGTGCCGCCCATGTCGAACGACAGCACCCGGTCCAACCCGTGCCGCGCTGCAATCTCGGCAGCAAAGACGGCACCCCCGGCAGGTCCGGATTCCACCAGCCGCACCGGAAATTCGGCGGCGGTTTCCAGATCGATGATGCCACCGCCGGAGTGCATCAGAAACACCGGGCAAGTGGTGCCCTGTTCGGCCAATTGCCCCTTCAGCCGGCCCAGATAGCTTTTCATCAGCGGTTTGATATAGGCATTGGCGATGGTGGTGTTGAACCGTTCATATTCGCGCATCTGCGGTGACACTTCGCACGACAGCGACAGCATCACCCCCGGCAGCCGGTCGCGCAGCACCTCGGCAATCAGCCGTTCGTGGCGGTCATTGACATAGGAATGCAGCAGACCGACGGCGATGCTGTCATAGTCCGCAGCCCGCAGAGTCTCCGCCAAAGCCTCGACTTCGGCGCGCTCCAGCGGCAGCAACACGCGGCCCTGCGCATCCATCCGTTCCGCCACCACATGGCGGCGGTTGCGCGGCAGCAGCGGATCGGGGGGCACAAGGTTCAGGTCATACTGCTCAAACCGGCTTTCGGTCCGCATTTCGATCACATCGCGGAAACCGGCAGTGGTGATCAGCGCGGTTCTGGCACCGCGCCGCTCGATCAGGGCATTGGTGGCTAGGGTGGTGCCATGGATGATCTGGGTGATGGCCCCCGGTGCAATCCCGGCCTTGGCGCAGACCTGGTGCAGGCCCTCGATGATCGCCAGTTCCGGGGCCGCCGGGGTGGTCAGCACCTTGGCTGAATGGCGGGCACCTGCGGTTTCCAGCACGACATCGGTAAAGGTGCCGCCGATATCCGCCCCGATCCGCGCCGCGAGTGTCCCCGTTATAGTCGTCATCCCCGGTCCGTCCCCAGATCGCATCACCCGCCGTGGCGCAGACGATAGCGGCGCGGGCCAGCAACCGCCACCCCACTGTGCACCCCACTGTGCACCCCACTGTGCACTCCACTGTGCTCGGAAACCCCCGGCTGAAATCTGCCAGCTGTCTGCAACCTTGGGTCACACGCCACCCCGCCCCGTGTTTGGCACTGGACCTGACGCCCTGAACCTTCCTAGGATGGGTGAACCGGTCTGCAAACGGCCAAACCGTTCTTCAACAGGGGATTCAGATGACCACCAGATCCAGACTTGCTGCAGGCGTTGCATCCCTATGTCTGATCGCCGCCAGTGCGGGCTTTGCCGCCGGGGTTCACCCTGTGACCGGAGAGGCGCTGGCGGATATCCAGACCTTTACCTACCGCGATCTGGATGATGTGCCGACGATTGATCCGGCGTTGATCGAGGATACCTCGGGCAACGATGTGGCGCGCAACCTGTTTGAAGGCTTGATGAACCAGAATGCCGATGGCGCATTGGTGCCGGGGGTGGCAACCGGCTATAGTGTCAGCCCCGACAACAAGGTTTATACCTTTACCCTGCGCCCGGATGCCAGATGGTCGGATGGCAGCCCGGTGGTGGCGGGTGATTTCGTCTATGGCTGGCAACGCGCGGTGGATCCCGCCACCGCCTCGCCCTATGCGTGGTTTCTGGAACTGGCCAATGTGACCAATGCCGCAGAAATCATCGCCGCAGAGGCGGCACCGGACACATTGGGGGTCACAGCACCCGATGATGTCACCCTGGTGGTGACATTGGTCCGCCCCACCCCCTATTTCGCCCAGATGACCACGCAATCGACCCTGTTCCCGATCAAGCAGTCGGTGATCGCGGCGCATGGCACCGAATGGACCCGGCCCGGCAATATGGTGTCGAACGGGGCCTATCAACTCAGCGCACAGGTCCCGAATGAACGGATCGACCTGGTGCGCAACCCGCATTATTGGGACAATGACCATACCATCATCGACAAGGTCACAACCCTTGTGATCAACGATGAAAACCTGGCGCTGACCCGCTATCAGGCCGGCGAGCTGGAAAAGACCGAGATTCCTTTGGGCCAGTACCCGTCGCTTCGGGAACAGTTTCCCGCCGAAGCCACCGCCGTGCCCTATCTGTGCACCTATTACTACACGATCAACCTGACAGACACCGGCAACCCGGCGTTGCAGGATGTGCGGGTCCGGCAAGCGCTGTCCTATGCGCTGGACCGCGATGTGATTGTGGAACAGGTGCTGAAAGGCGGGCAATATCCGGCCTATGGCCTGACCCATGTCTTTACCGCAGGTTTTACCCTGCCTGACATCGCCTACAGCACATTGACCCAAGCCGAACGCGACGCCAAGGCCAGGGAATTGTTGACAGCGGCAGGCTACGGCCCCGACAACCCGATTGACCTGAACCTGATCTACAACACCTCTGATGCCCACAAGGCGCTGGCAACCGTGGTGGCCCAGATGGAAAAGCAGAAACTGGGGGTGACGATCACCCTGAGCAATTATGAATGGAAAACCTATCTGGAAACCCGGGCACAGCGCAAATTTGACCTGGCCCGGTTTGCCTGGTGCGGCGATTACAACGAGGCCTCGACTTTCCTCGACATCATGACCACCGACAATGAAAACAACGACGGCAAGTTTGCCAGCGCCGCCTATGATGCCCTGCTGGCCGAAGCCCGCACTCTGGCGGACCCGCAACCGAACTATACCAAGGCAGAGCAGATTCTGGCCGATCAGATGCCGATCATCCCGCTGTATCACTATACCTCGAACTTCGTGCTGAAACCCGATGTGAAGGGCTGGCCCTACAAGAACGTGCAATCCAACTGGTATGCCAAAGACCTGTACCGTGTTGCGCCGTGACGAGCCGGTGTTTCCGGTTTTGGTCCTCAGGTCATTCGGCGTGGGTCGGGTGCTGACGTCAACCCATATCCCGCGCCGCCGCCGCGAAAGCGGGGGCCTCGAGTCTCTGGCGCAGGCTTTTGAGCCTCGAGGCCCCGGATCGGTGTCCGGGGCGGCGCGGGATGGGGCACCCCGGACTTTCCCTGCCCGTCTCGGTCCTTTGACATGCTGACCTTCATCCTGCGCCGGCTGGCCGTGGCGATCCCCACCATCCTGATCCTGATCGTGGCGTCGTTCGTGCTGATGCATTCCGCCCCCGGCAACCCCTTTACCCGCGACCGCAACCTGCCCCCCGAAGTGCTGGCCAATATCGAAGCGCGGTTCGGGCTGGACAAGCCGTTGCCGGAGCAGATCCTGAACTACACCTGGGGCGTTGTGGCGCATTTCGATTTCGGCCCCTCGTTCAAATACAAGGATCGTTCTGTCAATGACCTGATCGCTGCCGGGTTTCCGGTGACGCTGACCTATGGCGCCATTGGCTTTGTGCTGGCGGTGGGGCTGGGGGTTGGCTTGGGGGTTGCCGCTGCGGTGGCTCATAACACCTGGCTGGATTATCTGGCGGTGGGGCTGTCGATCGGGGCCCAGGTCTTGCCGAATTTCGTGTTGGCACCGCTGTTGGTGCTGGTGTTCACCCTGTGGCTGGGCTGGTTGCCCGGTGGCGGCTGGCAAGGCGGGCACTGGCCGTTTGTCGTCATGCCGGTGATTGCGCTGTCAACCAGCTACATGGCCTCGATTGCCCGGATCACCCGCTCGTCGATGCTGGAGGTGCTGAACGCCAATTTCATCCGCACCGCCCGCGCCAAGGGCCTGCCCATGCGCCGGGTCATCCTGCGCCATGCGCTGAAACCGGCGCTGTTGCCGCTGCTGTCTTACCTTGGTCCGGTGTTTGTGGCGATGATCACCGGCTCGGTGGTGGTCGACATGTATTTTTCCACCGGCGGCATCGGCCAGTATTTCGTCAATTCGGCGCTGAACCGCGACTATGCGGTGATCATGGGCATCACCATTCTGACCGGGGTACTGACCATCAGCTTCAATCTGCTGGTGGATGTGCTGTACGCCTGGATCGACCCGAAGATCCGGCTGTAAGCATGGCCCCGCTACTGTCGCCCCCGGGCCTAAGCACTGCTGAAGCCGCTGCTGCGGTTGACCAGCAGGGCCGCTCGCTGTGGCGCGATGCGCGGCAGCGGTTCGTGCAGAACCGCGCTGCCTTCTGGTCGCTGCTGGTGCTGGCGGCGATTTGCCTGTTTGCCGCCCTTGGGCCGCTGATTGCCGCCTGGAGCAATGAAGACATCGACTGGTCGGTGCTGGGCAATGTGGCTGAAACCGGGATGCCGTCACTGGCCAATGGCCACTATTTCGGCACCGACGAGTTGGGGCGCGATCTGTTTGCCCGCACGGTGCAGGGCACCCAGGTCTCGATCATGGTCGGTCTGGTCGGCTCACTGATCGCGGTGGTGATCGGCACCCTGTACGGGGCGATTGCCGGTTATGTCGGTGGCCGGATCGACGGGGTGATGATGCGCACCGTCGATGTGCTGATGGCGATCCCCTACATGTTCGTGCTGATCCTGATGCTGGTGATCTTTGGCCGGTCGCTGTTCATGCTGTTCATCGGCATCGGCCTGTTGTCCTGGCTGGAAATGTCGCGGGTGGTGCGGGGCCAGACCCTTTCGCTGCGCCACCGCGAGTTTGTCGAGGCGGCGGTGGCCACCGGGGTCCGCCCGGTGCGGATCATCCTGCGCCACATCATCCCCAATCTGCTGGGGGTAGTGGTGGTGATGGCAACGCTGCTGGTGCCATCGATGATCCTGTATGAAAGCTTCATCAGCTTTCTGGGGCTGGGGGTGCAGGAACCCGATACTTCGCTGGGGGCGCTGATCGCGGCGGGGGCATCCCAGATGCAATATGGCACGCTGTGGCAGATCGGCTTTCCACTGGCCATTTTCATCGCCATCCAGTTCGCGCTGTACTATGTCGGCGACGGTTTGCGCGATGCGCTAGACCCAAAGGACCGCTGAGACATGGCGTTGCTGAGCGTGAACAATCTGTCTGTCAGCTTCAAGACCGCCGATGGTCTGGTACGGGCGGTCAATGACATCAGCTTTGCGGTTGATCCCGGGGAAACGCTTGCCATTGTCGGTGAAAGCGGCTCTGGCAAAAGCCAGACCGCCTTTGCCATCATGGGGCTGTTGGCCGGCAATGGCCAGGCCACCGGGTCGGTGCGTTATGACGGCACCGAACTGATCGGCCTGTCACAGGCGGCACTGAACCGGGTGCGGGCTCAGCAGATCGCCATGGTGTTTCAGGACCCGATGACGGCGCTGAACCCCTATATGCGGGTGGTGGATCAGATGACCGAGGTGCTGGAGCAACACCGCGGCATCACCCGGCGTGCCGCCCGGGCCGACAGCCTTGCGATGCTGGATGCGGTGCGCATCCCTGATGCCGCCGCACGCATCGACATGTACCCGCACGAGTTTTCCGGCGGCATGCGGCAGCGGGTGATGATTGCGATGGCGCTGCTGTGCCGCCCGCGCCTGCTGATCGCGGATGAGCCGACCACGGCGCTGGATGTCACGGTGCAGGCGCAGATCATGGCGTTGCTGGCCGAAATTCGCGCCGGGTTCGGCACTGCGATCATTCTGATCACCCACGACCTTGGCATCGTGGCGGGGTCCAGTGACCGCACCATGGTGATGTATGGTGGCCGGATGATGGAAACCGGATCGACCGAAGATGTGTTTGCCGCCCCGTCGCATCCCTATACCGCCGCATTGCTGGCGGCGGTGCCAAGGCTGGACCGCGACGATGACCGGCTGCGCACCATCGCAGGCGAACCGCCCAACATGTCCACCCTGCCCCCCGGCTGCCCGTTTGCGCCGCGCTGCGGGCTGGCGATGGCGGTATGTGCCGCGCAGGTCCCGCCGCTGAGCCCATTCGCCGCCAACCGCCTGCGCGCCTGCCATGCCGGGATCGGGGCCGTCACATGACCCGGCTGTTGCAGGTGCAGGATCTGACGGTGGATTTCGCGGTGGCGCCACGCGGCAGCTGGCCCTGGACCAGACCTTTGCAACTGCGCGCGGTGGCCGGTGTGTCGTTTGATCTCGACGAAGGGGAAACCCTTGGCATCGTTGGTGAAAGCGGGTCAGGTAAATCGACGCTGGCGCGGGCGGTGATTGGCACCATCCCCGCCTCAACCGGCAAGGTCTTGTGGCAGGGGCAGGACCTGCTGACCCTGCCCGCCGAGGCGCGGCGCAAACAGCGGCGCGACGTGCAGATGATCTTTCAGGACCCGCTCGCCGCGCTGAACCCCCGGATGCCGGTGGGCGAGATCATCGCGGAACCCTTGGTGACGCATCACCCCGAGGTTACCAAAGCCGAGGTCCGGGCGCGGGTGCGCGACATCATGCAACGGGTTGGCCTGTTGCCCAACCAGATCAACCGCTATCCGCACGAATTCTCCGGCGGCCAGTGCCAGCGTATCGGCATTGCAAGGGCGCTGATCCTGAAGCCCCGGTTGCTGATCTGCGATGAACCGGTGTCGGCGCTGGATGTGTCGATCCGAGCGCAGGTCATCAACCTGCTGCGCGATCTGCAGCGCGACATGGCGCTGTCGATGATCTTTATCGCCCATGACCTGTCGGTGGTGAAGAACATCTCGGACCGGGTGATGGTGATGTATCTGGGGCGGCAAATGGAAATGGCCCCGGCCCGCAGCCTGATCGGGGCACCGGTACACCCCTATGCCCAGGCGCTGGTGGCTTCGGTGCCGATCCCCGACCCGGTTCGGGAAAAGGCGCGGCCCCGCCCGGTGGTGCAGGGCGAACTGCCGTCGCCGCTGGCACCGCCGTCGGGCTGTGTGTTCCGCACCCGCTGCCCGCAGGCGATCGCCACCTGCAGCCAACGCATTCCCGTCCTGCAATATCTGCATCCCGACCATCAGGTGGCATGCCCGGTTGCCCTGTCCCGGCTGACCGGCTGATTTCAGCACCGGGTAACGCACACCGGCGCTGCAAAAACCGGGATTTGCGCCCCTGGCGGCTCCTTTGCCCCGAAGTGACCCGTCGGCAGTCCCGGTTTTCACCCGATTTTCACCCGATTCCGCGCCGATTAACCGCGATACCGGTCTGGACCTCACGGTAAAGGGCGACTATTTAACAAGGGTCTTTAGCGGCCGGTATCGCCGGTATCACTGGCCGGCAAATTTGGCGTGCAACCGGGCGTTTCAGCCCAAGGCACGGGTTGGGCGATATCCGAAACCGGGTCGCCGGGTTTTTCAGGAGGTTTGGCGATGGCGTCATTATTCAAGGCTCACCGGATTGCCGCCCTGATTGTGCTGGTCGGTGCCGGTGCTTGGATTGCCACCGGCGAATTCGCCCGGGTCGGCAGCCATGGCGCGGCACAGGCGGATACAGCGGCATCGGCGGCCGAAGCCCCCACTGGCGCTGAACCGGTCGCTGTCGAAGCGGCACCGCTGATCCGCACCGTGGCCGGTGTGGTGCCGGTATTTGCCGAACACGCCCGCAAGATCCGGATGTCGGGGTCAACCGCTCCCGACAAGCATGCGGTTCTGGCGGCGCGCGCCGAAGGCATTGTCAACCAGCTGTCGCTGACCAAAGGCGACGCCGTCGCCGCCGATACCGTGGTGATGACGCTGGAGGGGCCGGAAACCGTGGCCCGTGCCCGGATTTCCGAAATCGCGCTGGCGCAGCGGGAACGCGAATTTGCCGTGGCGCAGCGGCTGTTTGACGGTGGCAATGCGCCCGAGATCGAACTGACCAGTGCCCGGTCGGCCCGCGATGCCGCCGAGGCTGAATTGACACTGGCGCGGGCCGCTGTGGACCGGCTGGACCTGAAGTCGCCGTTTGACGGGTTGGTTGACAGCGTCGATGTGGAGCTGGGCGAATGGGTCCAGACCGGCACCCCGATTGCCACCATCCTGTCGCTGGACCCGATTCTGGTCAAGGCAGAGGTCAGCGAGCGCGATATCGGCCATATCACCCCCGGCGCCAAGGCGCTGATCCGGCTGGTCAATGGCACCGAACTGCAAGGCACCGTCCGCTTTGTGGCGCGTGAGGCCTCGGCTGAAACCCGGACATTCCCGGTGGAGATTGCGCTGCCAAACCCCGAAGCGGTGATCCCTGCCGGGATGACCGCCGATGTCGAACTGTTTGCCGCAACGGTGCAGGCGGTGACGGTGCCCAAATCCGTCATTACCCTGTCAGAAGACGGCAGGATCGGCCTGCGCGTCGCAGGAGCCGACAATATCGCCCGCTTTGTCGAGATCGAGATTGTCGACGATATCGCCGAGGGGCTGGTGGTGACCGGTGTACCGACAGATGTGCGGATCATCGTGGCCGGGCAGGATCTGGTGCGCGATGGCGACAGGGTGATCATCGCCGAAGCGTCACAGGCCACCGAATGAGGATCGTTGAAACCGCCATTGCCAATGCCCGGCTGACGCTGTCGGTGCTGGTGTTTCTGATGCTGGCCGGCACCATGGCCTATATCAGCATCCCCAAGGAAGCTGAACCCGACATCCAGATTCCGATCATCTATGTGTCGATGGGTTATGCCGGGATTTCCCCCGAGGATGCCGAACGGCTGCTGCTGCGCCCGATGGAAACCGCGCTGAAATCGATCAGCGGCATCAAAAAGATGACCTCCACCGCCTATCAGGGCGGCGGCAACGTGCTGCTGGAATTTCAGGCCGGGGCCGATCTGGCAAAGGCGCTGGATGATGTGCGCAACAAGGTCGGACAGGCGCGGCCCGAATTGCCGCAAGGTGCCGATGAACCTTCGATCAACGAGGTGAACATTTCCGAATTCCCGGTGCTGGTCATTACCCTGTCAGGCGATGTGCCGGAACAGGTGCTGGCCAAAACCGCCCGCGACCTGCGCGACCGGATCAAGGACCTGCCCAATGTGCTGGAAGCCGCGCTGCAGGGTGCCCGCGATGATCTGGTCGAGGTGATTGTGGATCCGTCCAAACTGTCCTCCTATGGCCTGCGCCCCGACATGCTGATTGCAGGCTTCAGTGCCAACAACCAGCTGGTGGCCGCAGGGTCGCTGGAAGGGGCCGAGGGGCGTTATGCCATCAAGGTGCCGTCGCTGATCGAAACCGCGATCGATGTGGCGAACCTGCCGGTGATTTCCACCAGCGATGCGGTGGTCACGGCGGGCGACATTGCCGAGATCCGCCCCACCTTCAAGGACCGCGAAACCATCACCCGCCTGAACGGCGTATCTGCCGTGGCGATCGAAGTGTCAAAACGCACCGGAGCCAACCTGATCGAAACCGTGGATGCGGTGAAAGCCATCGTGAAGGAGTATGATCCGCTGTTGCCCGAAGGCACCGTGGTCACATTCAGCCAGGACAAATCCAAGGATATCCGGCAGTTGCTGGCTGACCTGCAGAACTCGGTGCTGACAGCGGTCATTCTGGTGTTCATCGTCATCCTGTTTGCCCTGTCGGGCCGGGCATCGATCCTGATCGGGCTGGCTATTCCGGCATCGTTCCTGATGGGGATGCTGGCGCTGTCGATGTTCGGCTTTACCGTCAATATCGTCGTGCTGTTTTCGCTGATCCTGGCGGTGGGGATGCTGGTCGATGATGCGATCATCGTCACCGAGTTTGCCGAACGCCGGATGTCCGAAGGCA